>NZ_JBFUDK010000005.1:0-291351 GCF_056404755.1 Sphingomonas sp. P2_B6
GGTGCTGGAGCGCCAGCCCGACTTCCGCGCCTTGCTTTCGGCCGGAGAAGAGGAGGAGCAGATTGCCAGACTGCGGAAAGCCGAGACGATCGGCCGTCCGGTGGGCGATGCTGCGTTCCTTGCCGCGCTGGAGCGGGAAAGCGGCCGGACGCTTGCACCGGCAAGGCGCGGGCGGAAGGTCGCTAAAAGTGCACTGTCACCGTAATTACCGTAATTAGTAATTAACCGTAATTAAAGAAATACAACGGTCTGTTCCTGGACGACGATTATATGGAGAAACGTTATCCGGCGCTTATCCGTGGTGGGACGAGGCGAGGCGACTAGCTCATCGCTCTCGCATCGTCGCCTATTCGTCCATCATCGCGAAAGATGCTCGCATGACGATAGAATGCCAGTCGCATCGCGGACAATCTCGCCACGATATTCAACAACAACGGTGGCAAAAGCTCTGCGCCTATGGCGCAGGGGCGTAAATCATCTACAAGAACGAGGCGTGGATCCGACGGGCAACGTTTCCGTCGACGGACGTGATTCGGATTCAAGGCGGGTGGAGAAAGAGGCAGGAACAGGAGTCGGGGGATGTTTCGGATAATTTCAAGATCGTCGCTCCTTGCGCTTCCATTATCTCTGATTTTGGCGGGCCTGACGACCTTCATGTTGTATCGCACCGGGGATAACGACCTTCATGTCGCCGATCCCAGAGTTATCGGGAATCAGCATCTCATCCTGGAATTTGCCGCAACCTTCGTTTTCTCCTATCTCTGCCAGCTGATGCTGTTCGCCGCGATCGGCCTGTTGATGAAATTGTTCCCAAGCCAGTAAGTCATCTGCGCGGGAGCGGCCTGGCCCGCTGTCGACAGTCGCCATCCCCGTCGATTCAACTCAGCACCGCCCTGCCCTAATCCGGCGCGATGAGACGTCGCACCCCCGCCATCGAAGACACCATCATCGACGGGATTTCCCGCGGCATCACCCTGCGCGAGCTGTGCCGCGACCAGAAGATCCGCTTCAGCACCGTGTACCGCTGGATGGAGGACGATGCGTTCGCTGCGCGCATGGCGCGGGCGCGGGCGCTGGGCTTCGACGCGCTGGTCGACGAGATGATCGAGATCGCCGACGACAGCCGCAACGACTGGCTGGAGCGCAAGGACGCGAAGGCGGACGCGCCGCCCCAGCGCAATCCGGAAAATGTCGCGCGATCGCGCCTGCGCATCGAGACGCGCATGCGCATCCTGGCGCGCTGGTACCCCCTGCGCTTCGGCGGGATGGACGGCCGGATCGGCGGGATGGCCGGGCTGACGGCGATCGGGAGCACGGGCGCCAGGGCCGGGGTGCCGGCCCCGGGTGCCGCCGCCGCCGCCGCCGCCGTCGACACGACCGCGATCGCGGTGCGGCTTTCCTCGATCCTCGCCACCATCGCCGCGCGCGATTCCGCCGGGGAGTCAATCGACGGCGATGGTGCGGACGCCCCGGGCTGGGACGACGCATCGATCATCGAGCATGACGATATCGCACCGGAGGATGATGCATGACCGAGACCGATCCCGCCCGGCTCGACGCGCTGCTGCGCCGCGCCACCCCCAGCGAGCGCGCGGAGATATTGGGGCTCACCGCGAGCGACCGCCTGGCCGAGCCGTGGCGCCCGCAACCCGGCGCCCAGGCCCAGGCGCTGGAGAGCGAAGCGGACGTGACCGGCTATGGCGGCGCGGCGGGCGGCGGCAAGTCGGATCTGGTCGCCGGCCTGGCGCTCACCCGCCATCGCCGCTCGCTGATCCTGCGCCGGCAAAAGGCACAGACCGGCGGCATCATCCAGCGCATCGGCGAGATACTGGGATCGACGATTGGCTTCAACCAGAGCCGCAGCGCGTGGCGCCTGCCCGATGGCGCCGGCGACAGGCTGATCGAATTCGGCGGGCTCGACGGCCCGCAGGATCATCACAAATGGCAGGGCCGCCCGCACGACCTGATCGCCTATGACGAAGCGACCGAGATGCGCGAGGCGCAGGTGCGCTTCACCATGGGCTGGGCGCGCACCAGCGACCCGGCCCAGCGCGCCCGCGTGGTGATGACGTTCAACCCGCCGACCAATGCGGAGGGGCGCTGGGTGCTCGATTTCTTCGCGCCCTGGCTCGACCCGAAACACCCCCATCCGGCCGAGCCCGGCGAGCTGCGCTGGTTCACCACCCTGCGCGGGCACGACCGGGAGATGCCGCGCGCCGACCCGTTCGTGATCTTCAAGGGCGAGCCGCTTTACGATTTCGACCCGGCGGATTTCGGCGCGGAAAAGATCGTCACGCCGCGCTCGCGCACCTTCGTGCCGAGCCGGGTGACCGACAATCATTTCTACATGCGCACCGGCTATGTCGACACGCTGCAGGCGATGCCCGAGCCGCTGCGGTCGCAGATGCTGACCGGCGATTTCACCGCCGGGGTGGAGGATGACGACTGGCAGGTCATCCCCACCGCCTGGATCGACGCCGCGATGGCGCGCTGGACCCCGCGCGACTGGCTGCCGCCGATGGAGTCGATGGGCGTCGACGTGGCGGTGGGCGGGCGCGACGCGTTCGTCATTTCCTGCCGCCACGGCAGCTGGTTCGCGCCGCTGATCCGCGTGCCCGGCCGCGAGATTCCGCAGGATGCGGGCGGTCCGATCACCGCCGGCCATGTCATCCGCCACCGCCGCGACCGCGCGGTGGTGCATGTCGACGTGATCGGATGGGGCCTGACCACCGCCAATTTCCTGACCGAGAACGGGGTGCAGACGATCGCGGTCAACGCTGCCTCGGCGAGCGGGCACGGCACCGCCGACGGCCGGCTGAAATTCGTCAATGTCCGCGCGGAGATGGTGTGGCGCCTGCGCGAGGCGCTCGACCCGCAAGGGGCCGAGCCGATCGCGCTGCCCGACGATCCATCGCTGCGCGCCGATCTCGCCGCCTATCACTGGAGCGCGACGGCGCGCGGCATCCTGGTGCGCTCCAAGGACGAGATGAAGGCGCTGCTCGGCCGCTCGCCCGATGCCGGCGACGCGGTGTGCCTGGCCAATTTCCGCTCGATGAAGGTCGATACCTGGGAGGAAGCACGGCACGATCGCCGCGTGCGCCGGCCGGAATGGGAGGAGGATCTCTACCGCGACCTGCGCGATGACTCGTACGACCTGTACCGCGATATCCGTTGAGGGGTTGGCGTTGAGGGATCGGGTACGACGAGCCGAACCGCCGCGCGGGACGAACCGATCCGGTGATTTCCGCACGCCCCGCGACTGGCTCGGTCCGTCGAGTCAGGGTCGAAACGACCGCCGCGCTGCGCCATGTCCATCGGCACAGGGGCATCATTACCCGAGAGGATAGACCATGAATATCAGGATCTTGAGCACGGCCATCGCCGGCGCGGCACTCGCCATCGCCCTGCCCGCCACCGCCCAGCAACAGACCCCACCGGGCACCCCGCCGACGACCACGCCCATCCCCCCGACGGACCCGGTGCCGCAGACTCAGCCCGCGCCCGCACCTGATGCGACGACGCCGGCACCGGCCCCGGACAGCGCCACCACCACCCCGCCGCCGAGCGACCCGTCAGCCGATACGGCGACCCCGGCGCCGGACGAGAGCGCGGATGCGGGGAAGAAGAAGAAAAAGAAGCACTGATCCGGCCGGGAGGCTGATTGAGAGAGCGGCGCGGGGGTAACCCCTGCGCCGTTTTTTATCTTAACCCCTCCTCTTCAGGGGAGGGGCAAGGGGTGGGGCAGCGTCGAGCGGGGCTCGATGCCCCGCCCGACGCTTCGATCCAAGGGATTCGGCAGCGAATTTTGCCGTTGTTTAAGCCCCCCGGCATTGCGGCGACCTTCGTCGATTACTGGACTGACTACGGCAGATCGATCCCGCCTTCCTAGATCCAAATCTACTACCGCCGTGCGTTGAAGCACCATTGCGGCAGTCCGGATATTCTCGTTACTATAGCGTCAACTTATACACTGTTCCGCCGCCGGTTGACCCAACAACGCCTGATCGCGTTGTACCATAAAGAGCACCATCCCTGCCCATCACAAGACCGGCACTGGGGTCGTTTGGCGCCTGATTTACCGGGCCGAAAGAATATAGCGTCGTGAGCACGCCCGACCGCGTCAGGCGATAAGCCGTCCCGCAAGAGTCGCACGAAAAACTCCCGCCTGAGGATGTGGTGCCATAGAAGCTTCCGTCAGGCCCAATGATGAGGCCAAAGGGACCACTGCCGTCCGCCCGCGAATTGACGGAGAAGGCGTAGATGACAGTTAGGGCGCCTGCAGGGGTAATCCGGAACACCGTCCCGCAGCCGAAAAATCCCCCGCAGCGGCCCTGGCCGCCCGACACGGTAGTGCCGTAAAATGCGCCGTCGCTGCCCTGCACCAGATCACCGCCGGGCGCTATTCCATCCGGGGTCAGGAAGCCGGAACTATATCCATTCCCGAAGGAGTAGAGGATTGTTTCTGCACCGCCGGGAGTGACCTTAAACACGGTCCCGCAATCGTGCGTTTCACCTGTCGTACTGCAGCTATTGGCGCCGCCATTTTGCGTCGTGCCGTAGAAGTTGCCGTCGCTCCCCTGAGTCAAACCACCGGGCTGCACGCCGTCAGACGCCGATCCTCCGAATGAATAGAGCACGGTTTCCACACCGCCCGGCGTCAGCTTGAACACAGTACCGCAATTGCCGCCGCTCTGCGGAATTTGGTTGCAATGGTTAGCACCGCCAGAGGAGGTCGTGCCGTAGAAATTACCGTCACTGGCCTGGATCACGCGGTTCGGCACAATGCCGTCCGCCGGGGTCGCGCCGAAAGAATATAATATGCTGTATTGACCGCCCAGGGTTATTCTGAACACCGTCCCGCCGCCGCCATACGCCCCGCCATTGGCGGTAGTTCCGTAAATGGCGCCATCGCTTCCCTGGATTAGCGGCGCGTAAGGTGTGTAACCGTCGTTGGGCCTGCTCCCAAAGGCGTAGAGGATCGATTCCTGGCCATCGGGCGTGATCTTGAAGATGACTCCACATTGAATTGTGGCACCCGGCCGGCAGCTGTTCGGTCCCCCATTGGCAGTTCCGTAGAAATTGCCGTCGCTCGCCTGCAGCATGGGGCCGTTCGGTTGATAGCCGTCAGGCGTGTTCGATCCGAAGGAATATAGGTAGGTAAGTTTGGGCGTCACCGTCGGCGACGGAGTAGGAGTAGGGGTAGGGCTTGGCGCAGGCGTGACGGTTCCAGACCCACCCGTGCTGCCGCCGCCACCGCCGCAGCTTGCGAGGAGGATGCAACAGCCAACCCACAAATTCGCCTTACGCATACAGCCTCCCCTTTAGGGCTGTCCCGTTGCATCATCTCTTCACGGCAATCAAATGCTTTCAATCGCAATAGCTTGAGGTTCGGCGAGCGATTTGGATCTTGGAAATGTCCGCAACCGGCGCATAGCTGGCCCCGTTCCTGTATCAGTCTCAAACACCCCCATCATCGCCCTTTGGGTCCCCCAAATTCCCAGCTATGACCCTCCCATGGCCTTCGGCGTCTTCATCCACCGCGCAGACTCGATCTACGAAGATAGCCCCGCCGAGCGCTACCAATTTCCCCGCCCCTATCTCACCCGTGCCAGGCAAACAGAGGGCAACTGGATCCTCTATTACGAACCCCGCAAGGTGCGCGGCACGCGCGGCTATTTCGCCGTCGCCAAGGTCCGGCGGATCATTCCCGACCCCGGCACGCCGAACATGTTCATTGCGGTGATCGAGCCGGGCAGTTATCTCGATTTCCCCAACCCCGTGCCGTTCGGCAGCCCCGGCGATCCGGTCGAGCACGGCTTGCTGAACGATGCCGGCGCCATCTCCGGCCGGGCGCAATCGGCGGTCCGGCCGATCTCTGCCGCGGACTTCAACCGCATCATCGAGCTTGGCCTTGGCGGGGACGACACGCTGCTGCCGCGCGACGACGATCCTGCGCTCGCCCCCAATCTCCTGCAGGAGGAGCGGGCGCCTTTCCCGTTCGAGCAGGAACGCGATCGCATCGGCTATTATGGCTCGCGCATCGTGCGGGATCGCATCTTTCGCCGCGTCGTGCTGCGCGCTTATGACGAGCGCTGCGCCATCACCGGGCTGAAGCTGATCAACGGCGGCGGCCGGGCCGAAGTGCAGGCGGCACATATCCGGCCGGTCGAGGCGAGCGGGCCGGACATCGTCACCAACGGCCTGGCCTTGTCCGGCACCGTCCACTGGATGTTCGATCGTGGGCTGATCAGCCTGGACGATGATTTGAAGATCCTCGTCTCCCGCCAGATCAACGATCCCGACGGCGTGACCGCGATGATCAACAGGAGCGGCCATGCCCTGCCGCCGCTGCGCCCGGCCGATCGTCCGCATCCGCATTTTCTGCAATGGCACCGCGACCATTGCTTCAAGGTTTGAGCTCCGCACGGCTCACTCCGGATCGTAGCGGAGCAGGTCGCCGGGCTGGCATTTCAGCTCGCGGCAGATCGCTTCGAGCGTCGAGAAGCGGATCGCCTTGGCCTTGCCGGTCTTGAGGATCGACAGATTGGCCAGCGTCAATCCGATGCGGTTGCTGAGTTCGGTCAGCGTCATCCGGTGCTGGTACAGCAGGTCGTCGAGATCGACCCTGATGCGGTCGCCTGCTTCCGCCATCATATGGTTCCTTCCAGATCGGCATGCATCGCCGCCCCCTGGCGGAACACCCGCGCCAGGATGAACAGCACCAGGATCACCAGCACATCGGGACCGGAAAGACGCGAGGCGAAGCGGAGGGCGTAGGGCATGGCGGGCATCAGGCCGGATTCGGCCAGCGAGACCAGTTTCAGCAGAAGCGCGATCCAGCCCATCCGCGCCAGCCGGTCGGCGTTGACCGCGACGAACGGTGACCCGGCCTTCACGGAGCCGACGATCTTCTCGAGCGTCAGCAGGAACCATCCATAGATGGCCAGCGGTGCCGCTATCGCCAGGAACAGCAGCGGCGAATCGTCCCCGCCAGGAGATGTCGTTGCATAAGGGCTGGTATGGACGCCGAAGATCAGGCCGATCAGGGCGATCGCCAGAACCAGGCCGGCGAGGAAGAACAACAGGACGGAAAGCACCCGGAGAAGCTTCTGGGTAATCGACAGAAGCGGATCGGAAAAGATGCGGGACATGGTCTGTATCCTTGAGGGTTACGGTCAGGCGGCGGCAGTCGCCGCAAGGTCGGATCGGGCAATGGCATTTCGGTTTATCGAGTGCCTCCTCCTATCGAACATCGATACGCTCGATATCGATAATCAATAATGCCGAGTCGCCTTATCGTCAATCGATAATATCGATTATCGATATATCGGCGGGAACGGAGGGCCGCATCGTCCAGGGGTGGCAAGCTCCAGCCCGAACGCCAGCGCGACGGATGTGAGTCGGGAGAGCGAAAGGTCGGCCGGTCCTGTCGAGCCCTGACGGCGGCCCTGGATCGCAATGCCTGTCCGGAAACGCGCAGGGCAGTTTATGACCGCGCGTGAAATTCCAGTCGCAGCGATGGCTGGCCGACGAACTTTCCACAGACCCGGGCGCTGCGGTCCGAGCGCAGATACTGATCGAAAAACAGGCGCGTGCAAGCGTTGGTCATCTCATATCCGACACGCGGATCGATCGGGCCGGCAAGCCCCGCCAGCCGAACGAGCGGCGACCAGAGCGGCGCGTCCGTCCAGTTCAGATGGTACATGCCGTTCATGGTCGCATAATAGGCATCGCCGCGGTTCCGCTCGAAGAGTGCCCGCTGGCTGGCGATGGTGTGGGCGATTTCAGCTTCGGGCCATCCGCCCGCCCGGCTGCGTTCCTCCCGCATGACCTGTGCGTCCCGGCTGATGATCATCAGGGGCTGTTGCAGCCCGTCCCGCGCAACGGCGGCGCTTTTCCCCGCATCGACGGCCACGCACGCCTGGAATCGGGCGTCGCGCAGGCATGCCTCGGGAACGATATAGCCGCCAAGCGACATGCCGAAGGCGCCGACATGCGTCAGGTCCAGCGCGTTCGCGACAACGGGGTCTTCCCGATCGAGCCTGCCGAGCCGGTCGAGGACGAAGCTGAGATCCTGCGCGAGGAAAGGGATGATCCCGCCTGGCAAGGCGACGCCATTCATCGCAAGCCCGCGATCGCCTTGCCGCGACAGCGCCAGGGGCATGTACCGGTTGAACGCCGCGAAGTCCGCGACCAGCGGCACCGTCGCGCCGTCGGGGAGGATCGTTGCCGCGGCCGTGCCCGGCTGATCCAGGGTGACCACGACATAGCCGTAGGACACGAGCTCCTCGATCCAGAACAGGCTTGCTGCCCTGAACCCCGACAACCCCGTCGGATTGATCAGCACCGGATGCCGCCGTCCGTCCGGGCGGGCATCCTGGCCGGCATGCGTAGGCGCGTCCTTCAGCCTCCCGAGAAGCCAGGGCGGGAGCCGGTACCGGCCCGCGATCGCGTCGAGGACTTCGCGCCGGTCGATATAGCGCTGYACCTTTCCCGGTCCGGAAGCCGGATACCAGATTTGCGCCACCACGCGGCGATGATCGCCGCGATCGGCGGTGAAGGGCTCGGGTCGGGACGGATCGGTCCAATAATAAATGCGGCTGCCGATCGCATAAGGCCCACCGGGCTTCGCAAACCGCGGCGTCGGCAAGACCAGGACCCAGGCGATCAGCGCCAGCAGCACCAGCGCGGCCAGGGCAGCGACAGCCCGCCGGACATGGCGGGCGAATCTTGCGGGTCGCGCTTGCCCCGCGTTCACGCCAACGCCACCTCCGCCCGCGCCATGACCGGCATCATCGCCAGGGACGCACATGAGGCGATAGTGCCGTTCATGGAGCATGGCCTTTCGGAGTCGGTGGACGCTATCCGGCGCGCTTGCGTCACTCGCCCATGATGGCGGTGCCGGTCAATCGCCGGGAACGGCGTCGCGCCATCCCGCAGCGGCACCGCGCCGGGTCGTTGCCCTTCAGCAACACACCCCTCGCATCGCGCGCCGTCACGAAAACGTCACTCGCCCGTAACGATAGTGTCGCGCGCGCCGCCTAGCTGCGCGGGCGGGCGGCCCCTCTGGCCGTGAGATGGGGAATGATCATGATCGAACTTTCGCGCCGCCGGCTGCGCCGCGGCCACGCTTATGCCGTTCTGATGGCCTCGGCCGCGCTGGCCGCGCTCGTGCCGGCCGCCGCGCAGGCCCAGACGGCTCAGGTCCAGACGGCCGCTGTCGGCCCGGATGCCGTCGCCGTGGACAGCGGCGAGCCCGAGGACATCGTCGTCGTCGGCAGCGGCGCGACGCGATCGGTCCTCACCCTGCTGCCCTCGAATCTCGACGTGCTGCCGCCGGGCACCAGCGTGCAGAAGGCGCTGAACTTCCTGCCCGGCGTGAGCGCTCAGTCGATCGACGCGCTCGGCGTCAACGAACAGTCGCTGTCGCTGCAGGTGCGCGGCTTCAACACCACGCATCTCGGCTACACGCTGGACGGCATGCCGCTCGGCGATGGCGCCTATAATAATTACAACGGCCTCACCATCAGCCGCGCGCTGATCTCGGAGAATCTCGGCCGCGCCGATCTGGCGACCGGCATCGCCGGCCTCGCCATCCCCTCGACCAGCAATCTCGGCGGCGCGCTGACCTATTTCAGCAGCGATCCGCACAAGGAGATGGGCATCGCGGCCAACGGCACCATCGGCAGCGAGGACAGCCGGCGCGCCTATGTGCGTGTCGACACCGGCGAGCATGGCGGCTTCTCGGCCTATCTCTCCGGCCAGTATAGCGAGCAGAAGCTGTTCGTGAACCAGGGCGCCTATAACAAGTCGACCGGCAAGCAGCTCAACACCAAGCTGAAATATGCGTTCGACGGCGGCACGATCACGGCCTTTGTCGATCTGTCGCGCACCAACCAGGCGGACGACGCCTATCTGTCGAAGGACATGCTCGGTCGGCTCGGCTGGGACTGGGGCGGCTATGCGCCGAACTGGCAGGCCTATGTCGACCGCGCCTATTGCTCGGTAACGGCGCCGACCGCGCCGACCAAATGCGTGGATTCGACGCTGCCCGAAAAGCGCGCCGACGTCACCTTCACCAACGGCCAGATCCTGCGCAACGACAATCTCTATTACATCGCCGGCGATTTCAGGCTGACCAGGAACCTGAGCGTGCGCGGGCAGATCTATCACCACACCGACAAGGGCGCCGGCAATAACTTCATCACGGGCTGGTCCACTCAGGGCACGACTTCGACCGCGGACGACGTGCCGGTGCAGATCCGCGATACGCGCTACACCATCGACCGTACCGGCGCGATCGGCAGCCTGAGCTGGCAGCTCGGCTTCAACCAGCTCGAGGCCGGTTTCTGGGTGGAGGACAATGTCAGCAGCGCCGCGCGCTATATCTGGACCAACGTCACCGGGCCGTTCAGCCTGGCGAAGTTCCTGCAGGGCCAGCCGGATACCGCGCAATGGGTGCAGCGCACCACCTGGAAGACCGAGCAATTCTACGTCCAGGACACGGTCAGGCTGTTCGACGACGCGCTGAGCGTCGATTTCGGGTTCAAGAGCACCTATGCCAAGTCGGATGCCGAGGCGATGCGCGGCATCGCCAAGGCGGCGCCGCCGGCGTCGAGCCAGTTCGCCAGCGGCACGCTGGTCGCCAAGGACAATTTCCTGCCCGAAGTGGGCGTGCGGTGGAAGATCGCGCCGGGCCATGAGGTGTTCGCCAGCTATGCCGAAAACATGGCGATGTACCAGGGCGGCTTCAAACTCGGCCCGCAATCGGTGTCGCAGGCGGTGTGGGACGTGCAGGGCAAGACGCTGAAGCCGGAAACCTCGAAGAGCGTCGAGGGCGGCTATCGCTTCGTCAGCGGCCAGCTCCAGGCGTCGCTGACCGGCTATTATGTGAAGTTCGAGAACCGCCTGCTGCAGTACAACCCCTGCCCGACCAACCAGCAGCAGAATCCGGGCTGCGGCAATTCCTTCCACAATGCCGGCAGCGTCACCAGCAAGGGCGTGGAGCTTGGCGTGCTGTGGAAGCCCACGCCGTGGCTGAGCTGGTACAATTCGGCCTCGTACAACAAGTCGACCTATGACCAGGATCTCAACTGGTGCACCACTACCTGCGTGATCAAGGCGACCGCGGGCAAGCAGCAGGTCGATACGCCCAAGGAAATGCTGTCGAGCGTGGTCAGCGTGAAATATGCCGGCTTCTTCGGCTCGGTGCAGGGCAAGTACACCGGCCGGCGCTATTACACCTATACCAACGACCAGAGCTTTGCCGGCTACACCATTGTCGATCTGGGCGTCGGCTATGATTTCGGCAGCCATGGCCCGCTGAAGGGCGCGAAGGTGTCGCTCAACGTCACCAACCTGACCGACAAGCGCTATGCGTCGAATTTCGACAGCAGCGTGTTCGCGCCGGACGATGCCACCGGCACCATCCTGGTGTTCCACTCGTCCGCGCCGCGCCAGGTGTTCGGCACGATCAGCGCCGCCTTCTGAGGTCGGCTGGCCCCGGCTCTTCCTGGCGGGGAAGAGCCGGGGCGGCTCCTCAGGCGTCGGCCGCGCGCGCCGCCATCGTCGCCCTGGCCCACCAGGCCAGCTCGTCGAGCGCGGCGGTGGCGGACGGGATCAGATTGGCCTCGATCGCCTCGATCGGCTGTTTGCCGAAATAGGGGTGGATCGCCATGAAGTCGCCGCCGCCGATATGGACGGCGCTTTTGGTCGAGACCATCTGCAGCTCGACGCCGATGCCGCGCAGATGCTCTACCGCGCGGGTGGCGCCGGTGCCGCCATAGCCGATCGCGGTGAAGGGCTTGCGGTTCCATTCCTTGTACGCCTGGTCGAGCGCGTTCTTGAGCACGCCGGTGAGCGAGTGGTTATATTCGGCGACCACGAAGATATAGCCGTCATAGCGCCCGATCGTCTCCTGCCAGCGCACCGCTTCGCGGTTCTGGCTCGGCGCCCAGAGGTTGGACATGGCTTCGTCGAAAAAGGGCATGGGATGGTCGCGAAGGTCGATCAGCTCGACCTCGATATCGTCGCGCGCCTGGGCCTGTTTGAGCATCCACTGCGCGGGCGTCTCGGCAAAGCGCGTCGGGCGCGTCGAACCGATGATGAGGGCGATCCGGGGCTTGGCAGTCATGGTACCTCGCAGTAGGTGGTTTCCTGAGGTAACCTGATTACGTAGAGTGATCGTTACTGAGAAGGAGGCACCTTGGCGATACCAGCTAACCCGGCGGAAACCGCCCTGGTCTGCGATGCGGGACACGGCGCGGCCTGCGAGCACATCAGCCGGACGCTGGCGCGGACCAGCGACAAATGGTCGATGCTGGTCGTGCGCGTGCTGGGCAGAGGCCCTTGCCGGTTCAACGCGCTTCGGCGCGAGATCGGCGAGATCAGCCAGAAAATGCTCGCCTCGACGCTGCGCGATCTGGAGGAACATGGCTTCGTCTCGCGGACCGTGACGCCGGTGACGCCGCCCCAGGTGGAATATGCGCTGACCGATCTGGGCCGCGAGTTTCTCGTGCCGGTCCGGGCGCTTGCCGAATGGGTGATGGTGAATACGCCGCGCATGGACGCGGCCCGGGCGGCCTATGCGATCCGGCGCGCCAGCGCGTAGTAGGGCGGGAAAGACACCATGATGAAACGACTCCTGACCCTGGCGCTCGCCCTGGCCGCCCTGCCGCTGGCCGGCTGCATCACCGTGCCGCCCGCTTATGGCCCGGTCGCGGGCGATTGCACCGGCCAGACCGCCGATCCCGCCACCGCGCAGGGGCCAGTCTATTTCGTCGCCACCGGCATGCCCGCCTGCCTGGCGGATCAGCCGCTTTCGCTGTCGGTCGAGCGGGGCAGCTTCCGCCCCTATGGCGCGCCGGCCATCGAGCCGATCCGCTATGGTTTCGCCACGCCGGGCACGCCGACCTTGCCCAATCTCAAGCTGTCGGCCGACGCGGCCTGGCATGACAGGCTGCGGCGCGATCTCCAGGCGCCGCCGCGTCGGATTCTGCTCTATGTCCATGGGTACAACAATACCGTGGCGGAGGCGCTGTCGCAGGCCGACCAGATCGCCATGGCGGCGCATTTCGACGGGCCGGTGGTGGCGTTCCTCTGGCCGTCGCAGCATACGATCGCGAAATATACCTGGGACGAGGAGAATGCGCGCTGGACCCAGGCCTATTTCGATACGGTGCTGGCCGATCTCGCGGCGCAGGCACCCGAGCTGGTGCTGGTGGCGCATTCGATGGGCAACCAGATCGCGATCGACGGGCTGCGCCATCTCCAGTCGCTGTCGCAGAAACCCGGCGCGCCCGATCTCGCGGCGCGGGTGAAGATCCTGGTGCTCGCGTCACCCGATATCGACCGGGAGCTGTTCGACCGCGACATGGCGCCCGACGTGGTGCGGCCGGGGCGGCGCGTCGCCCTGTTCGCCTCGGGCAAGGACCTGCCGCTGCGCAGCAGCTGGGCCGTGCACGGCAATCCGCGCGCGGGCGATGTCGGCTGCACCTTCCGCCTGCGCCGGCGCAAGGGGCCGCTCATCGCCGAGCCGCGCTGCTATCCCGATCCGCGCGGCGCACCGGGCGAGCTGACCGTGATCGACGGGACCGACATTCCCGGCAGGCCGCTGGGCCATAGCAACCATATCGACACGCCCGAAGGCCGGGCAGTGCTGCGCCAGTTGCTCGCGCCTGGCGCAAGGCCGCTGCCGGCGGAGAAGGGCGTGATGACGCTCCACATCGCCAGCCCGCCCGATTGCGCGAGCGGGCCGAGCCGACTGGGACTCGAGCGCGCGATCGCGCGGTGCGCGGTGAAGAAGTGATGGCGAGGGGCGAGCATCGCTACGCCGGCGGACTGGCCCTAGCCCCTGAACTTAAGTCGTTCGATAAATATCTAGATTCCGTCATGCTGAACTCGTTTCAACATCCAACGCTCCACAAGCGATGGCATTGGTTATTGCACATTGGATGCTGAAACGATTTCAGCATGACGGCAGGTTTATAATAAGACGAACTTTGGGTTCAGGACACTAGCACTTGGTGAACTGGCCCTTTTTCGGCCCGGAGGCGAAGTGGCATTTGCCCTTGGCGTCCTTCGTCACGCCGCCGGCGGCGGCATGCGCGGTCGGGCATTTCACGAACTTGCCCTTCGCGTCCTTGCACGGCGCGGCGAGCGCGGGGGTGCTGGAGAGCAGGGCGAGCGAGGCGATGGCGAACAGTGACGTGCGGATCATGACATTCCTCCTGCCGATCTGGTCGGCTGCTGAGGACGCTAGGCCATAGCGAGCGCCCGGGCGGTGACGGCGGCATGACAAAGGCGTCATGGCATGCCAACGAACCGCCCGGAGCGAAGGGCGATCTCAGGGTTCCAGCGCGCAATCGTTGAGGATCGTGGTGCCGGCCAGTGCTTGCACGCCACCGCACGATACCGTGATCGCCATGCCCTTCGCCAGGGGAGCAAGGCGCTCGCGATAACCTCGCGGGAAGTTGACGATCATGTGGTTGAAGCGCGACCGCCCCTCGAGCGACAGCGCCGGGGTCGGGCCGGGCGTGACCATCGTCGCGATGATGCCCGAGACGCGGACAGGACCGTCATAGCGCAGCGCGGCGCCGCGCGGATCGCTGAAAAAGGCGGAATCCAGCGCCGCCGCGGTGGTAAAGGTGGGGGTGAAGGGCGGCGGCGTGGTCAGCCGGTCGGCGTCGCGGCGCGCGGCGTCGACCGCGCGCTCCGGCTGGGCCGGGCTGTCGGCCACCGCACCGTCTGCCGCTTCTTGCCCGCGATCGGACGCGCTGTCCGCTCTCGCGCCCGACGCGGCGGCCTGTTGCTGTTCGTTGCCCGCGATCGGACGCGTGCCCTCGCGCTGGCTCCATAACAGATAACCGATCACCAGCACCGCGAGGACGATCACGATCGGCAGGATCAGCCGCGCRCCGCCGTTCGCCGGCGCGACCGTCGGCGCGAGCGGCTCGGGCCGGGCATAGCCGGCGGCGGGCGGGGGCGTGGCGGACGCGTCTTCCGTGGATGCGCCGCATTTGGCGCAGAAGCGCGCGCCATCGCTAAGCTGGGAACCGCATTGGCTGCAAAAGGCCATCGTCGCTCTCCTCGCAGTGTCGTCCTTATGGCTGTCACGACGCGCGGCCGGCGCAGATCGTTCCCGAAAGCGAACGACGGAGCCACTCAAAGGCCGCGCGGAGCCTCCATTGAGACGGACCGCCCGGCCTAAGAGACGGGCCGAAGCACAATTGATCATTGTTCAGTTGACGTTAATTGATCAGTGCTTAATTGAGAGGTGTGGCACAGGACGCCGCGAAAGGCCGCCCGTCGGCGGCCCGAAAAGGAGAACGACCATGAAGCCCAGCATCATCCTTGGCGCGATTGCCGCCATGACCGCGATGGCCAGCCAACCGGCCGCCGCCTATCCGATCAAGACCACTGGGCGCACGCTCGCCAGCCCGCAGCTTGCCGTCGACGTGCTCCGCCAGATCTCGGCCTATTCCAGGGCGACCGGCGGCTGCTCCTTCGTCTTCTCGGCGCACATGCAGGTGATGCCGCGCGGCTACGCGCCGGTCGCGCCGACCATGCCGGCCGTCGCTCGTGGCGGCCATTTCGAGGAGTGGACGGTCAATGCCTGTGCCGCCAAGCAGCGCTTCCAGATCGCGCTGTGGCCGTCGCCGCGTGGCGGCACCGATTTTGCCGTGACACCGCTGACCGGCCGCATGCCGCTCCACAGCTACTGAGCCCCGGATGCGGTTCGAACGTTATACGCTTGCTGAAAACGGGAGACTAATCATGTTGAACAGGATCAAGAGCACCGTCGCGCTGGGCCTGGCCCTGGCCGCCCTGGCCCCGACCGCCGCCGCGGCCAAGCCGCTGCCCGAATGGTATGGCCGCTATGTGTGGGAGGAACCGCTCGGTCGGGTCGGGGGATCGTCGCCGACGGACAGCGTCGCCATCTTCGTGACCTATACGCTGGCGCTCGGGCCGGGCAATGGATCGACCAGTTGCCTGCTGCGCGGCGAGGGATATCAGACCAACCGGCAGATGCAGTGCACCGCGACGCCGCAGGGCAATTCCGTGATCATCAAATTCTACAAGTTCGGCCCCGACAATATGGGTGGCGGCGGCTATGCCCTGGGCGCGCCGCTGTTCACCATGACGCGCGCGGGCGGCGGGATCGTCACCCAGTTGCAGGCGCTGAGCCCGTCGAGCGACGCCACGCCGCGCCGTGGCCGGTTGTTCCGGCGCACCGGCTGATCCACCATCACCACGCGGGACGTCCGCCGGCCACGCGCCGGCGGGCGTTGCCGCCCATCGACAAAGGGGGAAACCGACCTTGGGCCGACGCTTCGATCACAGCCGGGAAGAATTGTACGAACTGATCCTCGGCGCCGGGGAGATGCTGATGGCGGAGGTCGGGTACGCCGATTTCTCCGCGCGCGAGGTGGCGAAGCGCATCGGCTATTCGATCGGCACGATCCACAATGTATTCGGCAATGTCGATGGGCTGGTCACCGCGATCAGCACGCGCACCTTCGCCGAATGGGCCGATACGCTCGAGGCCAGCCTGGCCGAGGCGCGGGCGCAGGACGACCGGATCGCCGCGCTGGTCGAGGCCTATTTCCGCTTCGCCCGCGACAATCCCCGCCGCTGGGCCGCGATCTACGACCATCGGCCCGCCGCCGAGACCATCACCCCCGCGCAGCACGAGACGCGCGGCCGGCTGATGAGGATCGTCGTGGCCGAGGTCGCCGCCGCGCTGGGCCGTGCGCCCGACGAAGCGATCGGCACGCTGGCACGGTCGCTCGTCGCCACGGTGCATGGCCATTGCAGCTTCGCGATCACCGGATCCTGGGCGGCGATGGGACAGACGGATGTGGAGGCCGTCGCGCTCGCCCGCGTGCGGGAGAGCATCGCGGCGGCATTGTTGGAACGGGGCACTGCCCCCGACAGCTAGAGAGGTTGAGCCATGACGCGCACCGCACCGCTTCGCCCGGCCGGGATCGGGCCGATCGACCGCTTTGCCGGGGTCGCCCCGCAGTTCGACTGGACCGGAAAGGACTATCATTATCGCCGTGACGGGTGGGGCGCGCCGATCCCGGTAACGGTCGCCGAGCGCGACACGTTCGTTCGCGCAGCCCGGCACTCCCTGTTGCTGCACCTCGTCGCCATGGCGCTCGGCATTCTGGCGGCGGTGCTGCTCGCGGCACGGTTCGACCCGGAGGGGGCCGCCTGGATTCGCGCGGGGATCGGGGCGATCATCGTGTCCGCCATTGGCCTGGCCCTGTATCGATCCCATGTCTGGTCCACCCGCGCGCCGGCGCGCGCGCTGGTCAATCGCCGCCCGGTCGGTCCACCCGGCGACGTGGATGTCGCGCGCTGGCCGGGTTACGGGACAATCCTTCTCGGCGTCTTCGCGGTGATCGTGACCGCCTCGACGCAGACGGCGGCAACGCCGAGTTCGGCCGTCGTCTTCTCGATCGTCGCGATCGTGGCCGGTGTCACGGTCGCCGTCATGAAATGGCGGTTCGAGCGCGTCCTGACACCGGCGCAGCGGGAGCGGGCGGCGCAGTGGCGCGAGGCGGAGCGCATGCGTCACCGATCGCCGCCTCGCGGCTTCGTGAAAAACCTTCTCCTGCTGCTTTTCCTCATCGTCGAGGTTGTGCTGGTGCTGCTCATCTTCATCGGCGTCATGACGGCGAGCATCGATATCGCCGGATCGAGCTGGGAAGACCCGGCGGCTGCCCCGTTCCTGATCGGATTCCTGCTGTCAGGTGTCGGGATCGCCCTCGCGCTGTGGCCGCTCGAGATCTTGTGCAAGCGGCTGACCGGAACCGGGGCGTTGGACGCGTTCAACGGTTTCCCGTTCTGACCGGGCGTCAGGCTCCGCTGGTCTCCGTCGCGGCGGTCGTCCAGCCCAACCCCGGGATAGTGATCGACCGTTTCCCCGACAGGTCGACCCGGGTCACGAAGATGTTGCGGCCCTCGATATAGCTCATCACCCGCCGCGCGCGGCCGAGCGAGCTGGTGCCATAGGTGCGCGCGACCTCCTCGTCGCTGGGGCAGGGTTCGCCCTCGCGCGCGGCGCGGGCGACGAGCAGGAAGGCGCCGAGCATGTCGTCGGGCAGGTCGCCCGCCTGCTCCAGCGCCTGCTGCCATTCTCCGTCGAGCCGGTCGAAGATGCCCGCGCGCGCCGCGGCGAGGCGGCGGGCGAAGGCGGACGGGTCGAGCGGGCTGCGCTTCACCCCGGCCATGCGGCAGCGGACCTGGAAATCCTGGAACAGCACCGCGGCACTGCGGAGCGTCGCCTCGGGATCGTCCATGATCGCGCGGAGCACCTGGACAGTGACCTCCTCCAGCTCCTCGGGCGATTGCTCCGGCGCGCTGTCATGCTCGCGCGGCGGCGTGGCGGCGAGATCCTGCAGCAGCTGGGCGGCGGGCGGCGTACGCGGCGCGGGCGAGACGCCAGGCGGGAGCAACGGGAACAAGGTGCTCGCCGGCTCCTCGATGCCGTCGCGCAGGAAGGTCATCATGTCGTCGGACGGAGCCTGGGGCAGCGGCGTCAGCACCGGGCTGGAGCTGCGCGCGCTGGTTTCCACCGCGCCGATCTTCACCATCACCGGCCGGCGCGAAATCGCGGGGCCGAGGCCGAGGAACGTGCCGCGCGAGAGATCGCGGATCGATTCGGCCTGGCGGCGCTCCATGCCGAGCAGGTCGGCCGCGCGCGCCATGTCGATGTCGAGAAAGGTGCGGCCCATCAGGAAATTGCTCGCCTCGGCCGCGACATTCTTGCTGAGCTTGGCGAGGCGCTGTGTGGCGATGATGCCGGCCAGCCCGCGCTTGCGCCCGCGCGACATCAAATTGGCCATGGCGGACAGCGAGGCGCGGCGGACTTCCTCGCTCACCTCGGCGCCGGCGGCGGGGGCGAAGATCTGCGCTTCGTCGACCACGACCAATGCCGGGTACCAATGTTCGCGCGGGGCATCGAACAGGCCGTTCAGAAAGGCGGCGGCGCAGCGCATCTGCCCTTCCATCTCGAGCCCCTCGAGACTGAGCACCACGGAGGTGCGATGCTCGCGGCAGCGCGCCGCGAAGCGGGTGATCTCGCCCACCGCATAATCGACGGCCTCGATCGCCACATGACCGTACGGCGCGAGGGTGACGAAATCGCCTTCCGGATCGATCACGATCTGCTGCACCTGGCCGGCGCTGCGCTCCATCAGCCGGCGGAGCAGATAGGATTTGCCCGAGCCGGAATTGCCCTGGACGAGCAGACGCGTGGCGAGCAGCTCCTCCAGATCGACATGGACCGATTTGCCCGAGCCGTCCGTGCCCATATCTACCTGAAACGTCATGCGCTGCCCTTGGCGGATCGGAGTGCGCCAGGGCAAGTGCTTAGCGGTGGGCCGCGCCCGTCCGGCCCGGGAGAGGACGCCTGCACGACCGACCAATCCCGATCTGACCGCCCTCCAAACGGAACCATCCGCCCGCCTCGACTATTATGACGGCCTGAAGCGCGGGGGCGACAAACGGAGTGTTGCCATGAACGCGAAGATCATCGGCGCGGCGCTTGCCGTGACGGCCATGATGTCGGCCTCGCCGGCGCTGGCCAGCAAGCGCGATACCGCCCGAACCACGATCGCCGCCGCCGAGGCCAAGATCAGCATGAACGACAAGACCCCGATGGACGGCCGCGCGGCCGACATCCAGGCACGGGCGAGCGCAGCATTGGCCGAGGCCCGGCTGCAATGGAGCCTGAGCAAGGAAGACAAGACCATCGCGGCGGCGACCGAGGCGAGCGCGCTGGCCGATCTGGCTGCCGCGACTCAGCAGAAACAGGCCGCGCAGAACGAAGCGCATGCGCAGGAAACCGCGCTGGCCCCCGTGCCGCCGGCGCCCGTACCGCAATAAGCGTTTGCGGGCTTTCAGGCTTATCCCGATTCAGGAGACAGAGTGATGCGTACCCTAATGATGACGCTGATGGCCGGTGCCGCGATGGCCGTGGCCACCCCGGCCTTTGCCGACAAGACCGACCGCATCGTGGTCGACCAGTACCGCGCCAAGATCGAGGCGGCGCGCGCCGACCCGCTCGTCGCCCGGTACGGCGCGGCCCAGCTTGACGAGGCGACGGCATCGCTGCCCGCACTGGCCGACGATCTCGACAAGGACAAGGCGGAGCGGGCGCGCGCCTCGATCGTGCGGATCGATGCGCTGATCGCCGCCGCGCGCGCCAATGCGCAGACCGCGATCGCCAAGGACCGCGCGGCCAATGCCGCCGTCGCGAACCAGCAGCGGCTGGCCGAGAGCCAGTCCCAGGCGGAGCAGGCGCGGGCCGATGCCGCCCGCGCGCAGCAGGATGCCGCCGTGGCTCAGGCGGATGCGGCCAAGGCGCAGGCCGATGCCGAGGCCGCACGCAAGCAGCTGGCGGATCTTCAGCTGAAGCAGACCGCTTTGGGCGCGACGCTGGTACTGCAGGACGTGGTGTTCGAGACGGGCAAGGCCGAGCTGAAACCCGGCGCCGAAGCACGGCTGCGGCCGCTTGCCCAATATCTGCAGACCAACACCGCGGTGAAGATCCGCATCGACGGGCATACCGATGCGCAAGGGTCGGACGCGTCCAACCAGCAGCTGTCCCAGGCGCGTGCCGCAGCGGTGCGCACCGCGCTGAGCGGCATGGGCGTCGATGGTGCACGGATCGAAGCGGTCGGGCACGGTGAAAGCGAGCCCGTCGCCGACAACAAGACGGCGCCGGGCCGCCAGCAGAACCGCCGTGTCGAGATCACCCTGGTGGGGCAGCAGCTCGGCCAGGCAGTGGCCGCTACGCCGCAATAACGCTCAAGGGAGAGGGCCGTTAGCGCGAGAAGATCGACGCGCGGCCTTCTTCCCCGGCGGAATGGAAGAAGCGGAGCGCAGCCTGCGTCACCGCGGTCGTGTTGGCGCCATGCGCAAACGCGAGATCGCCCATTACGAGCATGAAAATGGCGGCGAGCACGAACTTCATAGCGTGCAGTCTACCCGCAAGAGATTAACGAATCCTCGACGCCGGGCTCAAACGCGACCCGACGCGCTCGCGGATCCACAGCGCGACGGCCTCCGCGGCGGTGATCGGGATCATGTGGCCGCCATCGATCATCGTCAGCGCGACTCGGGGAACATCGGCCGCGATCCGGGCGCCGTGGATCGCCGGGTCGAGAATCCGGTCGTCCCTGCCAAACAGAATCGCGACCGGCACGGCGAGATCGCCATAGCGCGCGGCCAGCGCCGCCATGTCGGCGCGCGCGGCGGCGAGATCGGTCGAGGCGGCGTGGAAGGCGCCGGGACGCAGCACGAGCTGGCCGCCGCCGAGCGTGGCGAAGTCGGGCGGAACCGGCTCAGGCGCGAATACCGCCACCGCGCCCCTGCTGCCCGATAATAGCCCCACCGGCGTCGCCAGC
This sequence comes from Sphingomonas sp. P2_B6, assembly GCF_056404755.1. Taxonomy (NCBI): domain Bacteria; kingdom Pseudomonadati; phylum Pseudomonadota; class Alphaproteobacteria; order Sphingomonadales; family Sphingomonadaceae; genus Sphingomonas; species Sphingomonas sp. P2_B6. Next base: position 21,417 of record NZ_JBFUDK010000005.1, read on the forward strand.
GTCCAGGCGACGGCGCGGCGCAGCGCGGGCGACGCGATGGCGATACCACGGAACGCCGCCGGCACCTGGTCCTGTGGCTGAGTCAGCGGGGCGATCAGGGCGAGGCCGCCGACCTTGTCGGGATGATCGAGCGCCAGAGCGAGCGCCACCGCGCCGCCGAGCGAATGGCCAACGACCAGCGGCGATTCGAGGTCGAGCGAGTCGATCAGTCCGGCGATCAGCCTGGCCTGGGCAGCGATGGCGGCCGAGGGCGCCGCGGCGGAATAGCCCGAGCCGGGACGGTCGACGAGAATCACGCGGTGATCGGCGACGAGTCGGTCAGCCAGGGCATAGCCGAAATTGCGCATCTGCCCGCCGAGCCCGTGAATCATCACGATGGCCGGGCCATGGCCACGATCGGCATAATGCAGGCGCACCCCGTCGATGGTGACGAACTGGCCGTCGGGCGGCACGTCGCGCTCGATGCGGCGCATGGCGGCACGCGAGAACAGCGCGAGCCCGCCGACCAGGGCCGCCGCGCCCGCCGCGACGGCGGCGGCTATCATTGGCGCATTGCGCCCGGGCATCGGCCGATCGACATGATGACTCTCCTGGCGCTTCATGGCCGCACCATCCTTTCACAGCCGCCCGGCGCTGTCACGTGCGGCGGGCCCTTCGGGAACCAGCGAATCCCCGCGCCGTTCGCGCGCGCCCACCTTGATCCGGAATATACCGCGCCCATATACAAATCACTGTTCAACAACGGAAAGGAGGTGGTCTGATGTCTCATTGTCGTAAGCCGGCCACGGCGAATCATGTGAGCATGACCTCCAGCGCGGGGGCGTCGCGCGCCTGATTCCAGCCGTGACCGGCTGACAATGGAAAGGCCGCCCCGAAAAGGGCGGCCTTTTTTATCCCCGCTCCCCGTCAAGACACGGTAGAAGTAAGACTTTTAACACCGGATCGGTGCATAGCGTAAACCATGATGGGGATGGGGGAAGCATATCGGGCAATGGTCCGGCTGCGGTTTGCGCTGGCCGCCATGGTCGTCGCGTGCTGGTCGATTCCGGCCAGCGCCGAGACATTGAAGCTCAACGCCCCGCTGTGCCACGCCGTCTCCACGCAACGCCTGGCCGATGACGGGCTGTCGTCGCTGCGCTTCGCCTGTGACGGGGCGCCCGCCGGCTATCAGGATGAGAGCCTGTGGCTGCGCGCCGACCTCACCCGCCTGCCGGACGATCGCAACGACATGGTCTTGATGGTCCATCAATCCCGTTTCGACCGGCTCGCCGTCCTGTTCTCCTATGCCGACGGCGCCGCGCAATGGCAGCAGGTGCGCAGCGGCGATTATGGATCGCACTGGCGCGCGGGTGGGCAGATCGCCTTCGAGGCGCCGGTGCGGAACGCGCCGCTCGTCGCGGTGACGATGCGGTTCGACAAGCTCGCCAGCCACCATCTGCTGCGCATTCGCCTGCTGAAACGCGGCGATAGCGGCGTCCAGTCCGCCGCGCTGGGCGCGGTGATCGGCGCGGCGCTGACGCTGTTGCTGATCGGCATGATCTACAATCTGTCGCTTGCGCTCGCCGTGCGGCGGCAGTTCCTCGCCTGGCAGGGCGCCTGGGCGGGGTGCATGCTGCTCTGGGGACTGATCTGGTCGGAGATGCATCTGATCGCGGTCCCCGGCATGGCCGGCACGGTCTCCGCGCAGATCTGCACGTTCCTCGCCTGCCTGGCGTTGACCCTGGCGACGGTGACGGTCGTCACCTCGTTCGACGATAGCGCCCTGCCGCGCTGGGCGGGACGATCGACGCTGGCGCTTGGTGTCGCCGTCGGTGTGCTCGGCGTGCCGCTTGCCCTTATCCGCAGCGCGGCGATCGACCTGTTCGGGAACGTCATGGACGTGCTCATCCTGGTCGATCTGGTGCTCGTCACGGCCTGTCTGTCCTGGGCCTGGCGGCGCGGCAGCCGTGAGGCGCGCGACTTTGCCTGGGCATGGGCGCTGCCGATGGCGACCCTTGCCTTTATCCAGTTCGTGAATGTCGAGGACGCCTTCTGGGGTGGCGGTTCGAAGATCATCGTGCTGCTCGCCGCGGCATGGCAGACATTGTGGCTGTCGCTGGCCGCGAGCCGGCGGTTCGCCCATTTCCGCATCGAGCGCGACCATGCGCGTGCCGCGGAAGCGCTGGCGAACGAGCTGGCGCGGCGCGATCCATTGACCGGCCTGCGCAACCGGCGCGGATTCCTCGAGACGATCGAACCGCTGCTCGAACAGGCGCGGGCGGATATGATGCCGGTCGCCCTGCTGCTGATCGACATCGACCGGTTCAAGTCAGTCAACGACGCCCATGGCCATGAGTCGGGCGACAGGGTGCTGCGCTGCATCGCCGAGCGGCTCGAACGCTGGGAAGGGCCGATGTGCGCGGTGGCCCGGCTGGGCGGCGAGGAGTTCGGCCTGATGATCGCGGGGATCGAGGGGTTCGCGCTCGCCTGTTTCGCTGACGGCGTGCGGCTGGAGATCGCGGCATGCGACCATGGCGGGGCGATCGGCGATCGCATCGTGACGGCAAGCATCGGCGTCGCGGAAACCCAGGCGCCGGGCGATTTTCAGCAGCTCTTCCGGCTGGCCGACCGGGGTTTATATGCCGCGAAACAGCAGGGCCGCGACCGGGTTGTGGTACGCCGCTTCACGGCGATGCCGACCGACGCGCCCAAGACACCAGGCGTGCTGCGGGCGCCTTATTAGGGCGACCGCGCCAACGCCTATACCGCGCGGCCCATTCGCCGCTAAATCCCCGTCATGCCATCGCGTGTGAAAATCTTCTTCGACGGCGGATGCCGGCCGGGCGGCATGGAAACCGCGGTCGTGATCGGCGGCAGGGCGCATATCCAGCGCGATCTCGCGCCGGGCACGGGCATGGAGGCCGAATGGCTTGCCCTGATCCACGCGGTGCGCCTGGCGCGGGAGCTTGGCCTGGCTGACCCGCAATTCCTCGGCGATTCGCTCGCGGTGGTGAATCAGGCCAATGGAGACGCGAAGTGCCGGGGCGCCCATATCGGCCATCTCGAAGCGTTTCGCAGCCTTGCCCCCGCGGCGCCGCGCATCCGGCATATCAAGCGGTCGCAGAATCTCGCCGGCATCGCGCTCGCCCGGCTGCACGCGTGATCCTCTACAGCTTTCGCCGCTGCCCCTATGCGATGCGCGCGCGCATGGCGCTGCTGTCGAGCGGGGCGCCTTTCCAGATTCGCGAGATCGTGCTGCGGGACAAGCCGGCGGCGATGATCGCGGCGTCACCCAAGGCAACCGTGCCGGTGCTTGTCCTGGCCGATGGGCAGGTGATCGACGAAAGCATCGATATCATGCGCCATGCGCTTCGGCGGCACGATCCCGAAGGCTGGCTGACCGGTGACGATGCCGCGTTGGTCGCCCTCTTCGACGGCGCGTTCAAGCATCATCTCGATCGGTACAAATATGCCGACCGGCACGACGCCGACCCGATCCGACATCGCCGCGCCGGACTGAGCATGCTGCACGAGCTGGAGGAGCGGCTGGAGGACAGCAAGAACCTGTGCCGAGAGGCGCGGTCATTGGCCGATATCGCGATCTTTCCGTTCGTGCGGCAATTCGCCTCGGTCGACCGGGTCTGGTTCGACGCGCAGGCGATCCCGCAGGTGCGGGACTGGCTGGAACGGCACACCAGCTCGGCGCTGTTCGAGCGGGCGATGGTGCGACTGAAAGCCTGGACGCCCGGCGACGCGCCGGTCATCTGGTCATGAAGTGTCACAGCTTCGCAACATGAGGATCCGATAGGGCGAGCATGATTAAGAACGACACCAGCCTCACCCGCCGCGCGGTTCTTGCCGGGGCGGGCGGGTCGGCCGCGCTGATCTCGGTCGGCGCGCGCGGGGCGCAGCGCCTGCCGCAGGGACTGTTCTCGCTCGGCATCGCCTCGGGCGATCCTGCCGCCGATGGTATCGTCTTGTGGACGCGTCTGGCCCCGGAACCGATGGCCGGCGATGGCGGGATGCCGCCGGTCGCGGTGCCGGTGCGCTGGGAAGTCGCCGAGGACGAAGCGTTCGCCCGCATCGTGCGGTCCGGCACGGCCCGCGCCGAGCCGATCTGGGGCCATGCCATGCATGTCGAGGTGACCGGCCTGCGCCCGGCCTCGCGCTATTTCTACCGCTTCATCGCCGGCGGCGAGAAGAGTGCGGTCGGGCGCACCAGCACTGCGCCTGCGCCCGGCGCGGCGGTGGACCGGTTGCGCCTCTGTTTCGGGTCCTGCCAGAAATATGAGGCGGGGTTCTATGCCGCCTATCGCCACATGATCGACGAGGATCCCGACCTGATCCTGTTCCTGGGCGACTATATCTATGAAGGCGCGCCCAACAAGAAGGACGCGGTGCGGCTCCACCGCAATCCCGAGCCGTTCGACCTGGCCGGTTACCGCGTGCGCTACGCGACCTACAAGCTCGACCCGCTGCTGCAGGCCGCGCACCAGGCCGCGCCCTGGGTGCTGACCTGGGACGACCATGAGGTGTCCAACGATTATGGCAACGCGCGCGACGCCAACAACAGCGACCCCGCCAGGGTCCTGCTCCGCCGCGCCGCCGCCTATCAGGCTTATTACGAGCACCAGCCGCTACGCGCCGCGACGCGCCCGCACGGGCCGGACATGCAGCTGTATCGCACGCTCGACTGGGGCCGTCTCGCCCAGTTCCAGATCCTCGACGACCGACAATATCGCGGCCTGCCCGCCTGCCAGCCGCCCGGCCTGGCAGAGGCGCACCAGCAATATCTGAGCCTGGTCACCGCCTGTCCCGAACTGGCCAATCCGGACCGCTCGATGCTGGGCCGCCGCCAGGAGCGCTGGCTCGACGACCGGCTGGGCACCACCCGCGCGACCTGGAACATCCTCGCCCAGCAGACACTGATGCATCAGCAGGCGCGGATCGACGAGGACCATCCCGAACGCGGCCGCCAATATCCGGCCGATACCTGGTCGGGCTTTCCCGCGGCGCGCGACCGCATCTTCCGGCGCTGGGTCGAGGCGGGCACCAGTAATCCGCTGGCGCTGGGCGGTGACATCCACGCCTTTGCCGCCGCCGAGATCCGCGATCCGGCCAAGCCCGACGGTCCGCCGATCTCGGCCGAGTTCGTCGGTGGATCGATCACCTCGCTGATGCACGACCCGAGCCTGAAGGCGCTGGCCGGCGAGAACGGCATCGGCTTCACCGAGAATGAGGTGCGCGGCTATGGCCGGGTCGAGCTGACGCCGACCGGCGGCAGCGTGGCCTTTCGCGGCCTGACCGACAGCCGCAGGGAGGATTCGGCGATCAGGGACATTGCCCGCTTCGCGCTCGACCCGCGCCAGCCCGGGCTTCACAGCTCCCTGTCATAAGGGCCAAAGGCGCCCTGCGTCGGGAGGAAGACACGCGTGCGCCGTAAGCACGCGCCTGGCTCGGAGGGCTCGCCCGAAGACGACGGGGCGTCGATTCAAACCTTGTCCCACCTCCCCTATTCCGCACTGCATGTGCACGCCCAAGCCCCCCAAGCCGCAAACCATTCCCGAGCGCCAGGCGCTCAAACTGCCCGATGGCGGCGCCACCGCGCCGCGCGTCGAGGATGATGTCCGCCGACGACGCGCGATGATGGCGTCGATCTTTCAAGGTGTGCTCGGCCAGGGATCGGGACCGTCGACCACGACGGTGCTGGGAGGCTGATGATGGCCCCTGCCCCGCCCCGCACCGCCCTGAAGGAACGCTGCAACCGGCGCCTTTCCGCGCTGAAGGCGGCGCGGCAGCCCTATGAAGCCGAATGGGCGGACATCGCGAGATGTGCGCAGCCTTCGCGCTCGCGGTTTCTCGCCTCGGAAAACAATCGCAATTTCAGGCGAACCAATGCCGCCATCTTCAACGGACACCCGATCCTGAGCTTTCGCACCCTGACCGGCGGTATGACGAGCGGGCTTTCCTCGCCGTCCCGGCCATGGTTCCGGCTGACGCCGTTCGACACCGACCTCGCCGGAGACGGCGCGGTGAAAAACTGGCTGAGCGAGGTCGAGCGGCGGATGTACGGCTTCCTCGCCGGCACCAATTTCTACGGCGCGGTGAAGGCCGGCTATGCCGAGATGGGGCTGTTCGGCACCGATGCCTGCGTGATGGTCGAGCATGACCGCGAGGGCGCGGTGTGCCATGCGCTGACCGCGGGCGAGTATTGGATTGCGCTGAGCGACGCGATGGTGCCGGACACGCTGTATCGCCGCTGCTCCATGTCGGTGCATCAGCTCGTCCAGTCCTTCGGACTGGAGCATGCCAGCGATTTCGTGCGCAATTGCCACGCCAATGGCCGGTATGACGAGCAGATTCCGGTGGTCCAGGCGATCGAACCGAATGACGAGCGGGTGCCGGGCGTGATGACCGCGCGCGGCAAGCCCTGGCGATCAGTCTATTGGGACGAGAATGACGGACGCGCCGACCGGGTGCTGCGCGTTTCCGGTTATGAGGAGCAACCCTTCTGGGCACCGCGCTGGGACACGATCGGGGGTGACACCTATGGCACGTCGCCCGGCTTCGACGCCCTGCCCGACATGCGCGAGCTTCAGCTCCAGACCAGGCGCAAGACCCAGGCGACCGAGTTCCTGATCAGCCCGGAGAAGATCGTGCCGGCGACGGTCAAGCTGACCGGCAGGGCAGGCAATATCGTGTCCGCCAGTGCGATCGATGCGGCGGGGGTGATCGTGCCCTACACGATCAACCCGTCGGCGATCGGCGCGATCAATGAGGACGTCATGCGCTGTACCGAAGCGATCGACCGGCTGACCTATGCCGACCTGTTCATGGCGATCACCAACATGGACGGCATCCAGCCGCGCAATGTCGAGGAGATCGCCAGCCGCAACGAGGAGAAGCTGACTCAGCTCGGCCCGGTGATCGAGCGCGTCAACAACGAGAAGCTCGAGGTGGCGATCGACCGGACCTTCGGCATCATGTCGAGGCGGGGTCTGCTGCCGCCCGCGCCCGAGCATCTCCAGGGGCAGGCAGTGAAGGTCGATTTCGTGTCGATCCTCGCCCAGATGCAGCGAATGGTCGGGCTCGGCCAGATCGAGCGGACGGTGGCATTCGTGGGCAATCTCGCGGGGCGCTTCCCCGAGGCGGCGGACCGGCTCGATGTCGATGCGATCGTCGACGACTATGCCGATCGCGCCGGGGCGCCGCCCCGGATCATCCGTTCGGTCGAGGACGCCGGCACGCTGCGCCAGGGCCGCGAGCAGGAAGCGCAGATGGCGAAGATGGCCGCGATGGCCGGGCCGGCCAAGGACGGCGCGGCGGCGATGCAGATGCTGGGGCAGATGGGCGCACAGGCTGGGCCGGCTGGGCCTGGGCCTGGGCAGTAGCGCCAAGACCTCGTCACCCCGGATTTGTTCCGGGGTCCACCGGTCCGCATGCACCACCACCCGAGGCTCTGGCGGCACCATGGACCCCGGAACAAGTCCGGGGTGACGGCTGGGGGTTGAGAAGTGTCGAACCTCACTGCCCCTCACCCTTCCCTCTCCCACAGGGGGAGAGGGAGAAAAGCGAGCGCTCCCCATGATCGAAAAGACCGACAAGCTCATCCTGCTCGAAAGCGCGCCGTTTCGGCGGTTCCTGCTGTCGCTCGTGCAGCGCGCCGGGGTGTTCGACACCACCGCGAATGTCGCTGACGGGCGGCACCTGTATCTCGAGGGCCGGCGCAGCCTCGCGCTCGAGATTCTGCGCGATTTCGACGCCGCGCAGCCGGTCGCCCTGCCCGACGGAATCCCCGCGGCGACCTTGATTCAAACATTGCACGAACTGGCGCATTCGATGCGCAAGGAGAATGTCCTTGAACCACGAAACATCTACGCAGACCTCGGAGACGATGCCGCCTGAGGCGGACAACGGCTTCGACGATTTCGAGCCTTCCGCCCTTGGCGATGATTTTGCCGATGGCGGGGAAACCCTTCCGGAAGAGGATGACGGCGAAACGCCCGACGCCGATGCCGGCATTCCCGACCAGTATCAGCTCACCGCGCCCGAGGGCCTGACGCTCGACCCCGTCGCGATCGAACTGGCGACGCCGGTGTTCCGCGACCTCGGCCTGTCCAACGACCAGGCCAACAAGCTGATGCCGGTGGCGGGGCAGTTCGCGCAAGGGTTGCTCGACCGGCACCAGCGCCAGGTGCTCGGCCAGGTCCAGGCCGAGCGCAAGGCGTGGCTCGACAGTGCGCGCAACGATCCGGAGATCGGCGGTCCGCACTGGTCGACGACGATCGGCACCGCGGCCAAGGCGCTCGACGCGCTCGGCTTCGGCAAGGGCAGCGCGTTCCGCACGCTGCTCGACGAGAGTGGCCTCGGCAACCACCCCGAGATGATCCGCGCCTTTCAGCGGGTCGGCAAGGCCATCGGCGAGGACGGCTTCGAACGCTCGTCGGGCATCCATCATTCGAAGCGAGACAGGGCGGAGACGCTCTACCCCGAAGACACACCCAAAGGAGGGTAAGACATGGCGACCATCGGCAATTCATTCCTCAACCTGATCGATCTCTACAAGGGCGCCGGCGGCGCCGACGGCCAGCTCGGCGAAGTGGTCGAGGTGTTGCGGCAGCTCAACCCGATCATGGAGGACGCGGTGACCGCGCCCTGCAACATGGGCACCGTCCACCGCCACACCATCCGCACCGGCCTGCCCGATGTGGCCTGGGGCCGGCTCTACCAGGGCATCCCCCAGTCCAAGTCGACGACCCAGCAGGTCGACGATACCACCGGCTTCGTCGAGGGTCTGTCGACCGTCGACACCCGGCTGCTCGAAATCTCCGACAATCCGGGCGGCGTGCGCCTGTCCGAAGGCCGCGCCTATCTCGAGGCGATGGCGCAGGAGGTGTCGCGCGGCTTCTTCTACCACAACACCACGACCACCCCGGAGCGCTTCAAGGGCCTGGCCGCGCGCTATTCGGCGCTGGGCGGCGGCGGCGCGGGCGGCCAGATCATCAATGGCGGCGGTGTCGGTTCGGACAATACCTCGATCTGGTTCGTGACCTGGGGCGACGACTATACGACCCTGATCCACCCCAAGGGCACCAAGGCCGGCGTGACGCGCGAAGACAAGGGCGAGCAGCGCACGAGCGACGGCAACGGCAATATCTATTATGTGAAGGAGGAGCTGTTCCGCCAGCATATCGGCGTGGCGGTGCGCGATTGGCGCTACAATGCGCGCATCGCGAACATCGACGTGTCGAACGTGGCCGCCGGATCGGTCGACCTTTACGGCCTCATGCGCCAGGCCTGCTACAAGTTGCAGGGCCGACGCGCGGCCAAGATGGCGTCGAACGTCGCGGCGCAGGGCCGCACCGTCATCTACATGAACCGCGACATGCTGCAGGCGCTCGACGCGGCCGGCACCAATGCGTCGAACGGCGCGCTGATGCTCAAGCCGATGGAGCTGCAGGGCGAGGAAGTGCTGTCGTACCGCGGCATGCCGATCCGCGAGACCGATGCGCTGAACAATGCGGAGAGCGTGGTTTCCTGATGCGCACCGCTTTCCTCCGTTCGTCCTGAGCTTGTCGAAGGACTGCCCTTCCTTCCGACGAGAAGAACAGGGCTTCGACAGGCTCAGCCCGAACGGGAGGAGGGATGCCGATAAAGCCACGAACCACGCCATTCAGGAGAATAACCGTGATCTACGACGCAAGCACCCTGTTCTCGAATGCCCAGGCGGTGACCGCCACGGCGGCCTCGACCAACATCATCGATCTCGGCGCGACCGGCACCGTGTTCGGCGCCGCCGCCGCCATCACCCGCGATGTCGGCAAGGGCAAGGAGGTCTCGATCCGCGCGAGCGTGGTCGAAAGCTTCAACAATCTGACCTCGCTCAGCATCGGCATCGAGACCGACGACAATGTCGGCTTCGCCACGCCCAAGACGGTATGGACCTCGCCCGCCTATACGCTGGCGCAGCTGGCGGTCGGCGCGACCCTGTTGCTTCCCGACGAGCTGCCGGTCGGTACCGACGAGCGCTATCTGCGGCTCAAATACACGGTCGTGGGCACCGCGCCGACGCTGGGCAAGATCACCGCCGGGGTGACCGCGGGCAACCAGACCAACCCATGACCGGAGCACCGACCATGAAGCAGCCCCCCACCTATATCGCGCCGCACATCGTCTATACCGGCGGCGAACTCTACCGGCCTGGCCAGCCCTTCACCACCGATGCGCCGCCGGGCGCCGCCTGGGAGCTGGTGAGCCCGGCGAAGAAATACGCCGGCGCGGCGAAAGCCGAGCGCGAGGAAAACACGCAGTGAGCCTGTCGCGGGGACGGTGATCCAGGCCGTTCCCGCGACGAAATACGCGCTGGTCGCTTGGTCGATTCTTGAGCGCAACGACATTGTCGACACCCGCCATTTCCCGCACCCGGACGCGACTTCCTTTGCAGCCGGAGCACCCATGGCAACGCAACTCGCCCCTCGCGCGCCCATGAAGACACGCGAGTTCCACAACCATCATTTCGATTCCACGGCCTGGAACGACTTCGCGTTCCGCGACGACGACGTGGTCATCGCAAGCTATGGCAAGTCCGGCAGCACCTGGATGCAGCAGATCGTCGGGCAGCTGATCTTCGCCGGCGATCCGGAGGTGAGCGTATCGGACCTGTCGCCCTGGCTGGACCTGCGCGTGCCGCCCAAGGAGGCGAAGCTGGAGGCAGTCGAGGCACAGCAGCATCGGCGCTTCCTCAAGACGCACCTGCCGGTCGACGCGCTCGTGTTCAGCCCGCGCGCCAAATATCTCTATGTGGCGCGCGACGGCCGCGACGTGATCTGGAGCATGCACAACCACCATGCCAGGGCCAATGCCGCGTGGTTCGCGGCGCTCAACGACACGCCCGGGCGGGTCGGGCCGCCGATCCAGCGCGCCGACCCGGACATGCGCCAATATTTCCGCACCTGGCTCGACCATGACGGCGAACCTTTCTGGCCGTTCTGGGAGAATCTGCGCGGCTGGTGGGCGATCAAGGACCAGCCCAATGTCATGCTGGTCCATTTCGAGGATCTGAAGCGCGACCTGACGGGCGAAATGCGGCGCATCGCCGACTTTCTCGATATCCGGATCAATCCCGCGCACTTCCCGTCGATGGTCGAGCATTGCACTTTCCCATGGATGAAGGCGAACGCGACCAAGGCCGCGCCGCTGAGCGGCATCTTCTGGGACGGCGGGGCGGAGACCTTCATCAACAGGGGCTGCAATGGCCGCTGGCGCGATACGCTCAGCCTGCGCGACGTGATCGATTACGAGACGCGCAGCGTGGACGAACTTGGTCCGATCTGCGCGCGCTGGCTGGCCGGCGGCGTGCGCGCGGTCTGACGATCCATTCTCGGGCCCGACGGGCGGGTCGGGCGATTTCAGGGGCCCGACGGGCGGGCCGGGGCGTTGACCGATCATGAGCAACCGACCTGCCGCCCGCATCGTACCCCTCTTCCTCCCCCTGTTTCTGCTCGCGAGCTGCGGCGGCGCGGCAAGCAAGGACGAGCCGCCCGCCAATGCCGCCGGCTTCGTACCGCCGGGCGATGTCGCCGCGACGCCGATGCCCGGCCAGACGCCCGAGACCTCGGCGACGGCCTATATCGGCAAGTTCCCCAATGATCCGGTGGGGGGCGTGCTGTTCTTCGACCGCACCGATGTCGCCAAGGCCTTGCTCGACGCCGTGCACGATAATGTGACGCGCGCGCATTTCAGCGAATCCAGGGGACCGGAAAAGCCGATCTATGCGCGCGGCGGGAAGGTCGTCGCGGCTGGATGCGACGCGCAGGATTGCAGCGGGCGGAACTGGGCCTTTCTGTTCGATCCGGCGGCGAAGACCGGCGAGGCCTGTTACCACGACACCGCGACGATGCAGGATTCCAGCCGCTGGTTCTCCAACGGCGTCGCCCTGATGCGCGGCGGGATGTGCCCGATCGCCTGAGGCCGGACGAAGGCACCACTGGCAGAATCGCCCAAAAAGTGCATTCATGCGGCCGTGCAGGGCACGGCGGATAACAGCCGGCTCCACCGAGGAGAGGTTGATATGAAGCAGGTCGCGCTACGATCCGTTCTTTGCCTTGCCATGATCGGCGCCGCGCCGGCCGCTGCCGTCGCGCAGAAGGCGCCCGCGCCCGCGGCGCCCAAGCTCTCCAAGGAAGCGCGACCGGTGCTGGCCGATGCCCAGGCAGCGATCAAGAAGGGCGATTTCGCCACCGCGTCCGCCAAGCTCGCCCAGGCCGACGGCCTTGCCCAGAGCAATGACGACCGCTTCATGATCGGATCGCTGCGGCTCGATCTCGGCAAGGCGCAGAACGACGTCGCCGTCCAGGCGCAGGGGATCGAGGCAGTGCTGGCGAGCGGATTCCTGCCAGCCGCCAATGTCGTGCCATTCAACCTCGCGGCCGGCCAGATCGCCTATAACAACCAGGACATGGCCAAGGCGGACAAATATCTGACCGCCGCCATCGCCGCAGGCGCCAGCGACGCGAATGTCTATGCGCTGCTGATGGAAACGAAGATCGCGCAGAAGAAGCCGGACGAGGCCGTCACGGTGCTGGAGCGGGCGGTCGAAGCGAAACCCGGCGGCGTACCCGTGCCCGACGAATGGTATTCCCGCGCGTTCGGCATCGCCTATCAGGCGAAACAGGGGTCAGCCGTCGAGCGGGCCGGCCGGGCGCGCGTGGCGGCCTATCCCAGTGCGACGCATTGGCGCGATGCGCTGATCGGCTATCGCGACACCAACGACATCGACACCCAATATGTCATCGACCTGATGCGCCTGCTGCGCGCGGCAAAGGCAATGAAGGGACAGGGCGATTATCTGTCCTATGTCGAGAACACCTATCAAAAGCTGCCGGGGGAGGCATCGGCGGTGCTGGCGGAGGGCGTGGCGCACGGCGATATCGTGATGGCGACCAACATGACCGCGCGCGAGTTCAACGATGTGGTCAAGACCAAGATCGCGAGCGACCGGGCGAGCCTGCCCGCCGGCGCCGCGCAGGCCAAGGGACCGAACGGCACCGGGACGATCGCGCTGGCCATGGCCGACGCCTATTTCGGCTATGCCGATTATGCCCCGGCGATCGAGCTGTACAAGGTCGCGCTGGCCAAGGGTGGGGTCGATGCCGATGTCGTCAATACCAGGCTGGGCGCGGCATTGGCGCTGAGCGGCCAGGGCGACGCGGCCAAACAGGCGTTCGCCGCCATCAAGGGGCCGCGCGCGGCGCTGGGAAGATACTGGACGGTGTGGATCGACCAGCCGAAGTGACCCGCGCGACCGGGGGAAACCGGAGCGGGCGCGACGCGTTGATGGGCATTCACTGACGCAAGAAGGCCTTGTCATGACGCACCAACGCCCGCTTCCCGACGCAGCCGTGCCGCCCTATCCGCTGCACCCCGAGCCCCATGACGAGACGCAGGAGCCCGCCTTCTTCACCATGGGCAGCGAGCACCGGGAGGATGACGATAAGGCGCAGTATATTTTCGGAGAGCGTTTTTCACTGTCCGACGCGCTGTCGACCAATACCATCGCGATCGGGGCCGCGATCGGGCTTGGCGTCGCGGCGTTCGCCGGCGCGCTGCTCTATGGCCGCCGGAAAGTGGAGACGCCCCCTGCCCGCCCAGCGCGACGCCAGCCGGCCCGCACCACCAAGCCGCGCGCGGCCGCGACGACGAAGCGCGCCAAAGCCTGATCCCGGATCGGCTTCGTCTATTCCAGCCTTATCCGGCCGCTGAGGGTACCGGATCGAGCGCGGCCTCCACGTCTGCGCCCGCCGGTGCCTCGATGATCGATCGTACCCGGGCCGCGAGCGCTTCGATCGCGAAGGGCTTGGTGATGATCGCGGTGCCCGGCTGGTGAAAGCCGGGCGCAAGCGCCGCATTTTCCGCATAGCCCGTCATGTACAGAACCTTGAGGCCCGGCCGAAGCTCCCGCCCGGCATCGGCGATCTGCCGGCCGTTGAGGCCAGGCAGGCCGATATCGGTGATCAGCAGATCGATGCGGTCGCGCGAGCGGAGCTTTTCGAGTCCCTCGGGGCCATCGCCGGCCTCGATCGCCTGATAGCCGAGCTCGGTCAGGACCTCGACGATCAGGCCGCGCACCACCGGTTCGTCCTCCACCACCAGCACCGTTTCGGCGGCGCCCGTCGGTTCAGCCGGGGCGGAACGGGCTACCGGCTCGTCGACCGTGACGGCGCCCTCGTAGCGCGGCAGGCAGATGCTGAAAGTGGTGCCGGCACCGGGTTCGCTCTCGATCGAGGCATGGCCTTCGGACTGGCGGGCGAAACCATAGATCATCGACAGGCCAAGCCCGGTGCCCTGGCCAAGCGGCTTGGTCGTGAAAAACGGCTCAAAGGCACGCGCGATAGTATCGGCGTCCATGCCGCTGCCGGTGTCGGTCACCCGAATGCAGACATATTCGCCGGCGTTCAGCTCGCCATGACGCTCGGCGAACGCCTCGTCGAAATCGGCGTTGGAGGTCTCGATCGTCAACCGGCCGCCATCGGGCATCGCGTCACGCGCGTTGATGACGAGATTGAGGATCGCGTTCTCGAGCTGGTTGTGATCGCACAGGATCGGCCACAGATCGTCCGCCAGGATGAAATCGAGATCGATCTGCTCGCCGAGCGTGCGGCGCATCAGATCCTCCATCGACTCGATCAGCGGGTTGGCGGCGACCGGGCGTGGATCGAGCGGCTGGCGGCGCGAAAAGGCGAGCAGCCGGTGCGTCAGCGCGGCCGCGCGGTTCGCCGCATTGGTGGCGCCGCCGATGAAACGATCGACCCCGTCGAGTCGCCCGGCATCGAGCCGGCGCTGGACGATCTCCAGGCTGCCGGTGATACCCTGCAGCAGGTTGTTGAAATCATGTGCGATGCCGCCGGTGAGCTGGCCGACGGCTTCCATCTTCTGCGACTGGCGGAGCGCCGCCTCGGTTTCGGCCAGCGCGTCGGCCGCTTCGCGTTCCGCGGTTACGTCCCGGCCGAAGCTGTAGAGCGTGCCGCCATCGGCCACCGTGATCCAGGCGATGCGGTGTCGGCCACCATCCTTGTGCATATAGATTCGCTCGACCTCGAGCATCGGCACGCCAGCGGAGAATTCCTCCAGCGCCCCCCTGCTCTTCGGCAGATCCTCGGGCGCGACGAAATCCGTCACCATGCGGCCGATCGTCTCTTTCTCGGTCCAGCCGAGCACCTTGGTCCAGGACGGATTCACCGCATGGACTTCGCCGGAGGTGGACACGACCAGCTTGATCACCGGCGAGAGGTTCCAGATCCGCTCCCGGTCTCGCGCGAGACTGCGTTCCTCGGTGATGTCGCGGCCGACTGCGTGGATCCGCCCGGCATCGGGCACAGCGGTCCAGTCCAGCAGGCGATAGCCGCCCGTCTTCCGGGCATAGCGATTCTCGAAGGCCAGCGTGGGAGCGCCGGCCGACAGCGTCTCGATCTGCTTCGCCGTGGTGGCGACGTCGTCGGCATGGAGGAAATCGACGATGCTCCGGCCGACCATCTCGTCCTGGCTCCAGCCGAGCAACCGGGTAGCGGACGGATTCACCGCGGTGATGACGCCATGGAAATCGCATACCAGCATGAGGTCCTGCGACAGCATCCACAGCCGGTCGCGGTCGCGCTGGCTTTCAACCTCGGACAGTTTCTGTTCGTGAATGTCGGTATTGGTGCCAATCCAGCGCAGGATCGTGTCGTCCTCCGCGCGGATCGGCAGCGCGCGGACGAGGTGCCAGCGATATTCGCCATCGGCACGGCGGATTCTGAACTCGGTCTCGTAGTCGGTGCCGGCGGCGATGGAGGAGGCCCACAGGGCGGCGGCATCGGGCAGATCCTCGTGATGGACCGTGCGTGTCCAGCCATCGCCGATCAGGTCAGCCGGGGCGAGACCGGTATAATCGAGCGTCCGCTGATTGAACCAGTCGAGCGCGCCATCGGGCGGCGACGTCCAGACATGGTTGGCCATTGCCTCGGCGAAGGTACGGAACTGCGCTTCACGGGCATTGATCTCCACCAGCCGCGCCCGCGCCTCATATTGGCGCAGCCGCGCGCGGACTGCCGATTTGGCCAGGCTGATCAGCGTGGTGGGATGGAATGGCCGTTCCAGGAACGTGACGTTGCCCAATGTTTCGAGCAGCCGCACCGCCGCCGGATTTCGCTCGAGCCCGCCGCCCCGCTGAGTGAGCAGGATGAAGGGAAAATCCGACCACTCTTCCTGCATCCGCAGGAAAGCGTCGAGCGGATGGAGATCCGCCCCGCGCAATGCCTCTTCGGTGACGAGCGCGAAACCGGCGCCCACCTGCAGTTCCGCCACCAGGCCCGGAAGGTCTGCCGCAGTGACCGCCTCCATCCCGGCCTCGCGTAGCATGGTCGCAGCGATCGTCGCGTCCCGTCCATGCGGGGCGAGAACGATCGCGCGCTGGGCCGATATGCCGGTCACACAGGTCTCATTCGTCGGCGAACCCGTCGTGTGGCGTGGAACCGATCAGCGACGGTACGCCGCGCAACACGCCCTGAAACTCCGTCAATGGCTTGCCGAGCGTGATGCCCTCGCTGCCGATCCGGAATTCGCGGATCGTGTCCTCATGCGCGCCGGTGCGTTTCTTCACGATCGAGATCGCGCGGCGCACGCGCCCGGCGGCTTCGAAATAACGCAGCAGGATGACCGTGTCCGCCAGATAGGTCACATCGACCGGCGCCTTCATGTCGCCGACCAGGCCGTGCTGCGCCACGGTCAGGAAGGTCGTCGCGCCCTGGCGGTTCAGATATTGCAGCAGCTCGTGCATGTGCAGGATCAGCGCCTGCTCCTCCGGCATCGCCGCCTGGTATCCGTTGACGCTGTCGATCACGACGGTACGCGCCTTGTGCGTCTCGACGCAGTTGCGCACGCGCTGGGAGAATTCGCCCGGGGTCAGTTCGGCCGCATCGACCTGTTCCAGCGTCAGCGACCCGCTTTCGACCATCGCGACGAGATCGATGCCCAGCGCCTTCGCGCGCGAGGTGAGCAGGCCCATTTCCTCGTCGAAGATGAACATCGCCGCATGCTCGCCCCGCGCGACCGCGTCCGCGACGAAAGTCAGGGTGAGCAACGATTTGCCGGTACCGGCCGGGCCGATGATGAGGGTGCTAGATCCGCGTTCGAAGCCGCCGCCCAGCAGCGCGTTCAGCGCCGCCTGCCTGGTCGCCACCAGATCGCGGCTGAAACTGTTCTTGTGCTCGGCCGAGACGAGCCGCGGAAAGGCCCGCACGCCGCCGGTATCGATCACGAAATCGTGATAGCCGCCGCGGAAACGCTGGCCCCGATATTTCACCACGCGCAGGCGGCGGCGCTCCGCGCCGTAATTGGGCGACAATTCCTCGAGCCGGATGACGCCGTGCGCGACGCTGTGCACGGTCTTGTCGAGCATTTCGGTCGTCAGGTCGTCGAGCATCAGGATGGTCGTGCCGTGACGCGAGAAATAATGCTTCATCGCGAGGATCTGGCGGCGATACCGTAGCGAGCTCTGCGCGAGCAGGCGGATCTCCGACAGGCTGTCGAGCACTACCCGATCGGGCTTCACCCGTTCGAACGCCTCGAAGATGCGCTTGGTGGTCTCTCCCAGCTCGAGATCGGAGGAATAGAGCAGGCTCTGCTGCTGGTCCTCGTCGAGCAGGCTTTCGGGCGGCACCAGCTCGAACACCTCGATCCTGTCGTCCAACACCCAGCCATGAGAGGCGGCGCTGTCCCGCAATTCCTCCTCGGTTTCGGAAAGGGTTATGTAGAGACAGCGTTCGCCGGCCGCGGCGCCGGCCATCAGGAACTGACAGGCAATCGTGGTCTTGCCCGTGCCGGGACTGCCTTCGAGCAAATAGAGGCGGCCCCGGGTAAGGCCGCCCGCGGTGATGTCATCCAGTCCGGCAACGCCGGTCGCCGCCTTTTTTTCAAGAGTCATGTCGGCTCCATTGTTCGCCGCGCCGGACCAGCACGCAAGCGAGATAATGTCGCGGTCTAGACGCAGCCGGTGCGCGGCGCCTTAACATCGAGGCATGTCGGTAGATCAGGCCGGAAGTCCCGGGATGTCCATGCCGGTGAATACCGGCCGGGAAGCAGGCGGCACGATCGCCTCGTCCGGACAGCAGCGCGCGATCGCGTCGAGCACCGCTACCAGCGCGCCGTCGTCGGACGGATAGGCCAGGTGCGCGCACCCGGCCTCGATTCGGTGGTCGGCCTCCCCGGCGGCACCGCGCGCGGCGAAGACGGGGATGACGCCGTCGCAGCGCGACCAGATCGCGGCGGTGGGGACCGGCGGCTTTTCCGACAGGGTACATTGGATCGGCGGCGCGCTGACGCGGTGGCCGGCGATCCATTCATAGACCCGCGCGAGCATCGTCGTACTGAGATCGCCGGAAAAGGGGCTGCCAAGGGTGATGACGGCGCGCACGCGGTGCGGTGCGACCTTGGCATATTCGCGCGCGATGAGCCCGCCAAAGCTCCAGCCGAGCAGGATCACCGGACGATCGTCGCGACGCTGCAACTGGTCGAGCCGCGCGTCCAGGCGTTCGAACAGATCGGCCGAGGCGCCCATGTTGCGCCCCAGGCCCCAGCGATAGGCGCGGTACCCGGCATAGCGCAGCGCCATGCGCATCGGCCGCATCGCCGCATCGGTCGCGAACAGGCCAGGGAGCAGCAGGATGCGCGGCCCGCCCCGGTTGGCGAGGCGGCGCCGCAACGTCTTGCCGGCGGGAACCAGGCTCCGGGCGAGGAACCAGCATTCACGAATGGCATGGACGGCGGTATCGGGGAGGGACTTGCGATCGACGAGGCAGTCGTATTCGGTTGCGGTCATCAGCGTCGAACGATTCTTCGCGCCGGAAGTTTCAAGCCCGGCGAGGGACGGGTTTGCCGCATTTTCGTCTCCCGGCGATACCATTCCGACGCCTTTGGCTTTCTATATCGCTCATGACCCTATTAAGGGGCATCGGCGATCGCGGTGTGACGGGGATTCAACCCCTGCGGACCGCATACGCTCGATTCCCGGAGGGAACCGGCGGAATGCAGCATCGTTGCACCGCCAGATAATGGGGAACGGTATGACCGATCAGACCGACGACCAGCCCAAACAGGCGGTCGCGGCACAGGACAGCGAGGCAGTGCCGGTGTTGATCACCTTCGCGCTGCTTTTCCTGCTGTCCGCCGCAGTGTGGTTCCTGCTGGACCGGATCCGGGCCGACGAGGTGCAAACCGAGCTGACCCGCACCGCGGCCCATGGTCCGGCTGCATCGGGCAGCCGGGTCGCGAACAAGGTCGCCGCCGCCAAATAACGAAAGCCGGCGCGTGTCCTCGCCGGTCATTGTTCGACCGTCGCCTCGCGTTGGAGCATCAGGTCCCGTATCGCATCGGCAAGCTGTTCCTGACGGAATGGCTTGGTCAGCCTGGCGCCGATAGCCTCTCCGCCAGCGGGAATTTCCGCATAGCCCGAGACGATCAGGACCGGCATCGAGGCCGGGAGCGCGGCCACGAGGTCCGCCCCCGTCATTTCCGGCATGGCGTAATCGGTCACGACCAGGTCGATCGTCTCCCGCTCGACAATCGTTAGCGCCTCCCGCGCCGATGCGGCGCGCAGCACCCGGTGCCCCATTTCCTCTAGCATCGCCGTCGTGTTGGTCAGAACGAGCGCGTCGTCATCCACCGCGAGCACGACCAGCGGCTCCATCGCCATATGAGGTGCCGGCGGCTGGTCGCCTGGATCGGGGTCCGCCGCCGCCGTCGCAAACGGCAGCCACAATTCCGCCTTGGTGCCCCTGCCCGGACGGCTCTTCAGGATCAGCCGGCCGCCGCATTGTTCGGCGAAACCATGCACCATCGACAGGCCCAGTCCTGTGCCCTTGCCAACACCCTTGGTGGTGAAGAACGGCTCCATCGCATGCGCGAGCGTCACCTTGTCCATGCCCTGGCCGCGATCGACCACCGACAGGCGGACATAATCGCCGGGTTGCAGCCCCGCACCGCGCCCGATCCGCCTCTGCTTGCCCTCGATCGTCACTCTGCCGCCGTCTGGCATGGCGTCGCGCGCGTTCACCACCAGGTTCATCACCGCCAGCTCGAGCTGGGACGGATCGGCACGGGCGGGCGCCAGGCGGAGCGGGAATTCGGTGTCGATGCTGATTCCCGCACCGATCGTCCGCTGGAGCAGCTCGGCCATGCCGCGCACCAGATTCCCGACATCGACCGTTTCGAGCTTCAGTTCCTGCCGGCGCGCGAAGGAGAGCATGCGCTGCGTGAGGGTCGCCCCCCGTTCTGCCGCACTCATCGCATTGTCGAGAAAGCGGCCGATATCCGCTCCCTCGGGGATGCGGCGCCGGGCCAGATCGAGGCTGCCGATGATCACGGCGAGCAGATTGTTGAAATCATGCGCGACGCCGCCGGTCAGCTTGCCGATCGCATCCATCTTCTGCGACTGGAAGAATGCCTCCTGCGCCAGGTCCAGCGCCTGCTGCGCTTCGCGGCGCTCGGTCAGGTCACGCGTGATCTTGGCGAAGCCCACCAGCCGGCCCTTCGGGTCGCGCACCGGATCGATCACGACCGACGCCCAGAAGTGCGTGCCGTCCTTGCGCACGCGCCAGCCGGCCGCCTCGAACCTGCCCTCGCGCGCCGCGGTGTCGAGCGCGGTTTCGGGCAGCCCTGCGGCGCGGTCCTCCTCGGTATAGAAGCGCGAGAAATGATGGCCGAGGATTTCCTCCTCGGTATAGCCCTTGAAGCGTTGCGCGCCGGCATTCCAGCTGGTCACCAGGCCAGTCGGATCGAGCATGTAGATCGCATAATCGGTCACGCTCTGGACGAGCAGGCGGAATCGCTCCTCGCTGTGCCGCAGCGCCTCCTCGGCCTTCCGCCGCTCGCTCAGGTCACGCGTCACCTTGGCGAAGCCGATAAAGGTGCCGTCCGTATCGCGGATCGGATCGATCACCACATTGGCCCAGAAACGCGTCCCGTCCTTGCGTATGCGCCACCCCTCCGCTTCGAACCGTCCCTCGTTCAGGGCGGTTGCGAGCGCCCGCGCCGGCAAGCCGGCGGCACGGTCCTCCTCGGTATAGAAGCGCGAGAAATGATGGCCGAGGATTTCCTCCTCGGTATAGCCCTTGAAGCGTTGCGCGCCGGCATTCCAGCTGGTCACGACCCCGCTCGGGTCGAGCATGTAGATCGCGTAGTCGGTAACGCTCTGCACGAGCAGCTCGAACCTGCTCGTCGGCTGCGCCTCGCCCTCCCCGCTTACCATCGTTCCAGCCCCCTCCGGCCGATGCCCAAGAAAAGGAGAACCAGCCGCCGGCAGGATTGTTCCTGCGGCATCCCGCAACACGGTTGCCTGCGGTTGCCAAGGGCCGCCTGTTGCATCGTCCTGCTGAAGCGCGCGATATGGCCGAGCGAGCCGCCCGATGGACACACTGGTCGCGATTTTCCGGTCGACGAGAATTGTTGGGAAAAGAAGCGGAAAGAAAGTTACACTTCCTCCGCAATATGTTAGCGCTAATATGGGGTCGAAATCGGCTGGATCGGCCTTGCAAACCGCTCGCAACGTTCGCACTTGCACCACGACTATGTGCCGGGCGCGAGACCCAGGATCATTGCGGGGATGCTCGGAAAAAGAAGAAGCTGGCCGACAAGGGGATGAGCCAACCGATGCCGACTGTTTTCCGCTGGCCTTCGGCCTCCTTCATTTCCGCTGCGGCGCTCGCCTTGTCTGCCTGTTCGGGCAGCGGCAAGCCGCCCGCGCCGCCGCCGCCCCAGGTCACCGTTGCCGTGCCGCTGCAGCGCGACGTGGTCGACTGGGACGAATATGTCGGCCGGTTCGAGGCGATCCAGGATGTCGAGCTTCGCCCCCGCGTGTCGGGCACGATCGACCAGGTACTGTTCGTCAACGGGCAGCGCGTCCGCTCCGGCCAGCCGCTCTTCACGATCGACCCGCGGCCCTATGCCGCCGCGCTCGCCCAGGCCCAGGCGCAGTCGGCCAAGGCGAACGCCGCGCTGATCAACGCCCGGTCCGAGCTTGCCCGCGCCGACAAGTTGCTCGCCGCGCAGGCGATCAGCAAGGAAGAATATGAAACGAAGCAGGCCAATGTGCGCAGCGCCGCGGCCGATCTCGCGGCAGGGCAGGCCAATGTCAGCAACGCGCGGCTGAACCTCGGCTTCACCACCGTCCGGTCGCCGATCACCGGCCTGGTATCCGACCGGCGCGTATCCAAGGGCAATTTCGCGACCGAGGGCACCACGGTGCTGACCCGCGTCGTTTCGACCGATCCGATCTGGTTCTCCTTCGAGGGGGCCGAGAGCTTCTACCTCAAATATATCCGCCAGGCCCGCACGGGCGAGCGTGGCTCGTCCCGCAACACGCCCAATCCGGTCCAGGTTCAGCTCGCCGACGAGAGCGGCTTTCGCTGGCGCGGGCGGATGGAGTTCGTCGACAATGCGATCGACACCAATTCGGGCACGATCCGCGCGCATGCCGTGATCGCCAATCCCGATGGCTTCCTGACGCCCGGCATGTTCGGCCGGGCGCGCCTGCTCGGTTCGGGCACCTACAGGGCGATGCTCGTCCCTGACGAGGCGATCATCACCGACCAGACCCGCAAGCTAGTTTATGTCGTCGGCAAGGACGGCAAGGCATCGCCGCGACCGGTCGAGACCGGGCCGCAGGTCGAGGGCCTTCGCGTCATCAAGACTGGCCTGGCGCCGACCGACGAGGTGGTGATCGAGGGTATCACCACCCTGCAGCCCGGCGCCGCGGTAAAGGCAAAGAAGGTCGTGATGAAGCCGCAGGCGGCTGACACGGGCCCGACATCGCAACCGGACACGGCACCGCCGCCGTCCGAAGCCACGGCGAACTGATCCCGTGAAATTCCCCCATTTCTTCATCGAGCGGCCGATCTTCGCGGCCGTCATGTCGATCCTGATCGTCGTGTTCGGGCTGGTCGCCTATCCCGGCCTGCCCGTCGCGCAATATCCGGAGATCGCGCCGCCGACCGTGGTGGTCACCGCCAATTATCCCGGCGCGACCGCCGAGACCCTGGCCGAAACCGTGGCCGCGCCGCTCGAGGAATCGATCAACGGCGTCGAGAACATGCTCTACATGTCCTCGTCGGCCACCGGCGACGGATCGCTGCAGATCACGGTGACGTTCAAGCAGGGCGTCAATGTCGACCAGGCGCAGGTGCTGGTGCAGAACCGCGTCTCCACCGCCGAGCCGCGCCTGCCGGCCGAGGTCCGCCAGGTCGGCGTGACCGTGCTGAAGAATTCGCCCGACATCCTGATGGTGATCGCGCTGACCTCGCCCAACGGCTCGCTGCCGCAGCAATATGTCTCCAACTATGCGACGACGCAGATCATCGACCGCATGGCGCGTATCCCCGGCGTCGGCGGCGTGCGGGCGTTCGGCGGGCGCGATTACAATATGCGCGTCTGGGTCGATCCGGATCGCGCCGCGTCGCGCAACCTGACCGTCGACGAGATCGTCGCCGCGATCCGGGCGCAGAACGCGCAGGTCGCGGTCGGGTCGGTCGGTGCGCCGCCGTTCAACCAGGGCGGTACTGCCTTCCAGCTCGGCATCCAGGCGACCGGGCGGCTCACCACCCCGGAACAGTTCGGCGAGATCATCGTCAAGCGCGACGACCAGGGGCGGCTGACGCGCCTGCGCGACGTCGCGCGGGTGCAGATCGGCGCACAGGATTACGGCATCAACGCCTTCCTCTCGGGCAAGCCGATGATCGGCATCGCCATCACTCAGCTGCCGGGATCGAACGCGTTGACCACGGCGGCGGCCGTGCGCGCCGACATCGCCGAGGCAGCGAAGAGCTTCCCGCAGGGGATGGCGTACAGCATTCCCTATAACCCGACCGAATATATCCAGGCGTCGATCGAGGCGGTGTATCACACGCTGATCGAGGCGATCATCCTGGTCGCGCTTGTCGTGCTGCTGTTCCTGCAGAGCTGGCGCGCGACGATCATCCCGCTGATCGCGGTGCCGGTGTCGCTGGTCGGATCGCTGGCGATGCTTGCCGTGTTCGGCTTCAGCCTCAACAATCTGTCGCTGTTCGGCATGGTGCTCGCCGTCGGTATCGTCGTCGACGACGCGATCGTGGTCGTGGAGAATATCGAGCGCCTGATGCACGAAAAGGGGCTAACCCCCCGCGAGGCAGCGCATGAGACGATGGACGAAGTGTCCGGCGCGCTGATCGCGATCGCGCTCGTGCTGTGCGGCGTGTTCATCCCGACCAGCTTCATCCCCGGCATTTCCGGCCAGTTCTACCAGCAGTTCGCACTGACCATCGTGTCGGCCGCGGTGATCTCGGCATTCGTGTCCTTGACCCTGTCGCCGGCGCTGGCCGCGATCATCCTGAAGCCGAAGCATGAGGGCGAACCTCGCGCGGGCGTGCTCGGCCTGCCGAGCCGGTTCGCGCGCGGCTTCAATCACGGCTTCGAACGCGTCGGCACGCGCTTCGGCAAGTTCACCGCGCGTGCGGTGCGGGCGCTGGCGCTGGTCGGGATCGTTTATGTCTGCCTGATCGGACTGGCCGGGTGGCGCTTCACCGCGACGCCGACTGGCTTCATCCCGGCGCAGGACCAGGGTTATCTGATCGCCGTCATCCAGTTGCCGCCGGGCGCTTCGTTGCAGCGGACGACCGAGATCATGACTCAGGCGGGCAAGATCGCGCTGGCCAACAAGGCCAGCGAGGCGACCGTCGCCTTTGCCGGCCTCGACGGCGCGACCTTCTCGACCGCGCCCAATGCGGGCGCGATGTTCATCCCGCTGAAGCCGCATGCCGACCGCGCCAATGCCGATGTGATCGCCAACGAGCTGCGCGGCGCGTTCAGCGGGATCAACGGCGGCAATATCCTGGTCGTGCCGCCGCCACCCGTGCGCGGAATCGGCACCGGCGGCGGCTGGAAGATGCTGATCGAGGACCGCAGCAATCTGGGCTACAAGGCGCTGGAAGGCGCCGCCTTTGCGATGATGATGAAGGCGAACCAGACGCCGGGCATCACCAGCGCCTTCACAACCTTCAACACGCGCACGCCGCGCCTGTTCGCCGATGTGGATCGCGAGCGGGCCGAGCAGCTGGGCGTGCCGGTGGAGAATGTCTTCTCGACGCTCGGCACCTATCTCGGCTCGACCTATATCAACGACTTCAACTTCCTCGGCCGTACCTATCGGGTGACCGCCCAGGCCGATGCGCCGTACCGCGACCAGGTATCGGATGTCGGCCATCTGCGCACCCGCTCCGCCAGCGGGCAGATGGTGCCGCTCGATGCGGTGATGACCCTGAAGAACGACAGCGGCCCGTACCGCGTGGTGCGCTACAACCTCTACCCTTCGGCCGAATTCCAGGGCGATACCGTGCGCGGCTTCTCCTCGGGCCAGTCGCTGAAGACCATGGCCAAGCTGGCGGAGGAGACTCTGCCCAAGGGCATGCGCTTCGAATGGACCGAGCTGGCGTTCCAGCAGCAGCAGGCGGGCAATACCGCCGGCCTGGTGTTCGGGCTGGCCGTGCTGTTCGTGTTCCTGCTGCTCGCGGCGAATTACGAAAGCCTGGTGCTGCCGCTCGCCGTCATCCTGATCGTGCCGATGTGCCTGCTCGCCGCGATCCTGGGGGTGAACCTGATGGGCGGGGACAATAATATCCTCACCCAGATCGGCCTGGTCGTGCTGATCGGCCTGGCGGCGAAGAACGCGATCCTGATCGTCGAATTCGCCCGCCAGAACGAGGAAGCGGGCATGGAGATGCACGAAGCCGCCGAACATGCCGCCGAGCAGCGCCTGCGCCCGATCGTGATGACCTCGATCGCGTTCATCCTTGGCGTGCTGCCGCTGGTGATCGGCTCCGGCCCGGGCGCCGAGATGCGCCAGGCGCTCGGCGTCGCGGTGTTCTTCGGGATGATCGGTGTGACGACCTTCGGCCTGCTGTTCACGCCGAGCTTCTATGTCATCAGCCGCAAGCTGGGCGAATGGGTGTCGAGCAAGATCCCGCACAAAAAGGCCGAGCCGCCGCATACCGAGCCTGCGGGAGAGCCGGCATGATGCGTTCTTATTCCGCTTCATTCCCCTTCCCCGGCGAAGGCCGGGGTCCAGTTGGGCGAACCTCAGCGATTGATCGAGAAGCTATCCCAACTGGACCCCGGCCTTCGCCGGGGAAGGCATTAGGGGTGGTGGCCAGCGTCCTCGCCCTGTCCGCCTGCACCGTCGGCCCCGACTACAAGCACCCCGCCACGCCAAGCAGTTCGGCCGCCGGATTCGCCGAGACCACCCGCAGCAACAGCGTCGCCGCGACGCCGCTGCCCGATCACTGGTGGCAGCTCTATAATGATCCGGTGGTCGACCGACTCGTCACCGACGCGCTGGCGCACAATACCGATATCCGCACCGCCGCGGCGAACCTCGCGCGCGCGCGGGCAGTGCTGTCCGAGCAGCGCGGCGCGCGGTTGCCGAGCACCGATCTCAGTGCCCAGGCGACGCGCAGCCGCACCGCGGCGACGCAGAGCCCGACCGGCAAGGCGTTCGAGACCGACTTCTACTCGCTTGGTTTCGACTCCTCTTATGAGATCGACCTGTTTGGCGGCGTGACGCGCGCGATCGAGGCGGCACGAGGCGACACCGATGCCGCCGCCGCGCAGCTCGACGCAGCCCGGGTCTCGGTCGCGGCGGAGACGACACGCGCCTATGCCCAGGCCTGCTCGAATGCTGCACAACGCTCGGTCGCACTCGAGACGGTGAAGCTGCAGCAGCAGACGCTCGATCTGACCAATACGTTGTTCGAAGCCGGGCGCGGCACCCGCCGCGACGTACAACGCGCCGATGTGCTGCTCGCCAGCACCCAGGCGCAGATCCCGACCTTCGAGGCCGAACGCCGCGCCGCGCTCTACGCACTGGCGGCGCTGACCGGCCATACGCCTGAAGCGATCGATGCCGATGCCGACAAATGCACCGCCCCGCCCCGCGTGACCGTGACGGTGCCGGTCGGTGACGGCGCGGCGCTGCTCGCCCGTCGCCCCGACGTTCGCGCGGCCGAACGCACCTTGGCGGCCGACACGGCGCGCGTCGGCGTGGCGACGGCCGATCTCTATCCCTCGATCCGTCTGCTTGGCGCGGTCGGGTTCGGCGCGCAGAAGCCCGGCGACATCTTCAAGCCGGCCGGTTTCTCCTGGTCGCTCGGGCCGCTGATCTCGTGGAGCTTCCCCAACATGACCGCGACGCGCGCGCGTGTCCGCCAGGCCGAGGCGGGCGCCGACGCATCGCTCGCCCGCTTCGACGGAACGGTGCTGACCGCGCTGAAGGAAGTCGAACAGGCACTGGCCCGCTATGCGGGGGCATTGGACCGGAATGCGGCGCTTGCCCGCGCCGCCCAGGCAAGCACCGAGGCGGCGCGGCTTTCCCGGATGCGCTTCGACTACGGCGCCGACAGCTTCCTGCTACTGATCCAGGCCGAGCGCGACCGCGCCGATGCGCGCGCCGCGCTGGCCCAATCCGACGCGGCGGTGGCGGATGCGCAGATCAGCCTGTTCAAGGCGCTGGGCGGCGGCTGGCAGGACGCGCCGGTGCCCGTGCGGCGCGATCCGACGACGCCTTAGGGCGGGCGGCATCGGCGATTTCGTCTGCGAGTGGTTGGGAAGATAGTTACTCCACTTTCCTGAACCGGATCGTGCGACCGAAGCGGTCGAACACCAGGTCGCCCTTGTCGATCGTCAGTGCGGTTTCGCGGAAATCGGCCTTGCCGATGTCGTTCGGCTCGAAGCGGAAGCTCAGCCAATAGCCTTGGGTCGGATCGATCGGCACCATATCGCCCGCCAGATCGAACATCGGCAGCAACAGCCGTACGCTGACTGGCGGGTCGGCCGCGTCGAGCGGCAGCGACAGGCCCTCCTCGGTGAACTGCCCGCCTTTGGTGGTGCCTTTCGCCGAGGTGACGACCGCATCGAAATAGTGCGGCGACACGCCCTTGGGCGTCTCGAGCGACAGGCGCAATGTGCCGGCCGGCGCGGGTTTCTGCCCGGTGGAGACGAAGCGCGGCGGCGTGACTGGGTCGCTGGTCAGCAGCACGCGGCCGTCCTTCACCACCCAGCTCCCCTGCCCCGCCTCGTCGAGCGCGCCATAGACCAGGCCGTATTCGAACCGGCCATCGGCGGTCAGGCTCAACTGGGCGCCCATCTCGGTCTGGTGGCCGTCATAGACACCCACCAAGGCCGCGCGGTCCTCGGCCGCGGCCGGTACCGCGATGGCCATCGCCAGTGTGGCGAGCATGATCCGCATGAGACATCTCCCTGGCACGATCATAGGCGGCGCGCGCGAATTTGACCTGCGTGAATATATTTGCCTATAACGTTAAATATTGATCGACTCGTGAAGGATGATCTCATGACTCAAGCCTCGCTTGCCTCCGCCATCTTCTATCGCGATCCGCTGGCGGCCTTCACCTGGCTCGAAAAGGCCTTTGGCTTCGAGCCGGCCATGCTGATCACCGATCCCGACAACAAGATGGTCCATGCCCAGCTGAGCTTCGGCAATGGCTATATCATGATCGGCAATGAATGGGCCGACTATACCGCCAGTCCGGCGAGCATCGGCGGCAAGAACAGCCAGGGCCTGCATGTGAAGCTGGACAGCGACATCGACGCGCATTGCGCGCACGCGGTGGAGGCCGGCGCGGAGATCGTGGAGCAACCGACCGACCAATTCTATGGCGACCGCACCTATCGCGCCCGCGACCCCGAAGGGCATGTCTGGACCTTCGCGCAGAACAAGCGGCCCTTCTCGGTCGAGGAGTCGGAGAAGGCGACCGGCCTCAAGATCGAGATGTTCTCCTGAGCGCGGCCGCCGCGATCGATCGCACGCTTGCCGCGCTCGCCGACCCGACAAGGCGGCGCGTGGTCGAGCTGCTGCGCGACCGGCCGCACCGTGCCGGCGAGCTTGCCGAGAGCGTCGGGCTTAGCCCCGCCGCGCTCAGCCGGCATTTGCGCACCCTGAAGGCGGGCGGGCTGATCGAGGAAGTACATCCGGACTATGACGCGCGCGTGCGCATCTATGCGCTGAAGGCGGGATCGATGGCGGGGCTCAAATCCTGGGTAGACGAGACCGAACAGCTCTGGGCGGATCAGCTCGCGGCGCTCAAGGCGCATGTCGAGGCGCGGCCATGAGCTCGCGCGTCCTGGTCGCGCTGCGCATCGCGGCCGCGCCGGACCGCGTGTTCGAGGCGTTCACGCGCGAGATCCATCTCTGGTGGCGGCACAACCAGCTGTTCAGCTTCACCCGCGCGGGCCCCGGCACCCTGGCGATCGAGCCGATGGAGGGCGGGCGCTTCACCGAGACCCAGGCGGACGGCGCCATATTCGAGATCGGGCGGGTGACGACCTGGGAGCCGGGCGTTCGGCTCGGCCTGACCTGGCGCCAGGCGAGCTTCACCAAGGATCAGTCGACCCGGATCGATGTGCGGTTCGAGGCGATCGGCGGGGAGACGCGCGTCACCGTCGAGCACCTCGGCTGGGACAGCGTCCCGGCGCCGCATGCGGCGCGGCATGGGATGGTCGGCATGACCTTCCTGCAGCGTCATGGCCAGTGGTGGCAGGAGCTGCTCGCCGCACTCAAGGCTGACGCCGAAGGCTAGCCAGCCAGCAATTGGACAGAAACGACAAGATAGGTTGGAATCTTGCTATAGTTTCCAATCGGTTTTCTGCGCTTTTTGTTGAAGATGTTCCTGAAACTGATACTATAGCCGCAATCCAGCAAAAACGACTCGCGCCAAATAACTTGGCGCTGATGCGTTGTCGTGTCTACTGAACACTGATGGAGGCAGCCATGGCTGAAACAAGTGACGAGAAGACTCTCGAGATGCGTCTTGCGGCGCTCGAAGACAAGTTGAGCGGCCTGCACGTCTCGGAAGACGAGATGCGCGCCTATCACAAGGTCGCGTCCCTGATACATGGCGGCGTGGCGCCCACGGCCGAGGGGGGCGCGACCGCGCTCACACCGATACCGCAGCCGCAACCGTGCGTGACCAGCTGTGTCGTGCACCAATGCATCGTCCATCCCTGCGTGGTGCAGCAATGCACCATCCGCGCGTGCACCGTCGTCCAGCAATGTACCATCCGGGCCTGTACCGTCGTCCAGCAATGCACCATTCGCGCCTGCACGATCGAGCAGTGCATCAACGAATGCGGCGGCGGCCTGCCGGGCGGGCCGATCAGCGGCGGCGGCTTCGGCACGCTGGGCGGTTGAGCCCGGTGTCTGCTCCAGGCGGCAGTCGCGGGGCAGGGTCTGAACAAGCGGCGAGCGTTTAGCGGGGAGTGCGGCGCGTGGATGTCGTCTTTCCCATCATGCCGTTCGCCGATGTGGGGCGGCCCTCAATGGGAGTCAGCTTGCTGATTCCCGAGGTCCGCCGCGCGGGCCATTCAGCCGAGGCGATCTATTTCAACCTCGATCTTGCGGGGCTGATGGGCATTGGCGACTATCAGCGCGTCGCCTCCGAATTCCCGCCCAACATGCTGCTCGGCGAATGGGTGTTCGCGGACGACCTGTTCGGCGACGACATCCCCGCGCCGGCCGATTATTTCGACGATATCTTCGGCCCGATGGCGGGCGGCGACCCCGCCTTCATCGCGGCGCTGATGCGCGTGCGCACGCAGGTCGCCGGGTTCCTCGACGCGTGCGTCGCCACGATCATGGCGCGCGAACCGCGGATCGTCGGCTTCTCGACGGTATTTCACCAGACCTGTGCCTGCCTGGCGGTGGCGCGCCGGCTGAAGGCGCTGCCCGCGCCGCCGGTGATCGTCTTCGGCGGGGCGAATTGCGAAGGCGAGATGGGGCTGCAGCTGATCAGCAGCTTCCCGTGGATCGACTATGTCTGTTCGGGCGAGGCCGATCTGAGCTTTCCCGCCTTGCTCGATCGCCTGCTGGGCGGTGCCGATCCGCAGCCGATCGGCGGCGTGTTGCAGCAGGGCCAGGTGAATTTGCCGGCGCGGTCGCCCGCGGTCACCAATCTCGACGCCCTGCCCTATCCCGACTTCGAGGACTATTTCGGCAATCTCTCCACCTCCGCGCTAGCCGGGCTGTTCAAGGGGCATCTCGTCTTCGAATCCTCGCGCGGCTGCTGGTGGGGCGCCAAGCATCATTGCACCTTTTGCGGGTTGAACGGCGACACCATGGTGTTCCGGTCCAAGAAGCCCGACCGGGTGTTCGAGGAGATCGATTATCTGCTCACCCATTATGAGTCGGAGAATATCGGCTGCGTCGATAACATCCTCGACCTGCGCTATATCGACACGCTGTTCGCCCGCCTGGCGGCATCGCCGCACGAGTTGAAGCTGTTCTACGAAGTGAAGGCCAATCTGCGGCTCGAGCAGCTGGTCAAGCTGCGTGCGGGCGGGGTGAATCAGATCCAGCCGGGGATCGAAAGCTTCTCCGACGCGGTGCTGACCCTGATGAGCAAGGGCTGCACCGGCTTCCAGAACATCCAGCTGATGCGCTGGTGCCGCGAGGTCGGCATCGAGGTGTCGTGGAATATCCTGGGCGGCTTCCCGGGCGAGGACCCGGCCGAATATGAGCGGATGGCCGCGCTGATCCCGCGGCTCACGCATCTCGATCCGCCATGTTCCTGCGGCATGGTGCGGCTCGACCGGTTCAGCCCGTTTCACGGCGAGCCCGATCGGTTCGGCTTCACCAATTTGCGCCCGGCCCAGGCCTATTTCTACGTCTTCCCGCTCGGCCGGCGCGACCTGTCGAAACTCGCCTATTTCTTCGATTTCGATTACCCGGACCGGCGCGATCCGCAGACCTATCTGGCGCCGGTGCAGCGCGAGACGCGGCGATGGATCGACGGTCGCGCCGCTGCCGAGCCGCCGCGACTCGACGCGCATTTCGCCGGCGATCGCCTGACCATCTTCGACAGCCGGTCAGCGGCCGTGGCGGCGCGCCACGACTTTGCCGGGCTTGCCGCGCTTGTCTATGCGCGGTGCGATCGGGCCGCGACCGTGGCGCATGTCGCCCGGGACCTGGGCATCGATGACGCCGCGATCGAGGCGATCGTCGCCGATTTCGACGCGCGGCGGCTGGTCGCGCGCGATGGCGACCGGGTGCTGAGCCTTGCCGTATTCCGGGACCGCCCGGCGGCTGACATGCGGGAGGTCCGGGTTGCAGAAACCGCTGCTGCCTAGCTGCTTCCTCACCTGGACCGAGCCACCCGACCCATCGGGCGCGGAGCAGCTCCGTTTCGTGTCGTGGCGCCGGTCACTCACCATGAAGGGGCGATCCTTTCGCGAGTTCGAGCGGATCGTCTTTCCCCTGCTCGACGGCACCCGCAGCGTGGACGAGATCTGCGATTCCGCCGCTGCCGCCTTTCCGCGCGACGAACTGGAGGCAGCGATCGAGATGCTGGCGGGACAGGGCCTGTTGATCGATGGCGCAGCGACCCCGGAGCCGCCCGCGCGGCTGGCGACTCAGCTCGGCTATCTCGACGAGACGGCGCCCGAGGGGCGCGGCGCGCAGGCGCGGCTGACCGCAGCGAAGGTCGCGATATTCGGCATGGGCGGTGCGGGCGCAAGCGTCGCGCGGCTGCTCGCCACCGCTGGCGTGGGGCAAATCCTGTGTATCGATCCCGCTATGGCGGACGCGACATCACCCTATTTTTCGGGGCTGTTCGCTGAGGACGACAATGGCCGCAACCGTGCCGAGCTGGTGGCGGAGCGCCTGGCCGCTACGATGCCTGACCCGATGATCGCATGGGCGGGCGACCGCCCCGAAGACAGCGAGGCGATCGCCGCGCTGGTCGCAGGCAGCGATCTCGTCATCTCCTGCCTCGAGTCCGGCGAACTCAATCTCGCGCTGAAGCTCAATCGGGCGTGTCGCGGCGCCGGGGTCGCCTGGCTGACGGGATCGCTCGAAGGCAGCGAGGTCGTTGCCGGGCCGGGGTTCGACGCCTCGCCCGATGGCCCCTGCTATATGTGCTACCGGATGCGCGAGGTGGCGACGGCGGCCGATCCGCAGACGCGCTTCGCGCTGGAGCGGCGGCTCGACCGGCTGCGCCGCGATCTCGGCGCGAGGCGCGAGAATCTGGCCTGGGGCGCCGAGATCCTGGCCGGGATGCTGGTGGCCGAGGCCGTCAATATCCTGACCGGCATCGCCGAGCCCGCGCTCAACGGCCGGCTGATCGTGACCAGCCTGCTCACCTTGCGGCAGGAGAAGCATGTCGTGCTGAAAAAGCCCGGCTGCCCGGTGTGCGACACGGGCGCCGCGGCATGAACGCCGGCGCGGAACGGACGATGGAGCTGCTGGTCAGCCGCCGGACCGGCATCATCACCGAGGTCACACATCAGCAACGCGGGGCGGAGGAGCCGGTGCCGCCGCATCTGTTCACCGCGATGCTGTCGCATTTCGATTTCCGCGCCGCGCCGGCGGCGGAAAGGCTGAGCGGCGGCAAGGGCGCGACCGAGACCCAGGCGAAGCTCTCGGCGATCGGCGAGGCAGTGGAGCGCTACAGCGCCTATCATTGGGACGCGGCGCGCGTGTGGACCGGCCCGGCCGAGCCGGACGCGATCACGCCGGCCGACTGCGTGCTCTATTCGGACGCACAATATGAGGCGGACGCGCGTTATGCTCGCTGGTCGCCCGAGGTGCCGATATCCTGGATCCGGGGCGTGGAATTGCCTGCGGGCACGCAGGTCGCGCTGCCGGCGGGGCTGGTCTATCTCGTCACGCCGATGCCGCTGGCGGCCGACCATGTCACCGCGACGACCTCCAACGGGCTTGCCGCAGGGGCCGATCTGACCCGGGCGATCCTGAGCGGTTTTTACGAGGTGATCGAGCGGGATGCGCTGCTGATCGGCTGGATGAACCAGCTGCCGGCAACGCGGATCGCGATACCGCAGAACGGGTGCCACGCGGCCTCGATCGCGCGGCATTACCGGCTGCATGGGGTGGAATTGCGGCTCTACCGGCTGGCGACCGACCAGGTGCCGTATGTGATGCTGGCGGTGCTCGACGACCTGGCCGGCAACGGGCCGGCGCGGGTGATCGGCATGGGGTGCGATGTCGATCCGGTCGCGGCGCTGGACAAGGCGGTGTTCGAGGCCTGCCAGGCGCGTCCGAGCGAGGCGGCGCGATCGGGGCAGTCCGACCATGCCGAGCGGCTCAGAAGCTATGAGGATGTGCGCGGGCTGGACGATCATCCCGCCTTCCATGCGCTCCGCCGCAACCTGGGCGAGTTCGATTTCCTCGACCGGGGCGACAGCGTGGCGCTGGACGATCTCCCCCGGCCAGAGACCGCCGATCCCGCGGCGGCGCTCGACCTGGTCGTCGACGGGCTGGTCCGCGCGGGCGCGCGGGTCGCCTATGTCGACATCACCGGGGCCGACATCGTCGCGACCGGCATCCGCGTCGTCCGCTGCATCGCCACGGGTTTCCAGCCGATCCATTTCGGCCATGGCGAGGCCCGGCTGGGCGGCACGCGACTGTTCGACGCGCCGGTCGCCTGGGGCCTGCGCGACGCGGCGCGCACCGAGGCGACGCTCAACCCCTGCCCCCATCCCCTGGCCTGATGGCTGCGATGCTGCCGATCGACGATCCCATGCAGCTTTCCCGGCTGTTCCACCTCAATTCCGAGCCCTGGCTGAACGAACAGGCCTATCGCGGCGCGCCCTTTGCGCAGGAGTTCAAGGATCACCTCGACGCGACGCGTATCCCGCTGCCGCCGCCTGTCCCGGGCAGCGTCGTCGCGCTGGCGGCGGCGCGGTATTCAGTGCGGGCGTTCGAGCACCGGGCGATGAGCGGGCAGATGCTCTCCGACCTGCTGCACGCGGCCTATGGCATCGTCGACCGGGCCGCACTTGAGGGCGGCCATGCCTTTCTCCGGCGGGGCGTTCCCTCGGCGGGGGGCCTCTATCCGCTCGAGCTGTATCTGCTGCTCCGCGAGGTGGAGGGACTGGCCGATGGCATCTATCATTTCGATGCGCGCGGGCCTGCGCTCGAACTGGTGCGTGCCGGCGACTGGCAGGCTGAGGCAGCGACGATCTTCTACACCTGGCCGTTCATTATCGACGCCAATATCGTCGTCTGCATCGGCGCGGTGTTTCCGCGGTCGCAGAAGAAATATGGGCCGCGGGGCTATCGCTACATTCTGCTCGAGGCCGGCCATGTCGCGCAGAATCTCTGCCTCGCGGCGGTCGAACTGGGGCTGGCGACGCTCTGCATGGGCGGCTTTCGCGACGGCGCGCTCAACCGGCTGATCGGGCTCGATCCGCACCGGGAGGGCGTGGTCTATGCCGTGGCGGCCGGTTTTGCGACGACGCCCTGACCCTCACTCCGTCGTCGCGATGACATTGTCGTCGGAGTTGCGATCGATCCGGACGTTATAGGGATCCGCACCCGCAAAGGCCGGTTTCGTCGCCGTCACCAGCTTGATCGTCTGAGTCCCAGTCCTGAGCGGCAGGCGCTGGAGCAGCAGCACGTCCTTCTTTGCGAAGGCGCCCCGGCCGGGCATCGCGGCGAACAGGCCGAACTCCGCCGTCTCGGCCATCTTCGCCTCGGTCTCCTTGCCCTTGCCGTCGGCGTAGAGCTTGTGCGCCTCGACCGTCAGGGTGGTCTCGAACCGGCCATCGGGCAGCTTCTTCACGACCGCAGCCCTGGTCTTGATGTCGTAGAGCGAGATGCGTTCGAACAGATCGGTGATCAGCGCCTGTTCCTCGGGGCTCGCCCCCTTGCGGAACTCGGCGATCAGGTCGAGCGAGCGCGGATAGGGCGCGCCCTTGAAGCGAAAGCGTTCGAGATAGCGTTTCAGCGCGGCATTGACCCGTGCCTCGCCCAGCGCATCCTTCAGCCGGTACATGACCAGCGAGCCCTTGCGGTAATGGATATATTGCTGGTTCTCGACCCGGTAGAGTGGCAGCTCCTCGATCACTTCGCCGCCGCGGCTGCGCAGATAGCGGTCGAGCTCGAATTTCAGGAAGCGGCGGATCTGGTCGCGGCCGTACAGCTTCTCCATCACCATCAGCGCCGAATATTGTGCCAGGGTCTCGGTCAGCATGGTCGAGCCCTGCATGTCCGCGCCGATCGCCTGATGCGCCCAATATTGATGCGCCAGCTCATGCGCGGTCACATAGGTGACGTAATCGATCTTCTCCGGATCGGAGAGGTCGGCGATGAAGCCGATGCCTTCCGAATAGGGCATCGTGCCGGCGAACGCCTGGGCGAACTGCGCGTAATCCGGGAACTCGATGATGCGCGCCTGGCGGAACTGATAGGGACCGAAATTGGGCTGATAATAATCGAGCCCGTGCGCGAAGGCGGCCAGCATGCGATCGACATTGGCCCCGTGCCTTGCATCGTAATAGACGACGAGATCGACGCCATCATGCATCCGGTGCTTCTCGACATACCGCGCCGACTGGACCGAATAGAAATTCTGGATCGGCGCATCGACGACGAACCGCGCCGTGCGCCGCCCATTGGCTGTCGTGTCGCTGACCTTGTAGCCCGGCGCGATCGGGGTCTGGCCGGCATCGGTGGTGACGGTGATGTCGGTCTTTATCCAGTCCGTGCGGAGCTGGTTGAAGCGCGTCGCGGCCATGTCCTCCAGCTTCGCGGGGCGAAGCTCCGGCGGCAGGCCGTATTTACGGCGCTTGACCCGGTCCTGCAGCATGCCGCTCTGGTCGATGCCGATCGACGGCACGAATTCGAAATTGTTGACGAAGGTGCCGTTCTGCACGACGCGCGTGTCGCTGCCGCTGTTGCGGAAGCCGTGCTGGGTGCGCTCGGTGCGGAAGGTCAGGCTGGTCGTGCCGCCCGGCGCGAGCGGGGCCGCGAGACGATAGATGCGGTACTGGAATTTCGGATAGTCGCGGACGAGCGTCGCCCCCGGAATGGCGAACGACCCGATCCGCGTCACCTGATCGCCCATGCGCACATGCACGTCGCGGATCGGAGCCGTCGTCTTGTTGACGAGGGTGAGCACGCCCCTGGCGGTGAGGCCCGGTTCCTGCGGACGCAGATCGACCGCAACGCGCGCGGCGGTTACCGAAAGCTGGGGCAGCTTCCGATAGGGCAGCAGCGCCTTTTCATAATCGGCCATGAAGGCTTCGTCGGCGACCTGGGTGGTATAGTGATTCCACACATGGGTGTTGATGAAGATATACACCCCGCTGGCGACGAACAGCGCGAGCGCCGCGGCACCGACCAGCCCGGCCGGACCGGCGAGACGGCGCGGCAAACGCTTCAGCCGTGGCCGCAGCCGCGTCTCCGTACCGCGGCGCCACAGGGCATGGGCAAGCACCAGCAGCATCACCGCAAAGGCCGACCAGTAGAGCCGGAGCCACCAGGCGCCGATCCAGAACTTGCCCATGCCGTTCATGTCGGAAAGCGGCACGGGGGGAGATTGGCCGTAATTGTACAGCGCATCGCCAAAGCCGAGATTGCGCAGCGTGACGCGGACGATGATGAAGTAGAACACCATCACGCCCCAGCCGATATATTTGTTCGGGCTGAGCGCCTGGATGAACACGGCGAGCACGGCGATCAGGGTGAAGTTGATCGTGTCGGGCAGCACGTACCAGAGCAGATATTTGCCGAGCTCGAACTCGCCATAGCCGTGAAGCAGCTGCGCCACCACGCCGGCGACGACGCTGACCAGCAGGATCGAGCACATCACCAGGATGACCGCGAGCACCTTGGGCACGACATAGGCCCAGTCCGGGATCGGCGAGGCATCGATGATCTCGTGGATCTTGCGGTCGCGATCGCGCCAGACCAGCTCGCCGGCATAATAGACCGCGATGATCAGCGGGATGATGCCGAACGATCCCTGCAGCAGCCCGATCACCACCCGGGTGACCGGCAGCACGGGCGTGCCGAACAGCTCCCCGAAATCGACCATCGCCCCGGCGGCGTTGAACAGGCCGAGCGCCATCAGCACGAAAAAGGCCGGGCTCTTGAACACCTGGCCGAGCTCGAGCCGGGTACGCGCGCGGAGCTGGGCCAGCGCGGTCGCGCGCCCGAAACCGGGCACGGGCACCGGACCGATCGGGCCGGACGGTGCCGGCGCGTCGCCCTGCAGCTGCAGCTTCAGCGCGCGACGGCTGGCCTTCGAGGCCTTGGTGCCGAAGCGGAAGGTCGCGGTCGCCAGCGCCAGCGCGCCGAGCCCGATCGCGACGATGACCGCGCGGTTCCACAGGAGCATGCCGTCGAGCGGCGGCACCAGCGTGTTGCGGTCGGCCGCCGTCCAATATTTGGTCGCATAGGAGAAGGCGCCGATGCCGAACGGCTCGCCATAAGCGCCCGCCAGTTCATAGGCCGGGTTGCGATCGAGCACGACGCTGGCGATGGTCCACAGGATCAGGAAGGCGATGACGCCGAGATAGGTCGCCATCATCGACCGGGTCGCGGTCGCCAGCGCGAAGAACAGGGCGGAGGTCAGCAGCAGGTTCGGCAGGCCGATCCACAGGAACGGCATGGCATAATAGGAGAAGGCGTTCGGGCCGAGCACTTCGCTGTCGACCCAGGGCATGAAGGTGCCGACCCAGATGCCGGCCAGCACCGCGAGGAAACCGACAGCAGCGGCGACATAGGCCCCGGTATAGCGGCCGAGCAGATAGGCGGTGCGGGTGATCCGCGTCGCCCGCACGATCGGGCCGAAGCCGGTCTCGTCGTCGCGCACCACCACATTGGCGACGAACGCGGTCGAGACGAACATGTAGAAGAGCGACATGATGATCACGACCTGCGCGATCGCGAAGGGCGCGTTCTTGTGGACGTTGCCGCCCGACCCGATCTGGATCTGGTCGATCGTCGTCGCGCCGAACGAGAGCAGGAAGAAGACGACCACTGCGACCCAGAAGACCGGGTTGCGCATCTGGTAGCGAAGCTCGAAGCCGAAGACGCCGCCGAACATGCCGGATACCCCGCTCAGGCCGCGCGACGCGAAGAATCGAGCGTCGAGAAATAGACGTCCTCGAGCCCGCCCGACACCGGATGGAAACCGGCGCCTGGCGCCGCGTCCGCCAGGACGTGGATGATCGTCTTGCCGGCGAACAGCCGGGTCGAGATGACGCGGTGGCGCTGGCGCTGGTCCTCCAGCTCGCTGCGATCGATCGTCTTTTCCCAGATCCGCCCGCGCGTCGCCTCGATCAGGTCGAGCGGCGCGCCCTCGAGCAGGATGCGCCCGTTGGCCAGCACCGCCATGCGCGGGCAGAGATCGGCCACGTCCTCGACGATGTGCGTCGACAGGATCACCACGACATCGTCGCCGATCTCGCCGAGCAGGTTGAGGAAGCGGTTGCGCTCCTCCGGGTCGAGGCCGGCGGTGGGCTCATCGACGATGATCAGCCTCGGCCCGCCGATCAGCGCCTGGGCGATGCCGAAGCGCTGGCGCATGCCGCCCGAGAAACCGGCCAGCGCCTTTTTGCGCACGTCCCAGAGATTGACCTGGTGGAGCAGCCCCTCGACCGTCGTCTTGCGCTCGCCGCGGCCGGCAATGCCCTTCAGCACCGCCATGTGATCGAGCATGTCGTACGCCGAGACGCGCGGATAGACGCCGAAATCCTGCGGGAGATAACCGAGCGTGCGGCGCAGCTTCTCGGGTTCGGCGATGACGTCGAGGCCGTCGAAGCTGATCGAGCCCGAGGTCGGCGTCTGCAGGGTCGCGACGGTGCGCATCAGGGTCGACTTGCCGGCGCCGTTCGGGCCGAGCAGCCCGAACATGCCGGGCGGGATGGTCAGGTCGACGCCGTCGAGCGCGCGCGTGCCATTGCCATAGACATGAGTGAGCTTCTCGATCTTCAGCATGATTCCCTCCGCTTGGGGGAAGGCTAGCAGGTGTGTTGGGCTTGTAAAGCAGCGTTGAAGCGGGTGCGTTCGATCGACGTGACCGCATCTATACTTGAGCGAATTATGCGAGGGTTCCTTGCCCTGGCGGCGCCTCCCCTCGTTGAGCGCTGCGAAAGGCAGATATCGCACAGGGCAACTGACCGGACCATCGAGGTAAAGGATCAGTACATTCATGTATCTCTTCGACTGCCGACAGATCACCACAGGATCGTCTTTGCCGCGGAGGCGAATTATAAGAGGCATCAAGCAGAGGGCGTTTTCGATTCCGGGTGCGGCGTGAACGTCGACTTCATACGCATTACGCGGCCGGCTCGCCAAGGATAGCGGCGGTTCGCCGTGAGATCCATCGTGCCGGCGTTGGGAAATAATATTGGCAAGTAATGAATTTCGCGACCCCTATGTTTTTGACTAGGGATCATCTTCCCGCCCGCCGGCGCTCCGGCCCGGCACAGGCCCCCATCGCGACAGGGACTGGACCGGGAAGCGAGAACGTTGAATCGACGGGGGAGGCGCGGCCAGGTGGCAGCGCCCCCCCCCGACGAGCTCAGGGCGAACGGGACTGGTGTCCTGTAACTGAAGGTCGTTCGATAATATTGACCTCCGTCATGCTGAACTCGTTTCAGCATCCAACGCTCAACAAGCGGCGGCATCGGTTGTTTGCACCTTGGATGCTGAAACGAGTTCAGCATGACGGCAGGTTTGGACGGACTTCCGGTCGAGGCGCTGGTGAGAATCACACCAGCTCGAAATCGCCCTAGCTCCGCCGCACCAGATGGCTGCCACCAGGCTGCTGTTCGAACACCCAGTGCTGGCCGGTGAACAGCCGGATCACCTCCGCCGCGGTGCGGGCATGCTGGCTCGGCTTGACCGTCGTGAAGCTGCCACCACCCGCCAGCGCGAAGGGCAACAGCAACTGGTCGGCCAGATAGGGGCCCGCAAAGGCATCCGACGCCAGGAATCCCGCCATGCGGTGCGCCGCTGTCCTGGCCAGCGACTCCGCCGAGACGCCCAGCTTGCCGAAGCCCGTGACGACTTCCGTGACGTTGTCGAACGCCGCCTCCAGCAGCAGCGCGTTGCCGGGCCCTTGCTCGGCGGGCAGCTGCCGCACCGAGAATGCCTCCTCCGGCCAGTCCGGCAGAAGCTTGCGCGCCGTCCCGATCTCGCGTTCGGCGATGTCGAACGGAAGGCCGGCGAACAGCGCCGTGGCGGAAACGGCGGTCAGCCCGCCGCGATCGCTGCACTCCACCGCCGTCAGCTTGCCGGGCGTCACGTCGATGTCGATCCGCCCGCCACCGCGCGGGAAAAAGCCGTGCCGGGTCAGCCGCGCGGAGACGTGCGGCCCCATGCGGTTGATGACAGGCAGGAACGCGCGCTCGATGAACTCGAAGGGCGGCGCCATCATGTTGTGCGTGCCGCCCTCCAGCACGATCCGGGACGGCGCGTCCGCAAGCAGCAGCGGCATCAGGATGGTCTGGAGCACCAGGCCGGTGCTGCCCGCCGTGCCGACCGCGAAGCGATAGTCGCCGGGCACGACCCGCCCGGGCGTGAAGCTCAGCTCGGACGATCCGACCGACACGCCTTCACACACCGCGCCGCCGATGGTCAGCGCTGCCTCGACCGCGGTCACATGCTGGCGCATCAGGCCGGGCTTCTCGCGACGCCCACGAATATTGGTGATGCGGAACGGCTGGCCGGTGACCAGCGACAGGGCGAGCGCATTGCGCACCACCTGTCCTCCGCCCTCGCCTTCCGATCCATCGATGATGATCATGCTATTTCTCGTATGGGGCGGTGTGCGGCAGGGGACTAGCCCTTGACGCACACCACCTGCTTCAGCGTGTGGACGATCTCGACCAGGTCCGCCTGCGCGGCCATCACGGCCTCGATCGGCTTATACGCCCTGGGCGTCTCGTCGATGACGCCTTCATCCTTGCGGCACGCGACGCCCGCGGTGTCCGCGATATGCTCGTCGAGCGTCACCAGCTTCTTGGCGGCGGTCCGGCTCATCACCCGACCGGCGCCGTGCGAGCAGCTGTCGAACGATTCCGGGTTGCCCAGCCCGCGCACGATGAACGACTTGGCGCCCATCGATCCCGGGATGATGCCCATCACGCCCTTTGCCGCACGCACCGCCCCCTTCCGCGTGACCAGCACGTTCTCACCGAAGTGATTCTCGCGCTGGACGTAGTTGTGGTGGCAGTTCACCGCTTCCATCTCCGCCTCGAACGGCTTGGCGATCTGGCCCCGCAGCGCGCGCATGACATTGGTCATCATCATGCGCCGGTTGAGCGCGGCGAAGTCCTGCGCCCAGCCGACCGCCTCGACATACTCGTCGAAATGGTCAGTCCCTTCCGGGAAATAGGCGAGATCCTGGTCAGGCAGGTTGATGTGCCATTTGCGCATGTCCTGCTTGGCCAGCTCGATGAAGAAGGTGCCGATCGCGTTGCCGACGCCGCGCGACCCCGAATGCAGCATGACCCACACCCGCTGCTCCTCGTCGAGACACAGCTCGATGAAGTGGTTGCCGGTGCCGAGCGTGCCGAGATGCACCAGGTTGTTGGTGTTCTTCAGCCGCGGATGCTTCTCGGTGAGCCGATCGAAGCGCTGGACGAGCGTCGCCCAGGCCTCGACGATCGCCGGCGGCGGATCGCCCCATGAGCCAGTGTCGCGCTTGCTGCGTCCCACGGCGCGGCCGTGCGGCACCGCCTGCTCGATCGCCGAGCGGATCGCCTCCAGATTGTCCGGAAGGTCGCTTGCGACCAGCGAGGTGCGCGCCGCCATCATGCCGCAGCCGATGTCGACGCCGACCGCCGCCGGAATCACCGCGCCCCTGGTCGGGATCACCGACCCCACGGTCGCGCCGATGCCGATATGGACATCGGGCATCACCGCGACATGCCGGAACACGAACGGCATTTGCGCCGCGCGCGCGAGCTGCGCCCGCGCGCCGTCCTCGACCGGCACGCCGCGCGTCCACATCTTGATCGGTACGCCGCCTTCGACGTGCTGGTAGTCATATGTCGTCTCGGTCATCGCGACCTCCCTTGGTTCGATCATGGTGTCGGCGACGAGGCATGGCGAGACATTTCCCTGAGCTATCCGGTTGCCCGGAGGCGGAGTTGAACCGCCGACCTCCTGCCTTCCGGCAGGTGCTCTGACCTGTAGTCCCGCCGGCATTCGCCGACTGAATTTCGGTGCCGGCGACAAGGTTAGGCGGGACATCCCGGAATTGCTTCCGGGGCGGATTCGAACCGCTCGGCCTTTCGGCCTTTACCGATGTAGCCCCGCCGGTATTCGCCAGCTTTTCAATGGTTTCGGCGACGAGAAGTGCGAAGGACAGCCCCCGGAGGGACATCGTTTGAGGATGTAGTCCTTGCGCGGCATTCGCCGGATTTTAGCGTTCGTGGCGACCAGGTGTTTGACGGACTTCCCCGCTCTACCAACTGAGCTACGGGCCCATGAAAGACCCGGCGGGACTCGAACCCGCGACCTGGCGATTAGAAGTCGATGTAGTCCGTCAGGCATTCGCCATGTTGATCTCGTCCACGGCGACGAGGATTGGGAAAGACCGCCCCCGAGGGGACCGGTGCTCTATCCAGACTGAGCTACCGCTCTTTCGAGCGGGCGGGATTCGAACCCGCGACACCCGCAGTCATAGTGTAGTCCTTCCCGGCATTCGCCGTGATGTTTAATCGGCCGTGGCGACAAGAGTGACGAGAACGTCCTTAAGCTACCGCTGCAACGGGGGGACTCGAACCCCATCTCCCGTTCGGCATCGCTGCTT
Source organism: Sphingomonas sp. P2_B6 (assembly GCF_056404755.1). NCBI lineage: Bacteria > Pseudomonadati > Pseudomonadota > Alphaproteobacteria > Sphingomonadales > Sphingomonadaceae > Sphingomonas > Sphingomonas sp. P2_B6. Next base: position 65,033 of record NZ_JBFUDK010000005.1, read on the forward strand.
CCCGGGCGCTCTACTCTGGACTTTCGGGTTTCCCCTTGGCGCAATGTAATCCCGTCGGCATTCGCCACGGCTTGTTCCTATACCTCCACTTGCTTGATGATCCCGACCCAGTCGCGCGTCTCGCCGGAGACGAAGCGCGCGATCGTGTCGAATACGGCGTCGGAGAATCCCCCGACGTTGAGGATGTCCGCCCGGCTTTTCGCCTGCGTGGTCCCGTATGGCTGGATGTCGATGCAGACGAGCCTCGCGGCCGGATTCCGGCGCTTCAGCTTGTTCCACTCCGCCATCGTCGCCGTCGAGCCGCGCCGGCCGGCATCGACCCACGACTCGTTGTCGGAGACGATGACGACCAGATCGACGGTCGCGCGTTCGGCGTTCAGCATCGCCAGCGGCGCCGAGACATTCGTCCCGCCCCCGCCGACCGCCGCCAGCTTCGCCGCGTTCACGGCCACGCGGGCATTGGCATCGAGCTTCAGCTTCACGACCTTCTGTTCGAACGGCAGCACGCGGGCGTCCCGGTTGGTCCGTAACACCGCCGCCGCGACCAACGCCGCGACGTCGATGCACCGCACCTTCGACGAGGCGCCCTTGCGGTAACCCGTCGCCGGCGACCCCATCGACCCCGACACGTCGGGACAGACGACCACGCTGCCCGGCACCAGCGGTACCCGCACGAGCGATTGCTCGAGCGCATCCTCCAGTGCCGCCCGGACCTTGAGCGGCACGCCCTCGCCGACCTGGCCCAATGCCACCATCAGCTGATAGGGCATCGGCCGGACCTTCGCGATCGCGTCCGGGTCAGCGAGCCGCGCGGCAACCGCGTCGGTGACCCCTGCCACGCCGAACGCGCCATTGCGCGCAAGCGTGTTGAGGTTCATCCGCAGCGCCTGCCACCCGATCCGCGTCGCCAGCTCCGCCCAATTCTCCGCAGTAAGCGGAAAAGCGGTCAGCCATTCGAACGGCACCGGGGGCAGCGGAAGCGTGGCGTCCGCCTTCCAGGCCTCGAACGCAGCGATCTCGGCAGGCAAAGCGGCAACGTCATAGGGACGCCCGATCAACCAGCCATAGAACGCCTTGCGCGCGGCATCGGCCGGCTTGGGGTGAACCATCCGCACGACGTCCGCCAGCGACGGATCCTTGCCCGTCGCCGCCGCCATCAACTGCGGCATCGTTGCCTGCTCCAGCCAGCGCTGAACCAGCCGCTTGGGCCGCGACCCAAGCGACGTCCGCCCGACTTGCCCCGACCGCATGATCTGCACGAAGTTGCGCAGCATCCGCCCGTTGTCGATCACGCGATTGAACACCGCGACCGACAGATCGGGATCGGCGACCGTGAGATAGGCTGCCAGCAAGGCCGGCATGTCCTTCATGGCCCCCGACTTGCGAGCGTAGATCGCGGCCTGTGCCACGAAATAGGGATCGACCGCCCTGGCGGCATCGAGCACCTCGGCCAGCTGCGTCTCCGCCGCTCCGTAAAAATTGTCCGCCAGCGTTCCGGTCGCGGCAAGCTGCGCGAGCTTTTCCCGGGGCCCATAGGCATAGGCCGACGCTCCTTCGCGGTTCACCGTGTCCGTGCGCGGCAAGAGCTTCGCCACCGCCGAAGCAAAAAGTCCCTTGTTGGCCATCGTCCAACTCCTCTTACTGGTCAGGGCGGCAGGATTTGAACCTGCGACCCCCGGCGCCCAAGGCCGGTGCTCTGCGCGGCCTGAGCTACGCCCTGTGAAAATCCTTCGGGGCGGCCGGCCCATTCCGGCCGCCCCTGCTCTGCTCCGCTACCAAGGAGGCCGAAATATCGCCTCGCTCGATGCCGGATACAGAGCAGTTCGCGTGCCAGTTCGGCCGAGACGGGGCCGATAATTTCATAATTGCCTGATAATGAATGATATTATTCAAGAAGATCGCCACATCCGGGCGCGACAGCCGCTGCGGCGCTTATCCACTTTCTTATCGCTACAGATAGGAATTTATCCTATGGGATAAGAATGAAGCCGCTCACCGTCATCGGATTCCTGGGCTCGACGCTCGACGCCGCCAAGTTCGGGCCGTCGCGCTGGAATAAATGGCGGCCGAGCGTGGGCCTGACCATGCACGAAGACCTGCGGGTCGATCGCTTCATCCTGTTGCACGGCAGCCCCCATCGCCGGCTCGCGGACTATGTCGTCGAGGACATTGCCGCGGTCTCGCCCGAGACCACGGTCGAAATGCGCCTGCTCGACTTCAAGGACCCGTGGGATTTCGAGGAAGTGTACGGCAAGCTGCTCGACTTCGCCCGCGCGGAGCCGTTCGATCCCGACACCGAGGAGTATCTGGTCCATATCACCACGGGCACCCATGTCGCGCAGATCTGCCTCTTCCTGCTGACCGAGGCGCGGTATCTGCCCGGCCGCCTGCTCCAGACCCAGCCCGAGCGCGGGTCGCTCAACCCGGCCGGGATCTGGAACACGATCGACTTGGACCTGTCGCGCTACGACAGCATCGCCACGCGGTTCGCGGTGGCCAGCGCCGAAAGCACCTCGTTCCTCAAATCGGGCATCGACACCCGCAATGCCGCCTTCAACCGCATGATCGACGAGATCGAGCGCGTCGCGTTGCGCTCGAAGGCGCCGATCCTGCTGATGGGCCCGACCGGCGCCGGCAAGAGCCTGCTCGCGCGCCGCATCTATGAACTCAAGAAGCTGAAACACCAGGTCGCCGGGCCGTTCGTCGAAGTGAATTGCGCGACCTTGAAGGGCGACGGCGCGATGTCGGCGCTGTTCGGCCACCGCAAGGGTGCGTTCACCGGCGCGGTCGCTGACCGCCCCGGCCTGTTGCGCGCCGCCGACAAGGGCATGTTGTTCCTCGACGAGATCGGCGAGCTCGGGCTGGACGAGCAGGCGATGATCCTGCGCGCGATCGAGGACAAGCGCTTCCTGCCGGTAGGCGCGGACAAGGAAGCGGCATCCGAATTCCAGCTGATCGCCGGCACCAACCGCGATCTCGGCGACGCGGTGGCGGCCGGCGGCTTTCGCGACGATCTCTACGCAAGGCTCAACCTGTGGACCTTCACGCTGCCCGGCCTTGCCGACCGGCGCGAGGATATCGAGCCCAATCTCGACTATGAACTCGATCGCTTCGCCGAGCGCGAGGGGGATCGCGCCAGCTTCAACAAGGAAGCCCGCCAGCGTTATCTGGCCTTCGCCACCGGCGCGGATGCGCGCTGGCCCGGCAATTTTCGCGACCTTGCCGCCAGCGTGACGCGCATGGCGACGCTCTCGCCGAAGGGGCGGATCGATCTGGACTGCGTCGAAGCTGAAATCATCCGGCTCAAGCGCCTGTGGTCGGGCCAGACCGACGACGGGCTGGGTGTGCTCGCCCAGCTGCTCGATGCCGAAGCGCTTGCCGACATCGACCCGTTCGACCGCGTTCAGCTCGCCGAGACCATTCGCGTCTGCCGCACCAGCCGATCGCTGTCCGAAGCCGGCCGCACCCTTTTTGCCGCGTCGCGCACCCGGCGGAGCAGCGCCAATGACGCCGACCGGCTGCGCAAATATCTGAGCCGGTTCGGGCTGGACTGGGCCGCCGTTTCACACGCTTAGAGCGAGATGACTTCAGGTCGATCCGGTCCCTGCCGTTCGTCTCGAGTAGCTATCGAGTAGCGCCGCAGGAGCGTAGCGAGATGGCGTATCGAGAGACAGGTGTCGCCCGGAACAGTGCCTCGATACGAGCCCTCGATACGCGCCTGCGGCGCTACTCGGTCTCACTCGGCACGAACGGGTAAAGGTAAAGTCATCAGACTCTAGGGAGGCGAGCGTTAAATCTGATCCGTTCGTCCTGAGTAGGGATCGAGGTGCCGAAGGCGTATCGAGAGCCCGTATCGAAGGACAGGTTGTCGCGCGGAACCTGTCCTTCGATACGCCCTCTCGATACGCCGCTGCGCGGCACCTCGATGGCTACTCAGGACGAACGGGTGGTAGTGGCTCTGATTTAATGCAAGCTACTCTAGGCCGCGTCGCCTCGATGGCCGACGATATCGGCAGCCAACGCGGCGATGAGATGAACACGCGCCGAAGGGGTCAGCCAGGCGGCGCGATCATCAGGAAAGAGAGATCATCGCCCGCGTCGCTCAGATTCCAGTCGTCCTGAAACAGCGTGGGCATCCGCGCGGCGGTGCGCGACTGGAGGCGATCGCGCAATGCTATCGGATAATCGGCGTCCTCCCGGCCAAGCGTTTCCAGATAGTCCGTTATCGTCGAGGCGAGCGGCGGCAGGACGACGTTCAGCTCCTTGTCGGTATTTTCCAGGAACCTGATCGAAAAATCCTCCGGCAGGGCCAGGGTCGATCCGAGATCGTACAAGGCGCCGGCCGGATCGGCCACGACCTTGTGCCTGAAAGCCTCGTCCTTCATCGCCTCGCGGGCGAGCAATCCGATGACCTTCTCATGATATCGACCATCCTGATATTCCAGGCTCGCCAGCCATTCGCTGAACACCAGTTCGGCGTCGTTGGGCAGGTCGTCGCCCGCGATAGGGCCCTTGGCTCTGCCGGACTGATGTGATGGGCCGGGCTGCTGATATGGGGTTGTGTCGCTGGTCATGGCACTTCCTCCTTGGACGTCCGGGTTAGCGGGTAGGGATGATGTGCAGCAGGCCTTCGCCGATCAGACGCCGAATCAAATCAAGCTTGTCTGCCATCGCCAGCGTACCCGGCAAATCCTTTACAGCAAACGCGCGATTCTCGGCAATAAACTGGAGCAATGGCATCAGAAAATCGGGACCGGACACGAAGTTTCCGGTGAAATCGATAATGGCCGCATCTTCGGTACGACGGACTCGGCAATGGACGCCCGGGACGCGGACCAGGACGGATTCAGCGGCAAGATTTTGGGCCGCGTCGATGGACGCGAAATGCCCGATCGGCGTGGCCTTGCCCGGCCGAAGCCTTCGCGCCTCCAGCCGCTGCCCGACACGCGCCAGGAACCCGTCGTCCTGCAGCTGGCGGACCAGCTCGCCTGCAAAGGCGCGCGGGCTGGCACCGTCCACCGGCCGATCGGAAAAGCCGGGGGGAAGGGCATGACGATATGCGACGTCCGAATGCGCCATTTCCTGGAGCGCATCATACATGAAGTCGATCCATCGATATGGCTCCAGCCCCACCGTATAGTGAAGCGAGGACGTTGCGGTGGCCTTGGCGAAGTGCGGAAATCCGCGCGGCAGGTACAGCAGATCGCCGGGCCGCATCGTGATCTTGCGATATCTGTCCAGCCGATGATGGCATGGCGGCTTCATGGACGGCAGCGGCAGCGCGTCGTCGGGCTCGGCATAATACCAGTCCTTGGTGCCATGGACCTGGAGGATGAAAACGTCGTGCGTGTCGATATGGGGCTGGAAACCCTGCGATCCGCGCGGCGTCAGATAGAGATTGACCCCGATCGGATGGTGGAGATCCTCCTCCAGGCGGCCGCAGAGCCGGGCAAGCGAAGCCGATCGGCGGTGCAGATGATTGACCGACAATGAGCAGCCATGTTGATAGTCCCGGTACATCGCCTGGATATCCGGCAATCCGTTTTCGAGCATGCGGGGCGGCCGAACCGAAAGCTCTCCCTTTTCATCGGTCCTGATGATGCGCACATCTTCCGTCATGCCCGGGGAGCGCGACGCGGTCGCGGTGATCAGTTCATCGACCTCGTTCAGGCCCGGCAGGCAGGCATAATGGCCGGGACTGGAGCGGCTGACGAACAGCGGCGCGCGCTCCCAATGGTCCGCCACGAATGTCGCGGGCGAAACCGGGTCGAGCAGCCACGCCAGGGAGATCGCGCTCGACACACCCGTTTTTGCTGTCGCGGGCCAGCGATGAGCAGCGGTCGGGTCCGTCAACTCTACCACGAGATACTTCCTCGTCACACGGCTCGGAGCCTGGCTGCCGACAGGCCGATCCTCGCGGCGGCCCGAGCGGGTGTCAATGCATCGGGATTCCAGATGGCCGCGTCCAGGCCAGCGTCCACCGCAACCGGGCACGACATGCCGACCGGACAACGTCCGGTGCGATCGATCCGATTTGACCGACTCGGCCGGCGTCAGGCACGATACCCGCACGGGCGGGGACCGTAGCGCGTGCGCTGTCACCTGGGTCCTATTCGAAGCGAACGCATCATTCCTGCCCGCCCTGAACGGGGAGAATGATCATGGGCTTGTTATGGAGTTCGATCGGTCGGCGCCAGCTCCTGGCATCGACCATGGTAGGTGCGTTCGGCGCGATATTGTCCGGTAGCGCGCATGCCGAAACCACCGCGCCAGCCTCTGCCGGGCATGCCGATGCGCAGGCCCCGGCGCCGGGCGCCGCTCAGGCGGAGATGGCCGCCTCGGCCAGCTTCGTCATCGGTGCCGCCACGGCAACCAGCGAAGCGGCCGGCGACGCGTCGATCCGTCCCTTTCACTATCGCGCGCCGGACGAAGCGCTGGCCGATCTTCGCCGCCGTCTCGCCGCCACCAAATGGCCCGAGCGCGAGACGGTGAGCGATACGACGCAGGGCGTGACCCTGGCGACGATGCAGAAGGTCGCCGATTACTGGCAGCATCATCACGACTGGCGCCGCGCCGAGGCGCAGCTCAACGCCTATCCCGCCTTCATCACCGCGATCGACGGGCTGGACATCCACTTCATCCATGTGAAGTCGAAGCATCCCGGTGCGCTGCCGGTCATCATCACTCATGGCTGGCCCGGGTCGATCATCGAGCAGCTCAAGGTCATCGGCCCGCTGACTGACCCGACCGCCCATGGCGGCACCGCCGCGGATGCGTTCGACGTCGTGATCCCGTCGCTTCCGGGCTATGGCTTTTCCGGCAAGCCGGCCGCGACCGGCTGGGACCCGCAACGCGTCGCGCGGGCCTGGGGCGTGCTGATGACCCGCCTTGGCTATACCCGTTATGTCGCCCAGGGCGGCGACTGGGGCAATGCCGTCACCGAGCAGATGGCGCTGCAGAAGCCGGCCGGGCTGGTCGGGATTCACACCAACATGCCGGCGACGGTGCCCGACAGCATCTCCGCGCTGCTGCCCGGCGGTCCCGAACCGGCCGGCCTGTCGGCGGACGAGAAATATGCGTGGGACCAGCTGGTCGATTTCTACGCGCACGGCCTGGGTTACGCGCAGGAAATGGCGGGACGGCCGCAGACGCTCTACGCGCTCGCGGATTCGCCGGTCGGCCTCGCCGCGTGGATGCTCGATCACGACATCAGAAGCTACAAGCTGATCGCCCGCGTGTTCGACGGCGCGCGCGAAGGGCTGACGCGCGACGATATCCTCGACAATATCACACTATACTGGCTGACCAACACCGCAGTGTCTTCGGCGCGGCTCTATTGGGAAAGCAAGCTGGCGTTTTTCGCGCCCAAGGGCATCGAGCTGCCGACCGGGGTGAGCGCCTTTGCCGAGGAGATCTACCAGGCCCCGGAAAGCTGGACGCGCAAGGCCTATCCCAACCTCGTCTTCTACAGGCGCCACGCCAGGGGGACTCACTTCGCCGCGTGGGAACAGCCCCAGGCCTTCACTGAAGACCTGCGCGCCACCTTCCGCTCGCTACGCAACTGACGTCATGGCGCGGGGCGGTCCGACGGCTGCCCCGCGTCTTCCAGCACCGCCAGGAACTGCCGCGCGGCGAGCCCTTCGGCATCCTTCGCGCTGAGAATCCATAGCGACGAGATCGCCTTCTTGCCCCTGAGCGCGCGATAGGCGAGGCCCGCCGGCTGCAGCGCGCAGAGCGATTCAGCGAGCACCGCGACGCCGAGGCCGGCGACGACCAGGCCGAACATGGTCGAAATCTCCCGCACGTCCTGCGCCACCAGCGGGTCGACGCCTTCCGCATGAAGCATTTCGAGGAAATTCGTCGCGAAGCTGCCCTTCTGGTCGCGCGCGTAGAAGATCATCGGCTCGCCGTGCAGATCGCGGAACGACAGGCTGGTCTTGCGGGCGAGACGATGGTCCGACCGCATGGCGATGAACAGCCGCTCCTCCAGCACATGCGTGGCGACGATGCCGGGTGGCACCACCGGCGGCGTCGGGCTGCGCAGGAAGCTGATGTCGATATCGCCGGCCGCCAGTGCCGCGACATGCGCGCCGGGGGACAGCTCCAACAGCTCGATCCGCACGTCGGGATAAAGCTGGCGGAACGCGAAGATCGCGCGGGCGACGGCGGGCACGAAGGGCGCGGACGGATTGAAGCCGATGGCGAGCTTGCCGAAATCGCCGCGCGCGGCGCGCTTCGCGACGTCGATAGCATGCTCGGCCTGGGCCAGCGTCGCCCGCGCCTGGTCGAGAAAGACGCGGCCCGCCTCGGTCAGCGCGACCTTGCGGCTGCTGCGTTCGAACAGGCGCACGCCGAGCAGGTCCTCGAGCGCGCGGATCTGCTGGCTGAGTGGCGGCTGCGACACGCCGAGCTGCGCCGCCGCCCGGCCGAAGTGCAGCGCATCGGCGACGGCAACGAAATAACGCAGGTGGCGAAGCTCCATAATCGATATGTCCCACGTCTTGATCCGGGGTCAAATCATATTGGACGCACGTGCAGCAAAGGCCCATTCGGCGCCGGAAGACTCAGTTGTTGCGCCTCCCCAGGCCCGGAGATCCGCCATGATCGGACCCAAATGATCGGAATCGTCAAGGTCGCGCTGACGCGGCCGCTGACCTTCATCGTCATGGCGATCCTGATCGCGATCGTCGGCATACTCTCGGCCGCGCGTACCCCGGTCGACATCTTCCCCGAGATCAAGGTGCCGGTGATCGCGGCGGCGTGGAATTATGCCGGCCTGTCGCCCGACGACATGTCGGGCCGGATCATCACGCCCTATGAGCGCATCCTGACCACCACGGTCAACGACATCGACCATATCGAGAGCCAGTCGATGCCCGGCATCGGCATCGTGAAGATCTATTTCCAGCCCGGCGTCGATATCCGCACCGCAACCGCGCAGGTGACCTCGGTGTCGCAATCGGTGCTGCGCCAGCTGCCCCCCGGCACCACGCCGCCGCTGATCCTGAATTACAATGCCTCGACCGTGCCGATCCTGCAGCTCGCCCTGTCGGGCAAGGGCCTGTCCGAAGGGCGCATGTTCGATCTCGCGCAGAACAGCATCCGCCCCGGCCTCGTCACGGTACCGGGCGCCGCCATCCCCTATCCCTCGGGCGGACGATCGCGCCAGATCCAGATCGACATGGATCCGCAGGCGCTGCAGTCCAAGGGACTGTCGGCGCAGGACGTGACCAACGCCATCGCCGCGCAGAACCAGATCAACCCGGCCGGCTTCGTGAAGATCGGCGGCTATCAATATACCGTGCGCCTCAACAACGCGCCGGGATCGATCGAGGAGCTGAACGCGCTGCCGGTCAAGGTGGTCGATGGCGGCACCATCTATATGCGCGACATCGCGCATGTGCGCGACGGCACCGCGCCGCAGACCAATGTCGTGCATGTCGACGGATCGCGATCCGTGCTGATGACGATCCTGAAGAACGGCGCGACCTCCACGCTGGCGATCGTCCAGGGGATCAAGGACGCGCTGCCGAATATCCAGACGACCTTGCCCGACACGCTGAAGATCGTGCCGATCGGCGACCAGTCGCTGTTCGTGAAGGCAGCGATCAACGGCGTGGTCAGGGAAGGCGCGATCGCGGCGGCGCTGACCAGCCTGATGATCCTGCTGTTCCTGGGGTCGTGGCGCTCGACGGTGATCATCGCGATCTCGATCCCGCTCGCCATCCTGGCCGCGCTGATCGCGCTGGCGGCGACCGGGCAGACGCTCAACATCATGACGCTCGGCGGGCTCAGCCTGGCGGTGGGCATCCTGGTCGACGATGCGACGGTGACGATCGAGAACATCAACTGGCACATGGAGCAGGGCAAGGGCGTGGTCCCCTCGATCCTCGACGGCGCGGCGCAGATCGTGACGCCGGCGTTCGTCTCGCTGCTGTGCATCTGCATCGTGTTCGTGCCGATGTTCTTCCTGCCGGGCATCGCCGGCTTCCTGTTCGTGCCGCTGGCGCTTGCCGTGGTGTTCGCGATGATCGCGTCGTTCATCCTGTCGCGCACGCTGGTGCCGACCATGGCGATGTTCCTGCTGAAGCCGCATGCGCCGGGGCATATCCATGAAGCGGGCAGCCCAACCTCGCGCAACCCGCTGGTGCGGTTCCAGCGCGGGTTCGAGGCGCGGTTCGAGCGGATCCGCGCCGGCTATGGCAGCCTGCTCGAGCGGGCGCTGGGCGCCGGCCGGCGGTTCGTGATCGGCTTCCTTGCGATCGTCCTGCTGTCGTTCCTGCTGGTGCCGTTCCTGGGGCAGAATTTCTTCCCCTCGGTCGATGCCGGGCAGATAACCCTGCATGTCCGCGCGCCCGTGGGATCGCGCATCGAACAGACCTCGGCCGAATTCGACCGCATCCAGCGCCGCATCCGTCAGATCATCCCGGCGGACCAGCTGGTCTCGATCGTCGACAATATCGGCCTGGCGTTCAGCAGCATCAACCTGGTCTACAACAATTCGGGCACGATCGGGCCGCAGGACGGCGACATCCTGATCCAGCTGTCGAAGGACCATGCCCCGACCGAAGGCTATGTCTGCAAGCTGCGCGAGGAATTGCCGCGCGCCTTCCCGGGCACGACCTTCTCCTTCCTGCCCGCCGACATCACCAGCCAGATCCTGAACTTCGGCGCGCCGGCGCCGATCGACGTGCAGATCACCGGCGGGCGCAACCAGGCCGCCAATTACGCTTATGCCCGCAACATCCTGCGCAGGCTGCAAACGATCCCCGGCCTGGCCGATGCGCGCATCCAGCAAAGCGCGCGCTATCCCGAGATGCGCGTCGCGGTCGATCGCAGCCGGATCAGCCAGTTCGGCCTGACCGAACGCGACGTGACCAACGGCCTGGCCGGGGCGCTCGCCGGATCGGGCCAGACCTCGCCGGTCTTTTACCTCAACCCGGAAAACGGCGTGTCCTATTCAGTCGTCGCGCAGACGCCGGAATATCGCGTCGGCTCGCTCAGCGAATTGCAGAACATCCCGATCACCGGTGCCGGCCATGCCGGGTCCCAGGTGCTGGGCGGCATCGCCACCGTGTCGCGCGGCAATGCCGCCGCGATCGTCTCCCATTACAATATCGCCCCCGCGATCGACATCTTCGCGACGCCCAGCGGACGCGATCTCGGCGCGGTGGCGGGCGACATCAACCATGTGCTGAAGCAGATGAAGGACCAGGCGCCGAAGGGCGTGACGGTCACCCTGCGTGGCCAGTACCAGACGATGAACACGGCCTTTTCCGGCCTGTTCTTCGGCCTGATCGGCGCGATCCTGCTGATCTATCTGCTGATCGTGGTGAACTTCCAGAGCTGGCTCGACCCGTTCGTGATCATCACCGCGCTGCCGGGCGCGATCGCCGGCATCATCTGGATGCTGTTCATCACCGGCACGACATTGTCGGTGCCGGCGCTGACCGGCGCGATCATGTGCATGGGCGTGGCGACGGCCAACTCTATCCTGGTGGTCAGCTTCGCGCGCGAAAGGCTGGCGGAACATGGCGAGGCGATGAAGGCCGCGCTCGAGGCCGGCATGACGCGGTTCCGCCCGGTGCTGATGACCGCGCTCGCCATGATCATCGGCATGCTGCCGATGGCGCTGGGCCTGGGCGAAGGCGGCGAGCAGAATGCGCCGCTCGGCCGCGCGGTGATCGGCGGGCTGATCGTCGCGACGATCGCGACGCTGATGTTCGTGCCGGTGATCTTCAGCATTGCGCACCGCCGCGATGCGGAAAAGAAAAGCAGGCGCGCCGCCACGGGCGCCGCGCTGGAGGAAGTGCATGCCTGACGTCGCTACCGATACGCCCGATACGCGACCCAAAAGCCATTTGCGGACCTATGCGATCGTCGCGGTGGTGGTCGCGCTGCTGGTCGTCGCGTTCGGCATTGTCAGCCGGATGCGCGCCGAGAGCAGCCTGACGACCTGGACCGAGGCGCAATCCACCCCCGTCGTCACGATCATCCGGCCCACACCTGCGGAAAAGGCCGATGCGCTGACCCTGCCCGGCAGCGTCCAGGCCTATAACAGCGCCGCCATCTATGCCCGGACGACGGGCTATATCAGCCGCTGGTTCGTCGATATCGGCGACCCGGTCCGCGCCGGGCAGGTGCTCGCGGTGCTCGACGCGCCCGAAGTCGACCAGCAGGTCGCCGCCGCCCGCGCCGATCTCCAGACCGCCCAGGCCAATCGCGCGCTTGCCCAGTCGACCGCCGCGCGCTGGAACAATCTTCTCTCGAAGGACGCGGTGTCGAAGCAGGAAACCGACGAGAAGATCGGCGATCTCGCCGCCAAGACCGCCATCGCCAATGCGGCGAGCGCGAATGTCCGCAGGCTCGGCGCGCTGCAGGGCTTCACGCGGCTGGTCGCGCCCTTTTCCGGCGTGGTGACCAGCCGGTCGACTCAGATCGGCGCGCTCGTCACCGCGGGCACGGCCGCGTCGACGCCGTTGTTCACCGTCGCCGATATCGGGCGGATGCGCGTCTATGTGCGCGTGCCCCAGCCTTATTCGGGCGCCTTCCATCCGGGCCTGCACGCGTCGCTGAACGTGCCGGAATATCCGGGACGCGATTTCGACATCCAGATGGTGCGCAGCGCCGGCGCGGTCGACCCGCAATCAGGCACGGTGCTGATGGAATTCCAGGCGGCGAATGGCGACCGCGCGCTGAAGCCGGGCGCCTATGCCCAGGTCAAGCTGCCGCTTGGTGCGGGCAGCCCGGGCGCAGGCGTCCGCCTGCCGCCGAGCGCGCTGATCATCGGGGCGGACGGCACTCAGGTCGCGGTGCTGGGGCCGGACGGCAAGGCGTTGCTGAAGACGATCACGATCGGCCGCGACAATGGCGACAATGTCGAGATCAGCGCGGGTCTGAACGCCAATGACCGGGTGATCGACAATCCGCCGGACTCGCTCCAGTCGGGCGACGCGGTGCGGACGGCCAAGCCGGGGGTTAGCCGTGCGGCGAGTTGAGGTGGGCTTTCTTCTACGCCCCTCCCCTTCAGGCGCACCGGGTCGGCCATGCCCCCGGCATGGCCTGAAGAGCGCGGGGCGCTCTTCACCCGGTGCGGGGTTTGGGGTGGGGCAGTGCAACATGGACCAGCGTCGGCGTGTACGGGACTGCCCCACCCCAACCCCTCCCCTGAAGGGGAGGGGCTTTTTGGCCGCGTTGCTCGCCACGACTCTCACCGCCTGTTCGCTCGCCCCACCTGAGGCCCTCCCCCCCAGCCCCGCCGCGGCCGCGTACAAGGAACTCGGCCCGTGGCAGCCCATCGCCACCACACCACCCGAACCCGGCAAATGGTGGACCCTGTTCGCCGACCCTACCCTCAACGATCTCGAAGCCCGCATCGAAGCGGCCAACCCGGATCTCGCCGCCGCCGTTGCCCGCTATGACCAGGCCCGCGCCGCCCTGCGCGAAACAGGCGCGCAAGCGCTGCCCAGCGTGGATGTCGGCGCGGACGCGGAGCGCTCGCGCATTTCCGCCGGACGGCCGTTCGGATCGGGCTCGGCGGCGACCGATACGGATCTGCGCGTCGGCGCGTCGCTTGCCTATGAGATCGACCTGTTCGGGCGGGTGCGCAATTCGATCAGGGCCAGTGCCGCCGACGCCCGCGCCAGTGCGCAGGATCTCGCCGCCGTCCGGCTCGGTCTGCAAGCATCGCTCGCCGACAATTATGTCCGGATGCGCGGGCTCGATGCGCGAATCACCCTGCTGGAGCAGACGGTCGCCGCGTTCCAGCGCGCCTATGACCTGACCGATACGCGCCATGCCGGCGGCATCGCGTCGGGCATCGACGTCAGCCGCGCTTCCTCGATCCTGTCGAGCGCCCGGGCCGAATTGTCGTCAGTCGCGGCCGATCGCGCCGCACTGGAACATGCCGTCGCGATCCTGGTCGGCGAGTCCCCGTCCAGCTTCTCGCTGGCCGTGGCCAGGATGCCGCTCGCGCCGCCGGTGATTCCGGTCGGCGTGCCCTCCGACCTGCTCCAGCGCCGCCCGGACGTGATCGCTTCGGCCGAGCGTATCGCCGCCGCCAATGCCCGGATCGGAGTGGCACGCGCCGCGCTGTATCCATCGCTTACGCTGGGCGGATCGGGCGGATTCGAGGCCGGGAACAGCGGAATCTTCAGCGCCCCCAATGGTTTCTGGGCGCTGGGTCCACTCTCCGCGGCGCTGTCGATCTTCGACGGCGGCGCCCGCCGCGCCCGGGTGACGATCAGCCGCGCGCACTATGACGAGGCGGCCGCCAGCTATCGCTCGACCGTGCTGACCGCTTTTCGCGAAGTGGAGGACGACCTGGCGCGCGCCCGCTATCTCGCCATGCAGGAGGCGGACCAGCAGGCAGCAACGACGGCGGCCGAGCGCACCCGCGACCTGGCGCTGATCCGCTACCGCGACGGCGCATCGGATTATCTGGAAGTGGTGACCGCCCAGACCGCGGCGCTCGACGCGCAACGGTCGCTGCTCGACGTGCGCACCAACCGGCTGCAGATCGCGGTGGCGACGGTGCAGGCAGTCGGCGGGGTTTACTGAGTCGCGGGAATTTCCTCGGCCTGTCCCGGCGCCTCCAGGAACTCGCGCCACAACATCACCAGCACCGCCATCGTCGCAGGGCCGATGAACAGGCCAAGCAATCCCAGGGTCTCGACGCCACCGAGAATACCGATCAGCACCCACAAAAAGGGCAGCCGCGTCGCGCCGCCGATCAGCACGGGGCGGATGAAGTGATCGGCGATGCCGACCACGACCAGACCGATGACCATCACCGCGACCGCGCCGCCGACCGAGCCGAGACCGATCAGCAAGGCGCCGGCGATCGCGAAGACCAATGCCGCGCCGAACGGGATCATCGCCGCCACCGCCGTCACTGCGCCGAGTAGCAGGGGATGCGGCACGCCGAGTACGATATAAACGATCGTCATCACCGCGCCCTCACCGATGCCGACCAGGACGAGGCCATCGATCGTCCCGCGGATCGAGCGCAGCGCCTGTTCGCCGACGCGCTCCCCGGTGGGCCCGAACAGCCGGTCTCCGGCGCGGCGCATCTGCGCGATGATCGCGTCGCGGTCGCGCAGCAGGAAGAACAAGGTCAGCAGGGTGAAGCCGAAAATCACCAGCCGATGCAGCACATTGGTGCCGATCAGGCTCGTGTCGGCGACGGCGCGCAGCTGATGGAATTGATGGATTGCACCCTCGGGCGTGGCGAGGTTCGTCTGCCACCAATTGGCCAGCATCTCGCGGCCGACCGGCACCTTCGCCACCCATGCCGGCAAGGGCAGGCCGTTCGTCTGCGCCTGGGTCATCCAGACCGAGACATCATGCGCCTCGCGCGCGGCCTGGGCGATGCCCGCCGCGACGGGCACGAGCACGAGCAACGCGACCAGCAGCGTGATCGCCGCCGCGATCCAGGTGCGGCCCGCCGGCCCCGGCCATCGCGCGCGCAGCCACAGCTGCAGCGGATCGATCGCCACCGCGATCACCACCGCCCAGGCCAGCGACGGCAGAAACGTCCAGGCGATCCACAGCCCGAGAAGCACGAGCAGGCCCGCGAGCGTCAGCCTGGCGATAAGGGTGGCGCGGGGCGCGGTGGTCTCGGATTGGTCCATCGCAGCAGTTTAGCGCACTCCCACCCTTCCGTCTCGTTCGACGAGGCGGAAGGGTGAGGTGGCGACCCTCGCCGCGATCAAGCCGGGCGCGATCAAGCCGGGCGCGATCAGACCGGGCGGGGCCTGACCGTGCCGCGGCCGATGCAGAAGGTCTTCGAGGTCGGCCAGTTCGGATCGTCGTTCAATCCGTTGGTCAGCCGCCGCCGCGTCGTCAGCGTCACCGTGTAGGAACAGGTCGGCCAGGTTGAAATGTCCTCATGATGCGTGCCGGCGCCGCCACGGGCAGTGGAAGGCGGCGGTGGAGGGTTGGTCAGCGACACGCCCGGCGCCGCGGTCGACAGCCCGATGCTCCAGGCAGCGATCAGCTCATGATCGACGCTATATTCGATATCGAGCGCCGAGCTCAGCGGGGAACAGGGTGTGCCGCCGCTGGTGTGGAACTGCAGCAGGTCGAGCAGCGCGACCTGGCTCCAGTTGTTGATCCTCACCTTGCCGATCTGGTTGCTATAGTCCGGCGCCGCGCCGCCATTGACCAGAGCGATGGTGCTGACACGCGTCGCCTGGAAGATGATCGCGCAATCGACGCCGTTCTTCTGGTCTCCGGCGGGCACCGCCGTTCCGGCCGCGACGCCGGTCGGTGCCGCGCCGTTGGGCAGGATCGCCGCACCCGAATTGAACCCCATCAGATACCCGCTGAACGCATCGTCCAGCGCGCCCTGATCGACCAGCACCCAGCCGTCCGCATCCGGCACGATGAAATGATCGGGCGGGCTGGGATCCGCGTTCGGCGTCGGCGGCGTCGGCGTCGGGTTGGTCCCGCGCAGGCGCACGGTCTGCAGCGTGTTGGGGTTGCCGTTCCAGAAGGTGTAGCGCGTGCCGACCAGTACCTCGGCGACGAAACCGGGCCCGATCGGGATCGGCTGTGCCGCGCCCGCCGGCTGGAACAGGAAGCGGTACGCCATATTCTCGGCCGGGTGAGCAGGGTCCTTTTTCGGGCAGAAGCCGCGCAGGCTGAGCCCGCCGAAAAAGCCGAAATCGGGCCCTCCATGGCCGCCGCGCGGACCTACCGTCCGGCCGGTCGCCGGGCTGATATCGCCGGTGATGCTGAAATCGCCGATATGCGTGAACCACGGATGATAATCGATGTTGACGCACACCAGCCTGCAGAAACGGCTGCAGCGCCAGCCGCAGATCCAGTGGCACAGCTGAAGGGCGAAGCGCTCGAACTTGTACTGCTTGATCAACGCCGCCCAGGCGTCGACATTGCCGCTACCGACCGCCGCGCTGAAGCGCATGAGGTCCGTCGGGTTCTGCGCGAGCTTGACGATGGCGGCGGCGAATTCATGGGCTTCCTTGATCTGCGCCGGCCCCTCGATCGCCGCGAACGGATAAGCGCGCGCCAGGGTCAGGCAGACCAGGACACAGCGCCAGGAACAGAAGAATTCGCATACGAAGTGGCAACGCAGGCCGAGCTGCGCGCCGGTGATCGCCGCGCCGAGCTTCGCCGCGTCCCCGGCCGTCGATGCGATGACGGCGGCGCGAAAGGCCTTCTCGTCCTTGACCAGCACGGCGATGGCGCGCGCCGCCGACTGTAGCTCGACCCAGAGCACTGGCCGCTCGATCTTGCCGACATGACAGATCCAGCGGCACACCAGCCGGTATCGGATCACGCACAGCCAGTGGCAGAACAGATGCGCATAGGGCTCGATCTCGAGCAGCTTCAGTATCTCGGCAAAGCCCGCTCTGTCGCGCCTGGCCAGCACCTCGGCGACGCGCCGCACCAGCTTCTCATCCTCGCCGAGCCGGACGATCGCCCTGGCCAGGACACGCGGATCGAGCGCGGTTGCCGGTGCCGGCGGGCCTGCAAGCTCCAGGCACAGGAAGACGCATTCCTTGGTGCGGATCCAGTGGCAGATCCTGTGGCAATGGATCTGCAACTGCGCGCGGTCGAGCACGGACTGGAACTTCTTCGCGTCCTCGGCGCGAAACGCGGCATAGGCCGAATCGAAGGCGCCCCGCGCCTGCAGCAGATTGGCGATCGCGTCGGATTGTCCGAGCAGATCGCCCAATATCTCGATATCTTGAATATGGTCAGCCATGATCTTCTCCTCAGGATGGTGCCCCCCGAGTGAGTCTGCGACCCTGCGGATATTTGTATCGATACCGAATCGACTAATCGATTCGTCCCTCGCCGCTCAAATACTGCCGGCTTTGAAAACGTGTATTGGCTGGAAGCGACATTTCCGGCTTACTTACTAACATGGATATTCTGACGATTCAGGCGTTTACATTGTCACAACAGCGATTCTTGCGAAGCAGAGGGAAACTACTGCCATATCGGCTGCACTTCCCGGGAAGATCGCTCGGCTGAAGCTGGCGATGCTGTTCGACGGACAACGCCGACAGGGCGCCGCCGGCGGCAGGCGCGCGCTATGGAGCCAGAATCACGAGCTGGAATGCGGTAATGCCGTCCGCACCTGCAAGGGCCCCGATTTCAGATGGAGAGGCGAAGACCGGCGTTGACCTGCGGTGACTGCTCCATCACGCGACCCCGACCGCCATCAGCGCGACAAGTGCGATGGCCCCACCCGTGATCGCCGCCGCTTTTGCGAGCGTGCCGATCGGGTCGGGCGCCATTGCCGGTAGCCGGCAGGCGCTGACCCGCAGGAGATGCGCCTTGCGCCGCTGGAATTCGTCCTCGGGCAGCAGGCCCTGATCGCGCCGGGCGAACAGGTGTTGAAGTTCCTCTCCGATCGTTCGCCTGGACATTGTTCTCTCCATTTCTGGCGATGAGGCAAGCTACGCCCAAATTCCCCGCATGGATGCACCCTGGCCCCGCCTGACACTATTTTCAGTACCGTTATGGTCCTAGTTGCCGGCCGCATCGTTCGGCAAAAACCCGATTCCGTAACGGAAATGCCACAAGCCGGTCATGGCGCGGTAACGTTGAACCGCAAGGGCGTCGGCGAGGAGATTGCCACCAAAGCGGTGGTACCTCTTGCCTCGCCGCAGATGTTCAGGGGGAACTTCATGAAGCGCATTCGCACGGTCAGCCGGGTCGGCGTCTCGATCATCGCCATCTGCACCGCCACCACCGCCCATGCTCAGAGCGTCGACGGCAGCGACACCTCCGGGGATATCGTCGTCACCGGCCAGCGCGGCAGCTTGCAGCGCGCGATCGAGCTGAAGCGCGATGCGATCGGCGTGACCGACGTCGCCAGCGCCGACGAGATCGGCCGCCTGCCAGACCGCAACGTCTCCGAAGTGGTGGAGCATCTGCCCGGCGTCGGCGTCACCTACGACCAGGGCGAGGGACGTTACGTCTCGATCCGCGGCGTGCCCTCCAACCTCAACAATTATACGCTGAACGGGATCGAGATCGGCAATCCCGACGGTACGACCCGGTCGCTGCCGCTCGACATCATCTCGGGCCAGCTGCTCAACCGGGTCGAGGTCGCCAAGGTGAAGACCGCCGACATGGACGGCCAGGGCATCGGCGGCACGATCAACCTGGTCACGCAGACCGCGTTCGACTTCAAGGACAAGTTCACCATCGCCGGCAGCGCCAAGGCGGGCTATCAGGAACTCAACCACAAGGTGCCGGTGCAGGCCGACCTCAGCATCGCCACCAGGTTCGGGGCCGACGAGCAGTTCGGCCTGGTGCTCGGCGGCAGCTTCTCCAATCGCGACTTCGTCAGCGAGGGCTTCTATCCGGATAACTGGAAGCCGGTCGCGGGCGCGGCGCGCGGCGGCCTGCCCGACAATATCAAATATACCGAATATTCGCTCGACCGGCACCGTATCGGCGCGACCGGCGCATTCGACTGGCGCCCGAGCGATACCCAGAGCTTCTACATCCGCGGCGTTTATTCGAAGTTCATCGAGGACGAGGTGCGCCCGCGCTATCGCCTGGATTTCACGACCACGCCCTATACGCTCAATGCCGACGGGCTGACCGGTTTCACCAACGGCACCGCCAGCTCGATGACGGGCGCGCCCGGCACCGGGCCGGAGCGGCGCGAGGATCTGCGGCTCGATTACAAGGCGAAGTGGCTGGCGACGGGCATGGTTGGCGGCTCGACCGATCTCGGCGCGCTCAAGCTCGATTATGAGGGTGCGTACAGTCGCAACGAGACGCTCGACAAATTCCCGATCTGGCAGTTCCGCTGCAACCCGGGCCGCGTGACCTTCGATTTCAGCGACAAGGTCTATTCGGCCAAGCCCGACACCGAATGCGTCGCCAACCAGATGCAGTTCCGCCAGTTCACCAAACAACATCAACTCAATACCGAGAAGATCTGGCAGGGCCGGTTCGACGCGACCTATCAACTCGACAGCGTCGGCGAGGGCAGCTTCCTGAAGGCCGGCGCGAAATACCGCACGACCAACCGCGATTTCGATCAGGACAACCCGACCTGGGTGCGCGGCTCGGCCGCGAACCGCTGGACGCTCGGCCAGTATAGTCTCGGCGCCCCCCCCATCTGCGTCTATCCGAACAGCGCCGATACCGATCAATGTTTCAGCAACAGCCCGACCTTCAACATCCCGGCGCTACAGCAATTCACCGACGCGCATCTGGGCGACGCCCTGATGCCGCTCGATCCGGTCGCGACGCTCGCCAACAACACGCTGTCCGATTTCCAGCTGACCGAGAAGGTCGCCGCGGTCTACGCCATGGCGAACCTGAATTTCGGCGACGTCACGGTGACGCCGGGCATCCGCTACGAGCATACCGCGCTCGATATCACGGGCTTCCAGCTCCAGAACGGCACGACGATCACGCCGGCGGCGCGTAGCGTCAGCTATGACGATTTCCTGCCCTCGCTGGTGGTGCGGATCAAGCCGAGCGGCAACACGGTGTTCCGCCTGGCCTATTCGACCAGCCTGGGACGGCCGGAATACAGCAATCTCTCGCCCGGCGGATCGATCGACACGATCAATGCGCAGGTGTCGCTCGGCAACCCCGACCTGAAGCCGTATCGCGCGCAGAATCTGGATGCGACGGCCGAATGGTATTTCGCGCGAGGGGGCCTGCTGAGCATCGGCGTGTTTGCCAAGTTCATCAGCAACCCGATCTTCTCCCAGGCGACGGTGCTGAAGAACACGACCTATAACGGGGTGGCCTATCCGACCCTGACGATCACCCAGCCGTTCAACGCGACCGACGGCGACATCGTCGGCATCGAGGCGCAATATCAGCAGCAGTTCACGTTCCTGCCCGGCCTGCTGTCGGGCCTCGGCATCCAGCTGACGGGCACCCTGACCAGCTCGACCCTGACCTTGCCGGACGGGCGCAGCTCGACCTTCCCGAACCAGTCCAAATATCTCTACGGTGCCGAGGTGTTCTACCAGAAGGGCCCGGTCGAGGCGTCGGTCGCCTATCACAACACCGGCAAGGCGCTGCTCGCGATCGGCAGCCCTTCCTATAACGACCAGTATAATGACGATCTGCGCCGGCTCGACGCCAAGATCAGCGTCGGCGTGTTCGAGGGCGTCCGCATCTTCGCGGAAGCGCAGAACCTGACAGACGAGCCGACCCGGCAATATCAGGCGGGCAATCCCGACTGGCTGATCCAGAACGAACGCTATGGCCGGACCTTCTACGCCGGCGTATCGGCCAAGTTCTGATGCGCAGCTTCCTCCTGCTCGCCGCCGCCACGGCAATGATCTCCGCCACGACCGGCGGTGCGCAGGAGGTGGCGGCTCCGGCACCGGCGGCCGTGCCCGAACTTGGCGCGGCCCAGCCGGTCGCGCGCTGGACCGCCGAGGAAGCGCGGCAGGGCGTCGCCGCCGATGCCCGCTTCTTCTATCCGATGACCAACAACCGCATCGGCAAATACGACAAGAAAACCGGCAAGCGCGTGGCCCAGTGGGAAGGTCCGCGTGCGCTGTATCCGCATATGAATTCGTGCGTGGTCGAGGGCACGCAGCTCATCTGTGCTGCGTCCAACTATCCGGCCGTGCCGATGTCGAGTGCGGTCGAGATCTTCGATACCGCCACCCTGAAACATATCCGCAGCATCGCCCTGCCCCCGTTGCCCGGCTCGCTCACCTGGATCGAGCGGCGCGGCAAGGACTGGTATGCCGGCCTTGCCAACTACCCCGCCGACCATGGCGGCGAGCCGGGGCACGACCATCGCTGGACCCTGCTGGTCCGGCTCGATGCCGACTTCCGCCCGACCGCCTCCTGGCATTTCCCGGCGAGCGTGCTGGCGCGCTTCGATCCGATGAGCTGTTCGGGCGGGTCATGGGGCGATGACGGGCTGCTCTACGTCACCGGCCATGACCGGCCCGAGCTTTATGCATTGCGCCTGCCCGAAGCGGGCACGGTGCTCGAGCATGTCGCGACCATCCCCTTGCCGACCGGCGGCCAGGCGATCTCCTGGGATCGTTCGGCGCCGCGAATGCTGTGGTCGCTCGACCGGCAGACCCGCAACGTCGTGACGAGCCGTATCCCGGCCGTTCCGCTGCGCTGATCCCGCCCCTGTCGGCTGGTTCAGGCGAAAATCTCGCTCAGCGCCTCAGTGTCCGGGCCATCCTTCCAGTTGCGCAGCTCGACATAGAGCGAGGTCTGGACCGTCGCGACGATGGCGGTGACGATCGTCGAGATCACGGCGCTCACCAGCAGGAAACCGATCGGCAGCCCCTGTTGGGTAGCGGCGACCATACCCTGCAGGCCGTAGATGCTGACGATGACGACGCCGCTGATTGCCGAGAAGATCCAGTAGATCACCAGCATGATCAGGCCGAGGCCGAAAATCTTCCAGCGCGCACCGCTGGTCAGATAGCTGCTGCGGCCGAACGCCTCGATCACGCCGGTCCGCTCCACCACCAGCGCCGGCGCCGCGACCGCCCACATCAGATAGAGGATGATGCCGGGAACGATGAGCAGCAGGAAGCCGAACGTGACACCGAGACCGAGCAGGATGCCGAGCAGGAACAGCGGGACGACGACGCGCAGGCCGGTCATCGCGCAGTCGCCGAAGCTCGCCTCGCGACCTTCGCTGTGTGCGATCGTCGCGCGGACCAGCGCACCCTGGCTGAGCATCGCGAAAACCACGCCGAGCACGAGCGTGACCGCCAGGATGGTGAAGAACAGGATGGGCGAGATCACGCCAGTGGTGAGATTCTGCTGCGAATAGCCCAGGCTCTGCGCGACATAGTTGATGAGCACGCCGGGGACCGCGCCGAACACGAAAGAGATGCCGAAAACGGTGATCGGATTGCCGCCCATCGTCCCAAAGGCTCGGCTGAAGATTCGTCCGATCGAAACGGACCGGTCGCTTGCGCCGTCAATGCTCGTCGCCATGATTCGCGTCCCCCTGAAGGCGCCTTGGCGCCTTATCCGGGGCAGACTGACGAAGACCCCTTTCGCTGTAAAGCCCCAAGTAATAACCGTTTTGGACAGATATCCGTGATTGCGCCGGCGCATGTAGCGGCTAGTGTCGGGGCGAAGCGGACTACGACCGGGGGAACAGGTGAGCGGGGGTAATTCGCAAGAGGCGGCAGCCGCGGCCGAGCGGTTCGCCAGCGCTTACCGGGCGCTGAAGGCCGACCCGTCGACTCAATTCACGCTGACCCCGGCGCCGCCACCACCGCAGCCGCCGGCATGGCTGGTGCGCTTCGGCGAATGGCTGACGGAAGTGTTGAGGCCGGTCGGCCGGTTCTTCCGCTGGCTCAGCAGCTTCATGCCCGATGCGCCTTACGCCCGCATCTTCCTGTGGACGGTGATCGCCCTGGCCGCCGCGGCATTGCTGTGGGTGGTGTATGAACGAATCCGCTATGGCGTCTGGCGCCTGCCACGGCGTCGGCGGTCGCAGGGCGCATCCACGGACATGCCCGAAGAGGCCTGGGCGCCCGAAGCGGCGCCGGCGCGCGCCTGGTTGAATGAAGCCGATGCGATGGCGAGGCAGGGCCGTTTTGCCGAGGCGGTCCACCATTTGCTGACCCGGTCGATCGAGGATATCGCGCGCCGCCGCCCGCGCCTCGTCCGCCCCGCGCTCACCAGCCGGGAACTCGCCGCGGCGGCCGATATCCCGCCATCGGCCCGCGATCTGTTCACCGGCATCGCGCGCCTTGTGGAAAAGAGCCTGTTCGGCGGCCGGCCCGTTTCCGCTGACGATTGGGAAACGGCACGCGCCGCCTATGCCGATTTCGCGCTGCCGGGGACCTGGCGCGTATGAGCGACATCGCGATCGGAACTCCGGCTGTCTCGGACGGCGTGTTCAGGGCCCGCACGGTCGTGCTGATCCTGGCGATCGGTATTCTCGGCTTTATCGGCACGCTGGTGCTGGGCGCTTATGCCCCCGACATGCGGTCCGGCCGGAACGGCGGCGGACATGCGCTGTCCAACGCCGCGACCGGTTTCAGCGCGCTCGTCCGCCTGGCCGAGGCGACGGACCGGGATCCGCAGGTCACGCGCGACGTGCATCTGCTAGGTACCGAGGATCTGGTGGTGCTGACGCCCGAGGCGGCGGCCACCAATCTTTCGCCCGTGCTCAGCCAGCGTGGGGGAAAGCCGACGCTCGTCGTCCTGCCGAAATGGCAGACGGTGGGTGACGAGGACCGGACCGGCTGGGTCCACCAGCAGGGTCTGAAACCCGTCTCCGAACCCAATGGGGTGCTGGCGCCCGGCACCATGCTCCAAACCGCCCGGCACCGCAGCGGCGGCAGGCCGCTCGTCACCTCGCCTGACCTGCCAAAGAGCGTCCGCTTCACGGCACCGCGGCCGCTCCAGACGATCTCGGGCACTGGCCTGACGCCGCTGATCACTGACGCGCAGGGCCGCATCGTCCTGGCCAAACTGGCCGACCAGCCGCTTTATGTGCTGGCCGATCCCGACCTGCTCTCCAATATCGGCATGGCCGATGCGCGTCAGGCGGCCTCGGCGCTGGATCTGCTCGACTGGCTGAATTCGAACGAGGCGACCTCGATCTATTTCGACGTAACGCTGAATGGCTTCGGCAAATCGCCAAGCCCGCTCAAGCTGGCGCTCGACCCGCCTTTCCTGGCGATGACGCTAACGGTGTTCATCGCCGTGCTGCTCGCGGCGTGGCAGGGGGCGGTGCGGTTCGGCGCGCCGCGGCGGCGCGCCCGCGCGATCGCCTTCGGCAAGGCCGCGCTGATCGACAATGCCGCCGCCTTGGTGCGCAAGGCCGGCCGCTATGCGATGCTCGGCACGCGCTATGCCGATGCGGTGCGCGACCGGGCCGCCACGATCTTCGCGGTGCCGCCGCACCTGCGCGACGCGGCGCTGGACACGCATCTCGACGGGCTCGGGCGCCGCGCGCGCTTCAGCGAGCTGGCCCAGGCAGCGCGCGACGCGCGCGACCGGCATTCAGTCCTTTCCGCGGCGCAGGCGCTGCATCAATGGTTGTGGGAGAAGAACAGGTGACGACAGATGTGCGCGCGCTCGCCGAGGCGATCCGCGGGGAGATCGGCAAGGCGGTTGTCGGCCAGGAGGACAGTGTCGAGCTGATGCTCGTCGCGCTCTTTTCGGGCGGGCACATCCTGCTGGAGGGTCCTCCCGGTACCGCCAAGACTCTGTTGGCGCGGAGCTTCGCCGACGTGGTCGGGCTCGATTTCGGACGCATCCAGTTCACGCCTGACCTGATGCCGGGCGATATTATCGGCGCGAACCTGTTCAATTTCCAGACATCGACCTTCACCCTGACACGCGGGCCGATCTTCACGGATCTGCTGCTGGCCGACGAGATCAATCGCGCGCCGCCCAAGACCCAGGCGGCTTTGCTCGAGGCGATGCAGGAGCGCACCGTGACGGTGGACGGCGAGAGCCTGCCGCTCGGCAACCGCTTCATGGTCGTGGCGACGCAGAATCCGATCGAGCAGCAGGGCGTCTATCCGCTGCCCGAGGCACAACTCGATCGATTCCTGTTCAAGCAGACGGTCGATTACCCCTCCGCCGAGGACGAGCGCCGGATCGTCGCGAACCATGGCGCGCACCAGGCGATGACGCCGGCCGAATGGGGCGTGGAGAAGAAAGCGGACGCCGCGACGATCGATGCGGCCGTCGCCGCGGTGGCCGCCATAAGGCTGGCGGAGGAGGTGATCGATTACATCACGGCGCTGATCCGCGCGACGCGCGACGTGGCCGATCTGGAAAGCGGCGCGAGCCCGCGGGCCGGCGCGATGCTGGCCGGTGCGGCGCGGGCGCGGGCAGCGATCGACGGGCGCGACTTCGTGATCCCGGACGACGTGAAGGCGCTGGCGCCGGCATTGCTGCGCCACCGGCTGATCCTGTCGCCAGCGGCCGAAATCGACGGGCGTACGGTCGAAGACGTCTTGCGCGGCATCATCGAGGCAATCGAGGCTCCCCGTTGATCTATCCGACGCGCACGGCGGTGATTGCAGCCGCGGCGGGTGCTCCCGCCGTGTTGCTGCTCGCCGTGCTCTTGCCGTCGCGCTGGTATGCCGGGCTGGCCTGGCCGATCGCCGTGCTGCTGCTGACACTGATCGATGCCTTTTCCGGCGCGCGCAAAGGCAGCGCGCAGATCACACCGATTCCGAGCGTCTGCGTCGGGGCGACGACAGAAGCGACGGTGAGCGTCACGTTGAGCGACGGGCGGGCGCCGAAATCGGCGGAGATTGCCGTTTCCACCGATCCGCTGGTTTCGGTCGAGAATGACGGGCGGCTGTGGATCGCCCTGGAAGATGGCAAGGGCGCGGCGTTGCTGCCGCTAACGACGTTGCGGCGCGGGCTGGCGCGGATCGACCGGCTGTGGCTGCGCTGGCACGGGCCGCTCGGCCTGGCGTGGAAGCAGCGCGAAATACCGGTGAGCCTGACCTTCCCGATCCTGCCCGATATCCGCCCGGTGCACGAACGCGGGGCGCAGATCTTCCAGCGGCACGCGCTGCAGGGGCTGATCGCGCAGATCGACCGCGGCGATGGCGCCGACTTCGAATCGCTGGTCGAGTTCCGCTCGGGAATGGACCGCCGCGCGATCGACTGGAAACAATCGGCGCGGCACATGAAGCTGCACGCCAAGGAATATCGCACCGAGCGCAACAATCAGATCGTGTTCGCGATCGACGCCGGGCGCCAGATGACCGAGCCCGTCGCAGGCCTGCCGCGCGTCGACCGTGCGGTCTCCGCCATGCTGCTGACCGCGTGGGTCGCCCTGAAGCTGGGCGACCGGATCGCGCTCCATGCCTTCGATTCCCGACCGCGCATCGCCAGCGGCCTGATCTCGGGCACGGCCGCCTTCGCCAATCTGCAGCGGCTCGCGGCGGGCATCGATTATAGCGGCGAGGAGACCAACTACACCTTCGCCCTGACTACCCTGGCGACTCAGCTCACACGGCGATCGATGATCGTCCTGTTCACTGAATTCACTGACCTGACCACCGCCGAGTTCCTGGTGCGCGCTGCCGCCAGGATCACCAAGACGCATTTGCTGCTGATCGTCGTGCTGCGCGACGAGGAGGTCGAATCGATCGCCGACCGTGCGCCGGAGAGTGCCGACGACGTGACGCGCGCGGTGACCGCCGCCGCGCTGCTCAAGGACCGGCGGGTCGTGATGACGCGGCTGCGCCATCTCGGCGTGCACCTGATCGAAAGCGAGCATGACCAGGTCAGCGAGCGGCTGGTCGAGGGCTATATCGATCTCAAGCGGAGGAACCTGTTGTGACCGCGCCAGCGAACGCCCGGACGCCCGGCAAGGCATCGGCCTTTGTCGATGCGCAGCCGGTGCTGGTCAACGCCAGCCGGTTCCGCAAGGTGCATGCGGCCGATTGGGATCGGCTCGACCAGCTGATCACGCGGTGCGAGAAACGATCGGTGCGGTCGCTGTCCGACGACGATCTGCTCGCCCTGCCGCTGCTCTATCGCTCGGCCCTGTCGACCCTGTCGGTCGCGCGCGAAACCTCGCTAGACCGCTCGCTCGTCGGCTATCTTGAGCAGCTCTGCGCGCGCGCTTATTTCCAGATTTACGGCGTGCCGACATCGGCGCTGGGCCAGCTCGGCCGATTCTTCTCGCATGGCTGGCCGGAAGCGGTGAAGTCGCTGTGGCGGGAGACGCTGGTCGCGCTGCTGCTGACCATTGCGGGCGCGGTGGTCGGCTATCTGCTGGTCATTCACGATCCGACCTGGTTCTACGGGATCGTCGGCGGCGACATGGCCGGCGGGCGCGACCCGACTGCATCGGCGGCAACGCTGAAGGCCACGCTCTACGACAGCAAGGAAGAGCTGCTCGCGACCTTCGCGACCTTCCTGTTCACGCACAATGCCCAGATCGCGATCTTCGCCTTCGCGCTGGGCTTCGCCTTCGCGGTGCCGACGGCGATGCTGATCATTTATAACGGGCTGATGCTCGGCGCGATGGTGGCAGTTTTCGCCGCGAAGGGGCTCGGCTTCGAATTCATCGGCTGGCTGACGATCCATGGCACCACGGAGATGTTCGCCATCATCCTGTCAGGTGCCGCGGGCTTCCGCATCGGTACTGCCATCGCCTTTCCCGGGCGCCTCGCGCGCGGCGATTCAGTGGTCGTTGCGGGACGCGCCGGCGCGGTCGCGATGGGCGGCGCAGTGATCATGCTGGCGATCGCGGGCCTGCTGGAAGGCATTGGCCGACAGACGATAACGGGCGACGTCACCCGTTACGGCATCGGCTTTGCGATGCTTGCCGGCTGGCTGGTCTATTTCTACCTGCCGCGGCGCCGCTGATGCGCTGGCCGTTCCGCAAGGGGCCCACGGCCCCCAAGTCGCTCCGCCGCAATTTCGTGACGCCGGAGGGCGTGGACCTGCAGCTCGAGCTGGGCGGCGCAGGCGCCCGCGCGGCAGCCTTCATGCTCGACGGGCTAGCCATGCTGGTCGTGCTGATCATCCTGACCATCGTCATCGGCCTGCTCTTCACCGCGAGCAAGTCGACGTCATTCGCCATCTTGTGGCTGATCGGCTTCTTCGTCCTGCGCAATGGCTGGTTCGTGCTGTTCGAAATGGGCGGGCGGGGCGCGACGCCGGGCAAGCGGCTGATGGGCCTGCGCGTGGTCGCGCGCGACGGCGCGCGGCTGACCGGCGGTGCCGTGCTGGCGCGCAACGCGATGCGCGAGATCGAGGTGTTCCTGCCGCTGTCGTTCCTGGCGATGCAATCGGCGCAGGGCACGGCGGATGGGTTCCTGGTGTTGTTCTCGCTGAGCTGGAGCTGCATCTTCCTGTTCTTCCCGCTGTTCAATCGCGACCGGTTGCGGGTGGGCGACCTGATCGCCGGCACCTGGGTCGTCCGGACCGTCAGCAACACGCTGGGCGACGATCTGGGCGCAGAGGTATCGCGACAGCGGCGGACCTTCAGCGAAGCAGCGCTCAGCCTTTACGGCGTCTATGAGCTCCAGACGCTCGAGGATGTGCTGCGCGGCGGCCGCGACGAAGCGATCGCGACGGTCGCGGCGACGATCCGGCGCAAGGCCGACATCCCCGATGACGGCGACGACTACCGGTTCCTGTCGGATTATTATGCCGCGCTGTGCGCCCGGCTGGAACGGGGCCTGATGGTCGGCCAGCGCCGCGCGGACAAATTCGGGAACGACCGCGCGCGATAACCGCACGCCAAATTGCCAAGCGCCGCCAAACGCGCGACACTCGGCGAAAAGAGGGGAGAGCGAGGTTGGTCTATATCCTGGGCGGGTGGCAGAGCGACTTCGCGCGCAACTGGAGCCGCGAGGGGATCGATATCGCGGATGCCTTTGCCGAGACGGTGCGCCACGGGTTGCAAGCGGCCGCGCTCGACGCGGATGAGGTCGAGACCGGCCATGTCGGCAATTTCACCGCCGAACTGTTCGCCGGCCAGGGATTGCTTGGCGGCTTCTTCGGGCTGATCGATCCGGCGTGGGACGGGCTTCCGACCGCGCGGCACGAGGCGGCCTGCGCCTCGGGCAGCGTCGCGCTGCTGGCGGCGACGGCGGAGATCGAGGCGGGGCGATACGACCTGGCCTGCGTCGTCGGAATCGAGCAGATGCGCAACGTGCCCGGGCGGACGGCGGCGCAGCATCTCGGGGCGGCGGCGTGGAACGGGCATGAATATGGCGATGCCGAATTTGTCTGGCCGCGCGCCTTTTCGGATCTCGCCGAGGAATATGACCGGCGGCACGGCCTTGAATACGAACATCTGATGCGCATCGCCGAGATCAATTTCGGCAATGCGAAGCGCAATCCCAATGCCCAGACGCGCGGCCATGTCTTCACGCCGGCGCATTTCACCGCCGATGACGAGGCCAATCCAGTGGTCGAAGGACGGACGCGCAAGATGGATTGCGGGCAGGTGACCGATGGCGCGGCGGTGATGTTCCTCGCCTCACCCGAACGCGCCGCCGATTATGCCCGCACGCGCGGCGTGCCGCTGGAGAGCCTGGCGCGGATCAGTGGCTGGGGGCATCGCTCCGCCCCCATTTCCTACGCCGCGAAAGTGCAGGCGAGCGAAGGCCAGCCCTATGTCTTCCCGCAGGTGCGCCGCGCCATTCTCGACGCAAGGACGCGGGCCGGCGTGGATATCGGGGCGATCGACGCGGTCGAGACGCATGACTGCTTCACCGCGACGGAATATATGGCGATCGACCATCTCGGCCTGACCGACCCGGGCGAGTCCTGGCGGGCGATCGAAGACGGGTCGATCGAAATGGGCGGGCGCCTGCCGATCAATCCGTCGGGCGGGCTGATCGGGCTTGGCCATCCGGTGGGGGCGACGGGGGTGCGCATGCTGCTCGATGCAACAAAGCAGGTGACCGCCAAAGCGGGCGACTATCAGGTCGAGGGGGCACGGCGAGTGCAGACGCTCAATATCGGTGGATCGACCACCACGACGGTCAGCTTCATCGTCGAGCGCGCGGCCGCATGAACGCGCTCATCCTCCTTGCGACCAATGCGGCATTGCTGGTCACCCTGTTCGTCCTGCTCTGGCTGGTCTGCCTGAAGACGCGTGACGTGACGCCGATCGACAGCGTCTGGGCGCTGGGCATGGTGTTCCTCGGCGTCGCGAGCTTCCTCCACACCGGCGGCGATCCGACCCGCAAGGCATTGCTGCTCGGGCTGTGCGCGGTGTGGGGCGTGCGGCTTGGCCTGTACCTGCTCTGGCGCTGGCGCACCCAGGGGCCGGACCGGCGCTATGGCAAGATGTTCGCGATGGTGGAGGAAGCCAAGGGCTGGGGTTTCGCCCGCGCGTCGCTGCTGCTGGTGTTCGCGACTCAGGCGCCGTTGTTGTTCATCGTGTGCCT
This sequence comes from Sphingomonas sp. P2_B6, assembly GCF_056404755.1. Lineage (NCBI taxonomy): Bacteria > Pseudomonadati > Pseudomonadota > Alphaproteobacteria > Sphingomonadales > Sphingomonadaceae > Sphingomonas > Sphingomonas sp. P2_B6. The sequence continues at coordinate 95,887 of NZ_JBFUDK010000005.1, forward strand.
GCCGGTCCAGCTGGGACAGATCGATGCAGGGCCGCCGGTCGGCTTATTGGGTCTCGCCGGCGCCGGCATCGCGATCGCGGGCATCCTGTTCGAAAGCGTGGGCGACTGGCAGCTGGTTCAGTTCCGCCGCGATCCGTCCAATGCAGGCAAGGTGCTGGCGACGGGGCTGTGGCGCTTCACCCGCCATCCCAATTATTTCGGCGACGCGCTGACCTGGTGGGGCCTGTACCTGATCGCCGCCGAAAGCTGGTCGGGGATATGGGCGCTGCCCGGGCCGGCGCTGCTCACCTGGACCTTGATCCGATGGTCGGGCGTGCCGACGATCGAAGGAAGGCTGAAGCGCAAGCGGGCGGGCTATCAGGATTATGTGCGGCGGACGTCGGGGTTCGTGCCGTGGTGGCCGAAAGCGTAATTCCACCAAACTGCGTCATGCCGGACTCGTTCCGGCGCCCATATTTCCGCAGACGCCGCAGCCGTTATGTTTGCGGGACGATGGACCCCGGAACAAATCGAGGCTTCTGCGAAAGTCGTCCGCGCCAGGGCGGTTATCGTCGAGCGCCAGTTTGTATAGAGCGAGAGTAGGGTTTTCGAAGCCGGTTGAGGTGCCGTCATCGGGTTGCGAGCGTCACGGCCCGGTTGAGATTATAGGCAATGGCGGCGAGGTCGATCTGCAGGGCGCAAGCGGCGATGCCTCGATATCGCATGCGATCCAGACGATATCGGCCTTTCAGGGTGGAGAAGGTGCGCTCGACCGCGCCGCGTACACGCCCGATCAGCTTGTTGCGTACTGTTTGCCAGTGGGGCAGCGCCGACTGGCCGCGCACGCGGCGATGCTGGATCCGGTCCTTGACCCCGCGGGCCTTCAGCATCTGGCGTCGCTCCCGCTTCTCATAGGCCTTGTCGGCATAGATCGCGGCTTCATCGCCAAGCATGAGGCTGTCGGCGACCGTGCTCTCATAGACCTTGGCGGGCGTCAGCTTGCGGCTGCGGATGATGCCCGAGCCCTGATCGACACCGACATGCAGTTTGTAACCGAAGAAGGAACGACGACCCCGATCGAGCATGGTCCAGTTCGCGTCGGGATCGAGCGCCGAGCGGTTCTCGCTGGTGCGTGCCGCAAAGCCGTCGCGCGGTGTCTTGACCGCCGGGCGGATCAGCGAGGCGTCGATCAGCGTGCCGGTCTTGACCACGAAGCCAGCTGCGTCGAGCTGGCGGCCGATCTCGGCAAACAAGGCCTCGCCCAGGTCTCCATCCTTGAGAGCGTTGCGGAAGCGGCAAAGGCTGGTCTCATCCGGCGTGCCCTCGTCCAGTGCCAATCCGCAAAAACGCCTGAACGAAACACGGTCCGACAGCGCTTCCTCCAGGCCAGGATCCGACAAACCATACCATTGCTGAAGCAGCAGCGCCCGCATCATCACCAGCGGCGGCCAGGGCGGCCGCCCCATCGTACCAGGCCGCACCTTGCGCACCAGGGCAGCGATCGGCGCCCAATCGATCAGTCCAGATATCCCGTCCAGACGCTCATTGCGTCCAAAACCAGCAGGCAGGAACGACTCCACCAATCCAAGCTGCTCCGACATCGACACTCTCCCTCGTCGGGGAAAGTGAATCACATTTCCACAAAACAGCACAGCCTTTTGCAGAGGTCTCGAACAAATCCGGGGTGACGTGGTGGTTTTGGGCTGAGGTTCTACCCTGCAGCCCGCAGCACCGACCGCTCTGCCCAATGCGCGTGCGTGCCGCTGCAGATCTTGTGCGGCAGCGCGATGCGGCAGACCGGTCCCTCCTCGAACCTCTTGCAGTCGATCAGCACGCATTCGGACGTGCCGCGATTCTCGTCGATGATGAAGCTGACGAGATAGCCGTCATCCTCGTCCACCGCATTCGTACGCGGCGCGAAGGGCGCTTCGCTGGCGTAGCGGCCGTCCTCCAGCATCAGCTCCCAGGACTCGCCGGTGTCGAGGTCGTGCTTGACGAAGCCGTTGAACAGGAACCAGCCGGGCTTCGACGTGGTCGAATAGATGTAACGATGCTTCCGCCCCGCAACGCGCTGGTTGATCATCCCGAATTCAAGGATGCGATCGTCCAGCCGCTGCTCGCGGGTCGTGCCGTCGGCAAGGTTGAAGCGCCAGCGGTGCAGCTTCGGGCGGAAGCTGTGCTCGTCGACATAGGCCATGAGGTGTCCATAGCCATCGGCATTGTCGAGCGGCGCCGGGGTCGGATCCTCCTGGAAATAACCGTCCATCACCACCTCGTCGCCCTCCTCATAGGCATTGAGGAAATGGAGGACATAGGTCGGCACCGCCTCGAACCAGCGGATTTCGTCGGCACCGCCATGGCGCGGGATCAGGCCGAAACGGGCGGGCACGCCTTCGTGCAGGCGCGCGGCGTGGATGTCGCGCTTGAGCAGCTCGGCATCCCAGAACACCGGCAGGTCGTTCACGATCGACCAGTTCTCGCTGAAGGTCATGTCGTGCGGCAGGCGCGGGCCTGGCAGCGGCACCGGGATATAATGCGTCAGCTTCTCGTCCCGGTCGACCACCCCGTAATGCATGAAGGGCGCGTGCTTCGAGTAGTTGAAGAACATCAGCTCGCCGGTGCGCTCGTCCACCTTGGGATGCGCGGAGATGCCGTCGAGCGGCACCCAAGGCGCCATGCCGTGCTGTTCGAGCGTCTCGGGATCGAGCACATAGCCTTCGCCGCACTGATAGAAGGTCGAGATCGCCTTGCCAGCATGGACGATGATGTCGGTGCTGCTGCTGTCCTTGAGCGCGCCATGCGCGCCGAAGCCGGGGCGCAGCGAGGTGCCGGCGCGATCGGCCAGGCCACCCCAGAGCGACCCGCCCGCTTCCTGCTCGGCCTGGAAGCACCGCGTGCGCACGAAGCGATTGCGGTACGAGGCAGCACCGTTCCGGAAATCGATCTGGTGAATCATGCCGTCGCCGTCGAACGGATGATAACGGCCGAGCGGCTGGTGCAGCTGATTCTCGGTATTGCGCAGATAGACGCCGTCGATATCGGTCGGGATCGCGCCCTCGATCACCTCCAGTTCGATCGCGGTCACTTCTTCATGCAGTGGCGTCCAGGCACCGTTGAGATAAGGATGGTTGCTCGGGCGCAGCGAGCCCTTCACGGCCGCGCGGTCGACGATCTGCATGGCGGTTCCTCTCCACGGCCCCTGACCCGCACAGTCTAGGCATGGAAATCGGGATCGGCCAGCGTCACCGCAGTGACAGCGTCATGTCCTGCTGCCGCCCCGTACCGTGCACCACCACCTTGTCGGCGAAGAAGTCGAGCCGGGCATAGGCGGTTTCCTCCGTGTCGAGCATCGCCTTCAGGTTGACATAGTGGATGCCGGCGCGGGCGCCGTAATTGCCGTCATGATTATGGCCGTCGAGCCAGATCTTCGCGGAAGGGTGTCGTTCGAGCAGCGCCATCACCGCCGGAGCATTCCACAGATTGTGCGGGTTTTCCGGATAGAGCGGGAAATGATTGAACAGCATTGCCTTCAGCCCGCGCTTGTCCGCTTCGGCGAGCTGCGCGTCGATCCAGTGGAGCTGCGCGTCGCCGATGCCGCCGTCCCATAGCGGCTTGTCGGCGTAGAGGCCGGCATGTGCCGCCATGCTTGTCTTGAGCTCGGCGCTGCCCTCGGGCCAGGCATAGCTGCTGAGGTCGTTGCCGTCGGTGACGATGAACATCCAGCCATGCTGCACGAAGCTGTGATAGCGCGCCTTCATGCCGAGCTTGGCCGGGACCATCGGCTTGTGCGCGTCGTCGATCGAGAATTCATGATTGCCCAGCACGAACTGCCAGGGGTGCTTCAGCTTGCGCGCGACCGGCAGGATCAGATCATAGCTCGCCCAGTCGCGGTCGATGAAATCGCCGAGATGGACGACAAAGGCGAGCTTCTGCCGGTTGAGATCGGCGACCGCGGCGGCGAGCTTGGCGGGAGTAGTGCGGTAGAGGCGCTGGCCATTGTCGGGCTCGACCGCATATTGCGCATCGGCGATGGCACCGATGCTGAACAACGGCCGTTCCGGCTTTTGCGCGGGAGCCGAGCCGGCCAAGGCGAGCGCTGCCATCGTCGCCATCAGCATCGTTCCGCGCATGATCCACTCCCGCCACCAAAGGGCGGGGCCTTAAGGGCCGCGCGTTACAGTAAAGCGACGAGTCAGCGCTTCATCCGCGCGACTGTCACTGATGGGTCATGGAGCGCGCCTAGGGGAACGGGACTCGTGTGAATTTCCAGGGACGGGAGCGACCAATGACCGGCATGCCGCGCCGCCGCGCCCTGCCCCTCTGCGCCGGGCGGATCTCATGAACGAGCTGTCGCCCATCGCCGCCGCGCGGGGCCTCGCGCGGGATGAGATCGACCTGCGCCAGGCGCTGCAGCGCTTCGTCGAAGGCCGGCTGCGCGACCGCAACGACGGCGAGGACATCGTCCAGGAAACCTATGTCCGGCTCTACAGCTATCGCCGCACCCGGCCGGTGGCGGATGTCGGCGCCTTTTGCTTCGCGGTCGCGCGCAACCTCGTGTTCGACCATATGCGCCGCCGCCAGGCTCAACCGCAGACCGCCGAGCTGGCCGAGGACATTGCCTGTCCCCAGCCCCGCGCCGAGGAAATTCTCGACTACCGCCAGCGGGTCGACATCCTGGTGCGCGCGCTGAAGGTGATGCCGCCGCTACGCCGCGAGGTGTTCCTGCGCCGGCGGCTCGACGGCATTCCGGCGACGGTGATCGCGAACGACCTGCAGCTCAGCCTTTCGGCGATCGAGAAACATTGCAGCCGGGCGCTGGCCGATCTGCGCGCCGCGCTGGAACGGCGCGGCCTGCCGGCGGGAGCCCGGGCATGAGCCGCCGCACCGCCTTGCGCGATGCCGCCCGCTGGGCGCTGGCCGAAGATGCCGCCCCGGCGACGCCGCCGCCGCTTGCCGATGACGTCCAGGCGACGCTCGACGACCCCGCTTTGGCTGAGGCGCTCGAGCAATCGGCGTCCTTTGGCCGGCTTTCCGACGACGATATTCTGGCGATGCGCGCCACGCGGCGGCGGGGAATCGCGACACTCGGCGCCGCCATGCTCGTGGCGGGCGTGGGGATTGGCGGCGTGTCGAACGGATGGTTCGCCAGTGCCCCGGCCCCCATCGTCGCGCATTACGAAACGGCGCGCGGGCAGCAGAGCGACGTCACGCTTGCCGATGGCTCGACGCTTCATCTCAACGGTGCGACCAGCATCGACGTGACGATCGACGACGACAAGCGGCGGGTCGCGCTCAACCGGGGCGAGGCCTATTTCGACGTCGCGCACGAGAAGAACCGGCCGTTCATCGTCCAGGCCGGCGCGTCGTCGACTCAGGTGCTCGGCACTGCCTTCGACGTCGACATGGCGCGCGGCGAGGTGAAGCTCGCGGTGTATCGCGGGCGCGTGCGGTTCGGCGGCGTCGGCGCGGACGCGCACAGCGTGGAGGTGCCGGCGGGATGGCGCTCGCGCTTCGAGGGCGGCGTGGCGCAGGCGCCGACGCGCTTTGACGCAACGCAACAGGATTGGCGCCAGGACTGGCTCGATACCGACGATATGCGGCTGTCCGACCTGGTCGACGCGCTCAATCGGCGCGGTGGACCGGTGATCATGGAGCCGCCAGGGGCACTGGGCAACATCGCCCTCTCCGGCCGTTTCAAGCTTGATAAACCGCGCCAATTGCTCGGCGCGATCGGAACCGCTTATGGTTTCGAGGTCGTCGAAGACGGCGACAAGCTGCGGCTCGCGCCGGCGGCGGAGTGAGAGGCGTTTTCGCTCCGCCACTGTCATTGCACTGCAACAAAATTCTTTTGTCCGGACCGGGTGCCCAACCCCGTCCTCCGTCCGAGGCGAACAAACGCCTGAGCGGAGGAATATCATGGATCGCACAAAGGGACTTTCATTGATCGCGCTGGCGGCGGCGCTCGCTGCGCCGGCCATGGCGCAGGCGAAGCCGGTCGAGGGCACGCTGGCACGCCAGATGCGCTTCGATATCGGCGCATCGGACCTGCGCACGGCGATCTCGCAATTTTCGCGCGCGACGGGCGTACAGGTGATCGTGGCGCCCGACGTCGTGGCGAAGCGCCGCACCGCCGGCGTGCGCGGCGCGCATAGCGTCCGCGAAGCACTCGACCTGATGCTGCGCGGGACCAACCTGTCGGCGTCGATCAGCGACGGCGTCGCGGTGCTGAAGCCCGTGGCCGCACCCGCCGCCCTGCGCCGTCCGACCCACGCCGTGCGCGAGATCGCGCAGGTCGAGACCGGCGGCGCCGCGCCGGAGCAGGAAGCCATCAGCGAGAGCGACATCGTCGTGTCCGGCTATCGCCAGAGCCTCACCCGCGCGCAGGAACTGAAGCGCGCCGCCGTGGGATCGGAGGACGATATCCTGGCGCAGGATATCGCCGCCTTTCCCGACCTGAACCTGGCTGAATCGCTCCAGCGCGTCGCCGGCATCACCATCACGCGCGATTCGGGCGAAGGCCGCCAGATCGCGCTGCGCGGTCTCGGCGCCGAATTCACCCGCACGCAGCTGAACGGCATGGAAGTGCTGGGCAACACCGCATCGGGCATGGACAATCGCGGCGGCGTCAGCCGGTCGCGCTCGTTCGACTACAGCCTGTTCGCGTCCGAGCTGTTCAACCGCGTCTCGATCCAGAAATCCTATGCGGCCGAGCAGGATGAAGGCGGCATCGCCGGCACCGTCGGGCTGAACACGGCCAAGCCGTTCGATTATAACGGCTCGAAAATCGTCGTCTCGGCCAAGGGCCAGACCAACACCAACACCAGCGGCATCACCCCGCGCGTCGTCGGCCTCGCCTCCGGGCGCTGGGGCGATTTCGGGGCGCTCGTCTCGGTCGCTTACAGCCAGATCAAGAGCAACGAATATGGCTATCGCAACTGGGGCTGGGGTTTCGTCAAATATGCGCCTGGCAATATCGGCCCCAATATCGACGCCGCGACCTCTCAGCAGCTGCAATCGGGCAACATCATCGCGCCCCAGGCTGAATCGCCCTCGACCTGGTACACCGACCGCAAGCGGCTGGGCGTCACGTCGTCGCTGCAATATCATCCTGGCGACCGGTTCAAGATCGACGTCGACTTCCTCTATGGCCGGCTGTGGGATTACCGCGACGACTATGCCATCGCCAGCGCCGGCACCAACGCGCTGACCGGCGCCACCGTCAATGGCGGCCAGATCATCCAGTCGGCGGTGATCGACGGCAACACGCTGCGCGCTGCAAGCTATACCGGCATCGACCAGCGTTCCGAGCATCACATCGTCAAGAACCACACCGATTTCTACCAGGGCGTGGCCAATGCGAGCTGGAAGGTGACCGACCGACTGACGATCAGCGCGCTTGGCGGTTACGAGGAATCCGATTTCAGCCAGCCGGTGTTCGACAAGGTGTTCATGGAGGCCAAGAACATGGCCTTCAGCTTCGACGACCGGCCGACCATCCCGGTCAACACCTATGGCAAGGACCTGACGGACCCCAACAATTGGACGCTGCAGCGCCTGGACGTGCAGGAAAACGGGATCACCAGCAAATATGCCAATGGCAAACTGAGCGCTGCCTTCGCAGCGACCGACGCGCTGACCTTCAAGGCCGGCGGTGAATTCAAGCACTTCAGCAACAGCGGCTATATCTACGTCAACAAGGTGTTCCACAACGTCCCGGCGAACGTGGCGATTCCGAACAATCTGAAGGAGGTGATCGGGCGGGATTCGCTGCTGCCCTATATCGTCGGCAATGTGGACGGGGTGTATGCCTATATCGGCGATCAGCGGGACCTGGCGGCGAAGAACCTGCAGGCCGGCAGCGATTTCCTGGTCGACGAGAAGACCTGGAGCGGTTTCGCCCAAGTCGATCTCGACACGCTGGTTGGCGGCATGCGCCTGCGCGGCAATGCCGGCCTGCGTTATTATTCGACCGACCTGACCTCCTCGGGTCACCTCACCGTGCCGGTGAACAATGTGAACACCTTGGTGCCGGTGACGATCCGCACCAACAGCAATGGCTGGCTGCCCGCCGCCAATTTCGCGCTCGACGTCGCCAAGGATGTGGTCGTGCGTCTGAGCGCGAGCCGCAACGTCAACCGGCCGGCGCTCGGCGACCTGGCGGCAGCAGGCACACTCACCACGCGGCCGAACGGGGGGAGCGCCAGCTTCGGCAATCCGTTCCTGAAGCCGTACAAGGCGACCTCGATCGAAGGCTCGATCGAATATTATATGGACCGTACCGGCTTCGCCTCGGTGGGCTTCTTCTACAAGAAGATGGACAGCTTCATCACGACGAACAGCACGACGATCCCGTACAGCCAGACGGGCCTGCCGCTGTCGCTGCTGATCCAGGGCCAGGACGGCAACACGCCCTATGATGTGAGCCGGCCGGTCAACGGTCCGGGCGCCGACATCAAGGGGATCGAAGTCGCGGTCCAGCACGACTTCACCTTCCTGCCGGCACCGTTCGACCATCTCGGCGCGGTCGCCAACGGCACCTGGTTCGACGGGCACCAGAAGGCGCTCTACACCTCCGGCACGACGACCAGGATCGAGACGCTGCCGCTGCTCAACCTGTCCAAATGGGCGGCTAACGTGACGCTTTACTATGAGGACAAGGACTGGGGCGTGCGCGTGTCGGACGCCTATCGCAGCCAGTATCTGACCAGCACCGGCAATCTCGCCAACACCGGCGGCGGTATCAAGGGCACCAACAACATCGACTTCCAGGCGCATTTCAACATCACGCCGAAGATCCGGTTGGTGGCGGAGGGCATCAACCTGACCAATGAGGCGATCCGTCAGTTCGCCGACATCAATGCCGACCGTCCCGAGGTCTATACGACCAGCGGCCGGACCTTCACCTTCGGCGTGAGCGCCGAATTCTGATGCGCATGCCCCCGCGCGGCCGATCCGCGCGGGGGCAGCCATCCCGCTTGGCAGAGCGCGCGGCGACGCTCTAGGCTGAGCGCATGTTCAGACGATTCGCCTTCCTCGCCGCCCTGTGTCTGGGCATCGGTACTGCCTCCGCCCAGACCGCCGAACCCGTCGTGCCGGCGCCGGTGCCCGCCACCGTTCGCGTGGTACTGACGACCAGCGAAGGCCCGATCACGCTCGAGCTGGAAAAGGATCGCGCGCCGAACACGACCGCGAACTTCCTGCATTATGTCGACACCAAAAGGTTCGACGGCATCACCTTCTACCGGGCGATGAAGCTCCAGCCCGAGCTCGGGCTGATCCAGGGCGGCCTGCGCAACGATCCGAAAAAACTGTTCCCGCCGGTGCCGCACGAGCCGACCACCCAGACCGGCCTCACCAACAAGGACGGCGTGATCTCGATGGCGCGGGACAAGCCGGGCAGCGCGACCGCCGATTTCTTCATCGCGATCGGCGATCTCTCCTCGCTCGATGCCAAACCCGACCAGCCCGGCGACAATCTCGGTTTCGCGGCGTTCGGGCATGTGGTCGAGGGGATGGACGTGGTGCGCCGGATCGGCATGGCGCCGACCTCCCCCACCGAAGGCGAGGGCGTGATGAAGGGGCAGATGCTGGCGCCGACGATCAAGATTCTCACCGCCCGCCGCGTGCCCTGACCAGAGGAACCGGTTCTGTCCCGGCCACTCATCGCCGGTTCAGCAACGATGTGCTATGGGCGCCATCAACACTCAAAACTGCGAGGGTCCCTATGCGTATCCTTTCCTCCTTGTTCCTCGGCGCCGCGCTGATCGGCATGGGCGCCACCGTTCCCGCCGCGGCGCGCGATCACCGTGACAACAGCAAGGCCGAGGCCCAACTCGCCAAGGCGCTGGAAGGCCGCGTCGCCGGCAAGCCGGTGAGCTGCATCAGCCAGCAGAACATCAGTTCGTCCACGGTCTATGACGGCACCGCAATCGTCTACCGGATCGGTAGCACGCTGTACGTCAACCGCCCGCGCGTCGGCCAAAGCTCGCTCGACAGCGACGATATCCTGGTCAGCAGGACCTTCGGCTCACAGCTGTGCAGCCTCGACACGATCAAGCTGGTCGACCGGTCGGTGCACTTCCAGACCGGCTTTGTCGGGCTGGGCGAGTTCGTGCCCTATGCCAAGCCGAAGGCCGTAAAGGGCTGATTGTCCCGAGCGGCGGCATCGACGCCGCGCCACCGCCAACCGGAAGCGCACCATGGCCGATTCGACCGACGACCTGATCATCGATACGCCGGACGGACCGATGACCTTCGCCGCGTGGAAGAAGAAGCATCCGGTGCAGATCCCGTCGCGGCGAACCAAGGGCAAGGACCTGCCGGTGAAGGTCAAGCGCTTCACCGACAAGCCCTGAACCGCGATCAGCGGTCGAGCATCGCCATGCCGGTCTCGCCGTACCGTTCGCCCGCGACGACGCCTGGGCGCAGCGCTTCGTCGAGCCCAGCCAGTTCCGTTTCGCTCAGCGCGATCTCCGCCGCGGCGACATTCTCCTCCAGATAGGTGCGCCGTTTGGTGCCCGGGATCGGCACCAGGTCCTCGCCCTGATGGAGCAGCCAGGCGAGCGCGATCTGGCCCGGCTTCACGCCCTTCGCTTCGGCCAGCGCGCGCACCGCATCGGCGGCGCGCATGTTCGCGGTGAAATTCCCGCCCTGGAAACGCGGATCGCCGCGGCGGAAATCGCCTTCGGGATAGTCCTCCGCGCGCATCGCCGTGCCGGTCAGGAAGCCGCGGCCGAGCGGASTGAACGGCACCAGCCCGATGCCGAGTTCACGCAGCACGGGCAGGATCTCGACCTCGAGCCCGCGTTCCCATAGGGAATATTCGCTTTGCAATGCCGTGAGCGGCTGGACCGCATGCGCCCGCCGGATATTGGCCACCCCCGCCTCGGACAGGCCGAAATAGCGCACCTTGCCCTCGCGGATCAGCTCGCCGACCGTGCCGGCGACGTCCTCGATCGGCACCGCCGGGTCGATGCGGTGCTGATAGAGAAGGTCGATATGATCGGTGCCGAGCCGCGCGAGTGATGCCTCGGCAACCGCGCGGATATGATCGGGCCGGCTGTTCACGGCGCCGGTGCGATTCTCGTGCCGGAGATCGAAGCCGAACTTGGTCGCGATCACCACCTTGTCGCGCTTGCCCTGAAGCGCACGGCCGAGCAGTTCTTCATTGGTGTACGGGCCATAGACCTCGGCGGTGTCGAACAGAGTCACCCCGAGGTCGATCGCGCGGTGGATCGTGGCGATCGATTCGGCGTCGTCAAAGCTGCCATAGGACTGGCTCATCCCCATGCAGCCGAGCCCGAGCGCCGAGACTTCCAGGCCCTGGTTTCCGAGGGCGCGTCGCTTGAGCATGGTGAATCTCCGTATCGGGGCGCACTGATATGGGATGCGCCAGCCATGAGCGGAAGCAGGCTTGAATCCTATATCATATTAAGCGATCACGCGTTCCAACGAAAACGGGCGGAGAGAGAGATGTCGACCTTGGTAAAATCCATGGGGGTGAAACTCGCAGGCGCGCTGGCGCTGCTGGGCGCGACGCCCGCCCTTGCGGCTGATCGCACGCCCGAGCAGGTCGTGAAGGATCATGTCGTCTCGATGAAGACCGCCAATGTCGATGCGGTGATGGCCGATTATGCCGACGATACGGTCGTGATCACTCCGCCCGGCCTGGTCCCCGGCCAGACTCCGGCTAACGCGCCCGGCGTCTATTCGGGCAAGGCGAATGCGCGGAAAGTGTTCGTCGTGCTGACCGGCTCCGGCAGCATCGACGGCATCCGCGCGATGGAGACGGTGGTCGAGCCGCTGGGCGGCGATGTCGCGCTGCTGCGCTGGATGCAGTTCCGCGGCACGCCGAAACAGGTATCGGGCGTCGACGTGTTCGTGGTCCGCCACGACAAGATCGTGATGCAGGACATCGTGCTGGATACCACCAAGCCCTGATCCAAGGCTTGACAGAAACGTCGCGACATTGCCTTTTAGCCTCATGGGGATCGCGATCTCCCCATGAGGCGACAGGCTGAAGTATCGCGTCCCTTATCGTTTGAGGACGCATCATGCCCGCGATCAATGCCATTGCCGCCGACAAGCTCGTGAAGCTGATCGGCACCCCCGGTTGCCCGACGATCGTCGATATCCGCACGGAAGCCGAATTCGTCGCCGAGCCGCGCCTCATCCCCGGCGCGGTGCGGCGCGCCTTTGCCGACGCGGCCGAGTGGGGGCCGACCCTTGCCGGACGCGGCATTGTCGTTGCCGGCGAAAGCGATACCGCCAGCCATGGCATCGCCGCCTTGTTGCGCCAGGCGGGCGCCGACGCCGACGCGCTGGAGGACGGTGTGCCCGGTTGGGCGGCCGCAGGTTTTGCCATGGTCGACCAATCCGCGGTGCCGCCGCGCGACGGCGCCGGCCGCACGCTTTGGGTCACCCGCGCGCGGCCCAAGGTCGACCGGATCGCCTGCCCCTGGCTGATCCGCCGCTTCGTCGATCCCGCCGCGCAGTTCCTGTTCGTGCCCGCCCCCGAAGTGACCGGCGTGGCCGTGCGCCTGGGCGCGACACCGTTCGATGTGGAGGGCGAAGGCGTGCGCTGGACGCATCGCGGCGATCTCTGCACGTTCGATGTAATGATCGAGGAATTCGGGCTGGGCGGCATCGAAGCGCTCACCCGCATGTCGACCATCGTGCGCGGTGCCGACACCGCGCGCCTCGACCTGGTGCCCGAAGCCGCCGGGCTGCTGGCGATATCGCTTGGCCTGTCGCGGATGTTTGCCGACGATCTGGCCCAGCTCGATGCGGGCATGCCGATCTATGACGCGCTGTATCGCTGGTGCCGGGATGCGACCGGCGAGACGCATGACTGGGCATCCCACAGGCCGGTGACATCGCGGAGCCCGAAATGACCGCCGCCCAAACGGCGCATCGGGCGCCCGAGCAGGTCTCGATCGGTGAGGCCTTTCGGGTGTGGCTGCGCATCGCCGCGCTCTCCTTCGGCGGGCCGGCGGGCCAGATCGCCATGATGCACCGCGTACTGGTCGAGGAGAAACGCTGGATCGGTGAGCACCGATTCCTGCACGCGCTCAATTATTGCATGGTCTTGCCCGGCCCCGAGGCGCAGCAGCTCGCCACCTATATCGGCTGGCTGATGCATCGCACGAAGGGCGGCATCATCGCCGGCGGACTGTTCGTGCTGCCGGGCGTCGTCTCGATCATGGCGCTGAGCTGGATCTACGCAATCTATGGCAAGCTCGGCATCGTCACGGCGCTGTTCTTCGGCCTGAAAGCGGCAGTGCTGGCGATCGTGCTGCAGGCAGTGGTGCGGATCGCCTCGCGGGCGCTGAAGAATCGCGTCATGCTCGTGATCGCGGGCGCGGCGTTCGTGCTGATCTTCTTCGCCCGCATTCCCTTCCCCCTGATCATCCTTGCCGCCGGCGCGATCGGCTATGTCGGCGGTCGCGCGGGGCTGGGCGTGTTCAAGGTCGGTGGCGGGCACGGTGCGTCGAAGGGCGCGATCGTCGAGGACCGCGATACGCTGCTCGGCGAGGAGCTGCCCGAGCATGCACGCATGGGCAAACGCCAGGCGTTGCGGATCGCGGCGGTGTGGCTCGCGCTGTGGCTGACGCCCGTCGCGGTCCTGTTGCTGTGGCTTGGCCCGGACGACGTGTTCAGCCAGATCGCGACCTTCTTCTCGGCGATGGCGATGGTCACGTTCGGCGGCGCTTATGCCGTGCTTGCCTATGTCGCGCAGGAAGCCGTGCAATCCTATCACTGGCTTCAGCCCGGCGAGATGCTCGACGGGCTGGGCATGGCGGAGACGACGCCGGGTCCGCTGATCATGGTGCTGCAGTTCGTCGGGTTCATGGGTGCCTATCGCGATCCGGGCGTGCTGCCGCCGCTGCTCGCCGGGACGCTTGGCGGGCTGCTCGCGACCTGGGTCACCTTCATCCCCTGTTTCCTGTGGATCTTCCTCGGCGCGCCGTTCATCGAGCGGTTGCGCGGCAACGCGGCGATCGCCGGCACGCTCTCCGCCATCACGGCGGCGGTTGTCGGCGTGATCCTGAACCTCGCCATCTGGTTCGCCGTCCACACATTGTTCCGCGTCGTGCGGCCGTTCGAGGCCGGCCCGTTGCACTTCGACCTGCCGGCCCTGTCGAGCGTCGATCCATGGGCGTTGCTGCTGTCGGTCGCGGCGGTGGTGGCGGTGCTGCGCTTCAAGGCCGGCACGATCCCGACGCTCGCGGCGACGTCGGCGGCGGGCATCGCGCTCTATCTCGCCGGGGTTACCGCATGAGAGGCGCCGTGACGGCGGCCTGCCTCCTCTTCGCCGCCACGCCCGCCTTCGGCCAAGGCCTCGACTTGAGCGGCAGCGTTCGCCTTCGCTACGAGGCGATCGATGGCCAGCCGCGCGTGGGGTTCAACGCCAGCGACGAGCTGATCAACCTGCGCACGATCCTGACCGCGCAATACCGCCACGGGCCAGTGCGGATCGCGGCCGAGCTCTACGACAGCCGGGCCTATCTGGCCGATCGCGGTACGCCCATCACCACCGGCGAAGTGAATGCGGCCGAACTCGTACAGGCTTATGTCGCGGTCGACGCACCGAATGCCCTGGGTCCCGGCACCACTCTTTCGCTGCAGGGCGGGCGCTTCCTGCTCAATATCGGCTCGCGCCGGCTGGTCGCCGCCGACGATTATCGCAATACCACCAATGGCTATACTGGCCTGCGCGCCGACATCGCCGCCCGGGGCGGGGTGCGCGGGACCTTCATCTACGTCCTGCCGCAAATCCGCTTGCCAGACGACCTCACCTCCCTCCTCGACAACCGGTTGAAAGTCGACCGGGAGAGCTTCGACCAGGTGCTGTGGGGCGGCACGGTCTCGCGCACGAAAACGATCGGCCCCGCAATGGCTGAACTGTCCTTCTACCATCTCGGCGAACGCGATGCGCCGGAGCGGCCCAGCCGCGATCGGTCGCTGAACACGATCGGCGCCCGCATCGTCCGCGAGCCCAAGGCGGGCGGGTTCGACTATGAGGTCGAGGCAATCTACCAGCTCGGCCATATCCGCAGCAGCCTGGCGCCGACGGCCGCCATGCTCGATGTGAGCGCGTCCTTCGTCCATGCCGAGATCGGCTACGGCTTTGCCCATGGATGGAAGCCCCATGTCTCGATCGAATTCGACCGGGCCAGCGGCGACGGACCGGGAGGCTCCTATGGCCGGTTCGACTCGCTGTTCGGCATGCGCCGCGCCGATCTCGCTCCGGCCGGCCTGTACAATGCGGTGGGCCGCGCCAACCTGATGACGCCGGGCATCCGGCTTGAGGCAACGCCCAACAGGGCGATCGACTGGTTCGTGAGCTACCGGCCGATATGGCTGGCGGATCGCAACGACAGTTTTTCCACCACCGGCGTGCGCGATGTCACGGGACGATCAGGCCGTTTTGCCGGCCATCAGGTCGATGCGCGGGTACGATACTGGCTGGTTGCGGACCGGGTGCGCATCGAGCTTGACGGGGTGTGGCTGGCCAAGGGGCGCTTCCTGCGCGATGCCCCGAACGCGCCGCGATCCGGCAACACCAGATATGTGTCGACCAACCTGACGACGAGCTTCTGATCGCGAGGCAGTCGATCCGCGTCAGCGCGACGCGACCCTGGTCGACGCCGTGCCGGTCGCGCGGGCGATGAGGGCGTCCTTCAGCGGCCGCACCCCCGCAACGGCACCGGCGCGGCATGCGTCGATATCCCGCTGTTCTTCGGGCGAGGCCTGGAAATAGGAACCGCAGCTCGCCTCGACGGCACGCGCGATGCGGCGGTCCAGCTCGACGCGACCGGCGGGGCTCGCCAGATCGAGATCGGCATGACGCACTGCGATCGGGTTGGCGGCGGCCGGCATCGCGGCGAACAGGGCGACCGCGGCCGCGGCGATCGTCAGGGTCTTCGTCATCATCATTCTCCTCCAAATCGCCGGCCGGAACGACCGCGCCGGGCATTGCGACATTGCCCTCCGCCGCGCTTGCCCGAGAGGATGAGGAGGTGATGATTGACCGATGAAATACCGATCAAGAACCGATATGGCTGCGGCGGGCTCGACGCGGGCGCGGCGGGGTGGAAAGGGCGATGGGGTGAACGACCGGATCGATCTTGCGCATGCGGCGCCGTTCCGGATCGGGTCGATCGACG
Source organism: Sphingomonas sp. P2_B6 (assembly GCF_056404755.1). Classification (NCBI taxonomy): domain Bacteria; kingdom Pseudomonadati; phylum Pseudomonadota; class Alphaproteobacteria; order Sphingomonadales; family Sphingomonadaceae; genus Sphingomonas; species Sphingomonas sp. P2_B6. Next base: position 112,035 of record NZ_JBFUDK010000005.1, read on the forward strand.
TCCGGCCGGACCTTCGCCAGGTGACGGCGGAGGATGGCACCCGCGAAGTGGTCGAACCACGCGTGATGCAGGTGCTAGTGGCGCTCGCTCGCGCGGAGGGCGGTGTCGTCAGCCGCGACGACCTTATCCGTTGCTGCTGGGAAGGCCGGGTCGTCGGGGAGGATGCGATCAACCGCGTCATGTCGCGCTTGCGCAGGCTGGCGGACGGCATCGGCGCCCGCGCCTTCACGATCGAGACAGTGACGAAAGTCGGCTATCGCCTGACCGTCGCGACCACCGAACCGGCGCGGGAAACGCCACCGCCCATCCTCGTGCCGGTCAACACCATGATCGAGCGTTCGCCGAACCGGCGCGCTATCATCGCGGGCGCCGTCGCAACCCTCGCCGCGGCCAGTGGCGGCGCGCTGCTGCTGCCGCAGCTGCTCGGGCGCAAGGGGCCGCCGGCCAAGGTGGCCCCGCTTGTCGAGCAGGCAGTGCTCGCGATCGGACAGGGAACGCTGGAGGGCAACAGCCAGGCGATCGGCCTGCTCCGCCGCGTGACTCAGACCGCGCCCGATTATGCCGATGGCTGGGGTCTGCTCGCGCTGGCCTATGCCGGGGCATCGATCGCCCGGGCGCCGCAGTTCGAAGCCGATTTGCGCGCCCGGTCGACCGCGGCGAGCAAGCGCGCGCGCGAGATCGACCCGGCCAATGTCTATGCCGGCGCGGCGATGGGCGTGCTGACGCCGGTGATCGGGCATTGGGGACAGATCGAGACGCGGCTCCGCGCCGGGCTCGCCGATCGCCCCAACCAGCCCATGCTGACGAGCGCGCTGGCGGGCATCCTCGGCGATGTCGGGCGGTGCCGCGAATGTGCCACGCTGGTCGACGCGCTGTGGCCGCGATCGATGCCGACGCCGGGTTCCTCCTATGCGCGCGTCGTGGCCTATTGGGCTGCAAACCGGCTCGACGAGGCCGATCGCGCGATGGACGAGGCCTTTGCCCTGTTCCCGACCCATTTCGCGGTCTGGTTCACGCGTTTCTACCTGCTGCTCTACACCGGCCGCGCCGACGAGGCGATCGGCTTCGGCGAGAATGTCGACGGACGACCGACCGGCATCCCCGACTGGGATTTCGACATGCTCCTGCGCGTCGCGCAGGCGATGCGATCACGAACGAGCGCCGATATCGACGCCGCGATCGCCGTCGCGGTCGAGGCAGCGCACAAGGGTGTGGGCTATGCCGAGAATTCGATGCAGTTCGCGGCTGCCTTGGGCCGGGTCGATACCGCCTTCGCGATCGCCGAGGGCTATTTCTTCGGGCGCAGCTTCGATATCGGCGCTCTCCGCTTCTCGCCCGAGCAGCGCATCTACAGCCGGCCCACCGCCCGGCGATCGCGCATGATCTTCCTGCCTTCGACCGCCGCGATGCGGAAGGACCCGCGCTTCGCTGGATTCGTCGAGGAACTGGGCCTGGCCCGGTATTGGCGGGAATCGGGTAGCCGGCCCGATTATCAGACAGGTGGTTGACATCTACTAACATATTAGTACTATAGGCGTCGTACCAAGGAGCGACGCGTGAACCCTCATCCTACCGAAGGCGAACTGGCGATTTTGCGGGTGCTGTGGGCGCGTCGTGGCCCGTGCACGGTGCGCGACGTTCACGAAGCGCTCTCCCGCACCAAGGACACCGCTTACACGACGGTGCTGAAGATGATGACGATCATGGCCGAGAAGGGCCTGGTCAGCCGCGACGAGCGCGAACGGACTCATCTCTATGCCGCGGCCCATCCCGAACCGGCGGTGCAATCCGCCCTGCTAAAGGACCTGATGACCCGGGCTTTTTCCGGATCGGCCGTGCAGCTGGTGCAGCGCGCGCTGGATGCGGACGCCGCCAGCCCCGCGGATCTCGACGCGATCGAGGCGATGATCGCCGAGGCGAAAGCACGGCGGCGGGGATCATGAGCCAGACGATCGAGGCAGCCCTGGCGAGCGCGCTGCTGCAATCGCTGTGGCAGGGTGCCGCGCTTGGCCTGATCGCCGCCGCGTTGTTCGCGCTGCTCGCACGACGCAGCGCTTCGCTGCGTCACGCGGTCGGCATGGTCGCGCTGCTGGCGATGGCGGCGGCGCCGATACTGACTTTCGTGACGATGATGGGCGAACAAGCGGCGATCCCGGCTGGCGAAGCCATGGTCAGGCCAGCCGGCGCCCCGCTCCCGCCCCTCGCGGTGCTGCCCGGAACGAGTGCCGGCGATGCGCCGCTCTGGCTGGGCTGGCTCTGGATCGCCGGCGTCGCGCTGATGGCGATCAGGCTGGCGGGAGGCTGGGCGATGCTGCGACGGCTCGACACCACGGTATTCGAGCCGCTGCCTCCGCTCTGGCAGGCGCGCGCCGATGCGCTGCGCCGGTCCATCGGCGTTCGCCGGCACGTCGCGATCCGGCTGCTGCACGATTCCGTCCTGCCCTGTACCGCGCGCGCGCTGCGGCCGGTGATCTGGCTGCCGCTATCGATCCTGACACGCCTGGCACCCGAACAGATCGAGGCGCTGATCGCGCATGAACTGGCGCATATCCGCCGGCTCGACTGGATCTGGAACGGCCTGCAATGCGCGATCGAGACGCTGCTTTTCTATCATCCTGCCGCCTGGTGGCTCAGCCGCCGCATCCGGGCCGAGCGCGAACATGCCTGTGACGATCTGGCGGTCACAGCCTGCGGCGATCCGATCGTGCTGGCCGAGGCGCTGAGCACGCTCGAGCGCCTGCGCATGCCTGGTTTTCGTTTCGCTTTACCTGCCAATGGAGGATTACTGATGAATCGAATCAAACGCCTGTTGTCACCCGATACGCCGCCCACACTGCGCTGGGGCGTGCCGCTCGGCTTGCTCGCGCTGGTCGGCACGGGTGTCGTGCTCGCTGGGCAGGCAACACCCGCCGGTGCGCGCTCCGGGGACGGCATGTCTTTCTGGGGCCGACTGGTCGGCAACACGATGGAAATCCACGACACCGTCGATGGGCGGCAGCGCCTGTACAAGCGTTCCACCGATATCCATGGACGCCACTACGAGAGCTATTCGGTCGATGGCCGTCCGGCGCCGATCGATACGGGCGTGCGCCGCTGGATCCACGATGCGCAGATCGTACCGCCACCGCCCCTGCCGCCGGCGCCTCCGCTGCCGCCACCCCCGTTCATCGACACCGCCGCTTATCAGGCCGCCGCCAGCGCCGTGAGCAGCGACCAGCGCGTAATCGGGGCGATCGGCCAGCCGGTCAGCGCGATCGGCACGAAAGGCCCGAGCTATCTCGATGAGTATCGGACCGACATGACGATTTCCCTGTGGGGACCGAAGGGCAAGGCGCGCCTGCATGCCGTCGGCACTCGCAAGGGCGATGCCTGGGAATTCCAGCGACTCGAAGTCGCCCCGGAAACCGGCGCCAGCTTCGATCTCGCACCCCGCTGAGCTCCCCCTTTTTTACCTTTATCTACTAATCGATTAGGAGAAGTAATGCGCCTTTCCCTCACCCTGTTGTCCGTGCTCGGCCTCACCGCCAGTCACGCAGCGCTCGCTCAGTCAGCGCCGGACGCACCGATCACGCCCGCCACCCGAGCGGCCGTGGTCGAGACCCTGGGCCGGCAACTCAAGAGCCACTATGTCTTTCCCGACACCGCTGCGAAGGTCGCCGCGGCTCTGTCGGCAAAGCTGCGCCATGGCGATTATGACGCTGCCAGCAGCAGCGCCGCGTTCGGCGATGCCCTGAGCAACGACCTGCGTGAGATCGGCAAGGACGGGCATTTCCGGGTGCGATTCGAGCCGCAATTCAGGGCGCCGCCCAGCGAGGATGGACCGATGACCCCGGAGCAGGTCACGCAGGGCCGCCAGGAGGGGGCGCAGCGTGCCTTCGGCATCAACCGCGTGCAGCGCCTGCCCGGCAATGTCGGCTATCTCGATATCCGCGGCTTCGGCCCGACGGCGTTCGTGGCCAAGGCCTATACCGCGGCGATCACCTTGCTGTCGGGCACCGACGCGCTGATCATCGACCTGCGCCAGAATGGCGGCGGCGAGCCGGAAAGCGTTGCCTGGCTGCTCAGCCATTTCTTCGCCGAGGGCGACGCCAGGCATCTGAATGACCTTTACAGCCGCACCGACGGCAAGACGCGCGCCTATTGGACCAGCCCGGCGGCCGGCGTGCGCTATACAAGGCCGATCTATGTGCTGACGTCGCACGATACATTCTCGGGCGGCGAAGAATGCGCCTATGACCTGCAGACGCAGAAGCGTGGCGTACTGGTCGGCGAAACGACCGGCGGCGGCGCCAATCCGGGCGATTATGTGCCGCTGGGTCAGGGCTTCGTCGCCTTCATCCCGACCGGCCGGGCAATCAACCCGGTCACGGGGACCAATTGGGAGCATGTCGGGGTGAAACCCGACATCGCCGTGCCCGCCGCCGGCGCGATGAAGATCGCCTATGCCGCGATCCTCAAGGACCTGGCCGCCAAGGCGACCGATCCACGCGACCGGCAGGGACTGGCCGGCACGCTGGCGAGCGTCGAGAAGGACGAAATCCAGCTGCCGGCCTACACGCCCCGCCGCTGACGCGACCGCCGGGCCGCGTCATCACTTCACGACCGTCGGGTTGTTCGGATTGGGGTTCTGGCCCGGTGGATATTTGGGTGGCGGTGCCGGGGTGGGCGTTGGGCTCGGCGTGGGCGCCGGCATATTGATCGGCTTGGCCGGAGGCGTCGGCACCTTGTCGTTCGGACCCGGCACCGGCGCATAAACCGGCTTGGGCGTCGGAGTAGGCATCGGCGTTGGGGCCGGCAGTTGCGCGTTGGGCCCCGGCGCTGGTGCGCCTACCGGTTTCGGCGCGGGCGGCGCGGGCGTCGGTGTCGGAACCGACATCTTCTCGTTCGGGCCTGACGTCGATGCGGGTGCCGGGACCTGGTCGGACACCGGCGTATCGACCTGTGTCGGTACCGGGGTTGGCGTGGGCGTGGACTTCTGGGTGGTTATCCGTTCGTTCTCGCCGCCAGATGTCTGTGTCGGCGCCGGCGTTTGCTGATCGCCCGTTGGCGCCGATCGTTGCGGCCGCCGGGCCGTCTCGAGCATCCCTTGCGGGATGGTCGGGATATAGCTGCCCGGCCCTTGCGGCGCATAGCCGGTAGGATAGCCAGTCGGATTGCCGCCCGCACTGTCCTCCAGATAGTCCGGGCCGCCGGGCGGACGCGGACGGGTGGTGGGCTGGACCGGGTAATAAGGCTGGCCGGCCATTTCCGGCGCGAGCCCGAAACGCGGCGCCAGGGAGGGGAAGATCAGCGCCTGCACCGCGCGCAATCCCTCGGGCGAAATGACGAAGGGACCAATCGGCGCGGCGCCGGGGCGCGGCACATAGACGGCGCGCATCGGCAGATCGACCGTGACCGTCCGCCCGCCCGACGACACGTCGATGATGCCAGGCTGCACCCTGCCCTGCGCACCACGACCGGGCCCGCGCAGGATGATCAGCGAGGCGGTCGCGGGATCGCTGCGGACGCCCGGTCCGACGCCGCGTTCCCCGACGGCGATACGCACCGCATCCTCGCCGACCACGCCGTCGACGATCGTGCCGCGGATGCCGATCGTCGCGACGGGCGTGCGAATCGAGGAACTACCCTTCGCATCAGGCCGGCCCGACATGAAACGGAACGCGCCCTTGACCACCGAGGCGCCGACCGAGCGGGCACCACGGGCGGGATCATAGACGAAGCGATCGATCGTCAGCCGCGCGTTCGCCCCGACGGTGAAGGTGGATCTGTCGAGCAGCAGGACCTGGAGCTGGCTCCTGCCGCCAGTCTGCACCTCATCGGCAAGCGCCACGCGCTGCCGCACGACCGCGGTGCGCGCGACCGTCGCGCCACCGGGGCGGATCCGGACATTGTTGAGGACCGCGGCGTTGATGCCGATCACCTCCGGCGCGCCCGCGGCAAGGGAAGCGCCCCCGATGGTGAGCGCGGTGGCGGCGAGCAACAGGCGCGCGGCGGCGATGCGGGAGACCAGAAGGGTCATGGCATCACCCTCCCGTTCCGGGACGCTGCATCGGGCCGCAGGCCGCCGTCATCTCAGCCCAGGCCGGGCCAGGCGGCGGCCGGTCGAGCGCCTCCAGCTCGGCCCGGGCGCCCTCGCGGTCGTCGAGCCGGCAGAGCAGGGTCGCATGCAGCAGCAGCGCGGCATCGGCATCGCCATGCGCCATCAGCACCCGCTCGAGCGTGGCCACGGCGGCCATCAGATCGCCCTCCCCGATCTGCCGGCGGGCAAGCGCGATGCCCGGCCCGGTCTGGACCGAATCCCGTGACAACATGTCGAGCTCGGCGGTGGGATCAGTCTGGGCGGCAAGCGGCGCGGCCACGCCAAGAGCGCACGCCAACGCGATGCAGATCGGGTGAATGCAGTTCCGGACAGCCATGGTCTCGCCCCGCAAGCGCCACCCGCGAGCGGGGCGGCGCGTGGATCTTATCATTCTTTGCCAGTACCGCGAAACGGCACGGGCTGACGGACGCGACCATGTTATGCGGACTATACGTCCCCAATGGCGATATGGATGCAAGCCCCTTTCGGCCGGTGGTCAATAGTGGCCTATCTATAGAAGCGCACGAAATCGCCCTGGGTCGCGACGTCCAGCCGCTCGCGATAGTCGGGATGCTCCGCCGTGCCCGGTGCAATGCGGCCAATCGCCGGATCGGCCTCGCCGCCCAGCTTCGCCAGCGCGATCGGGCAGGCGACCGGCACGAGCTGCGAGCCGGTGCCGACCTGCAGCGTGGTCAGCACGCCGTAGAGCGCGCCCTCGATCGTCGGACGGCCGAGGATCGCCATGCGATGTTGCCCGGCGACATTGGTGACGAGGTAGATATGGCCCGACAGGTTCGGCATGGAGACATGCCCGGCCTGTTCGAAGCGCGCATCCATGCGCTGCGATTCAGCGAAGCCGAGATGCCCCGCCTCGTCGATCCAGCGGATCGTGGTGACGTAGGCGAAGATGTCGCCCGGGCTGCCGAAGCTGGGCCTGAGCGTCAGGTAGCGCCCCTCGATCCAGCGCACCGCGGCATGGGCATAGGCGCCCATGGTTTCGGGTGCGAGGTCATGGGACAGGGCAGGCGCGGGCGGCGCCACCGGACGGAGCGTGACGCCAAGCGCTTCCTCGAGCCGGATCGTCGTGGCGAGCGTGAACGGACGTCCGCCGGACAACGCCTTTTCGAGCGTCGACAGGCTGATCTTCGCCATATCGGCCAGCGCCTGGCGCGAGATGCGGCGGCGCGCGATCTGCTCGCGTACACGGCGGCCGACCTCGCGCGTTTCGCCTTCCAGAAGATCGCGGTCCTGCATTCTCTCCCCTTTTCGCAAGCCATGATTATCCGCACGTTTGCGGTCGTTTCGTCAACTGCCCTGTGCATGCCAAGGCGCCAAAACAGGGGGATTTTTTCCGGTTTCGAGCGACGTTTTGCTGCGCGGCATGCTGCAGGCGAAAAAGGCTCCTCCGGCGCTTGATTCAAACTCCGTTCCGGCCGGCCTAAACACGGCGCATGGCCATCAGCATCACCATCTGCAACCTCGCCCTTGGCGAGCTTCGCGCACCGCCCATCGCCGATATCGACGAGCCCACCACCGAGGCGGCGGAGTGCCGGCGTTATTATACGCATTGCCTCAAGCTGCTGCTCGAACGCTTCGACTGGAGCTTCGCCACCAGGATCACGACACTCGCCGAACTCGGCGTCAATCCGCGGGCGAGCGAATGGGCACATGCCTATGCCCTGCCCGCGGACATGGCGACCGCGCTGCGGCTCGTGCCACCGGTGGGTGGCTGGCCGGCAGGGTCAGTGAGCCTTCCCGCGGTGCCTGTACTGGCCCACCCCTTCGTCATCGAGGACGGCGTGCTGTTCAGCCAGATGCGGGGGGCGATCCTGGAATATACCACGCGGAACGTGGCCGAGGCGGCGATGCCCGGCCTGTTCGCCGACGCGCTTGCCTATGCGCTCGCCGCCCGGCTCGCCGTGCCGCTGCGCGACAGCCGCGAGACAAAGGGGCAGCTGCTCCAGCAGGCCGAGGTAGCGGCGCAGCGCGCCATTGCCGACGACATCAACCGCCAGCCCAATCGCGATGCGCGCACCCCCGATGATGTGGCCGCGGTGCGCGGCGCCGGCGCCGACTGCTCGATCGGAGACCTGTGATGCCGCTGCGCACCGGACAGCCGAATTTCTCCAAGGGGGAACTCGCCGAGGACCTGATCTCCCGCGTCGATGTCGCCGCCTATGCAACGGGGCTGCGTCGTGCACGCAACGTCGTGATCCTCAAATATGGCGGTGTGACCAAGCGGCCGGGCACTCGCTTCGTCGCAGAGGTGAACGACGCCACGGCCCCGGTGCGACTGGTCCCGTTCCAGTTCTCGCTCACCCAGACCTACGCGCTGGAAATGGGCCAGGGCTATATGCGGCCGGCGGCGCTCGGTGGCGTGGTGCTGGAAGAAAAGCTGACGATCGAGAGCATCACGCTGGGCGCGACAACGGAGATCGGGGCGGCCTTCCATGAATATGCGGTCGGCGATCGGGTCTATTTCTCCGGCATCGCCGGCACGACCGAACTCAACGGCATGACGGGTCGCGTTACAACGGTCGGCGACAGCAGCCATTTCACCGTGGACATCGACTCCACCGGTTTCACCCCCTTCAGCGCCGACACCGGCGGCATCGTCCGGGCCGGACCACCGCCACCCCCGCCTCCTCCACCCCCAGTTCCGCCGCCACCGCCGCCACCACCGCCGCCGGATACCGGGGGTGGCGGATATGGCGGTGCGCCGGGCGGCGGCTGGTGCATTGTCGACGACACGCCGGTTCGGATGGCTGGCGGCGAGGAGAAGGCGGCGCGGCTGCTCAAGGTCGGGGAGCTGGTCCATACCCGGCATCGCGACGGCGCTGGCGATTGGGGTAATTATCCCGTCCGGACGATCGAACTTTCGTGGCAGCCAGTGTTGAAGGCCGCGGGCTTCCCGCGCGCCACGGCGGAACATCGTTTCTGGATCAACGGCGCCTGGGTGCGGATGGACTCGATCGGCGAGCCTGATGGGGAGGCGTGGGTCGCCAAGATCAATATCGCCGACGCGCACACTTATGTCTCGGCGGGTGTCCTGTCGCACAACAAGGATGCCAATCCGCCAGAAGATAGCGGGCCGGCATGAGCGTCGCCCGTCTCTGTCGCGTCGGCTCGCCCTATAATGGCGCGGAGCTCGCTGAAGTCGATTTCGAACAATCGGCCGACACGATGTATCTCGCCCATATCAATCACGCGCCGACCAAGCTGGTGAGGGCAGGCCATACCGACTGGACCTTCTCATCGGTCGCCTTCGCGCCGACGATCGGCGCGCCGACCGGGCTGACGGCGACCGCATCGTCGCCAAATGTCGATGCCGCCAATGCCGGCAATGCCTATTTCCCCCAGCCGGCGACCTATGTCGTGACCGCAGTTGATGACGTCTCCGGGCAGGAAAGTCGGGCGTCGACTCCGGACACCGCGACCAACGACCTGACATTGAAGCGCAACAGCAACGCGCTGGCGTGGTCGGCGGTAACCGGGGCCACACGCTACCGGGTCTACAAGGCCGATAACACCGCTGAGTTCGGCTATATCGGCATGACGACGACGACCAGCTTCGTCGACGACAATATCGGGCCGGACTATTCGGACGGACCACCCGTGGGCGAAAATCCCTTCCCCGGCGCCGGCGACTACCCCTCGACGGTGACCTTCTTCGAACAGCGCCTGCTTTGGGGTCGCACGAACAATCACCCGAACGCGATCTGGGGTTCGCGCTCCGGGAGCTTCGAGAACATGGATATCTCGCGTCCCCTGAAGGCCAGCGATGCCCTTTCCTTTGCCCTGGTCGCCGGCCGGGTCAACGCGGTGAACCAGCTCGTCTCGATGAACAACCTGCTCGCGCTCACCTCCGATTCCATCTTCAAGATCGAGGGCGGACAGAATGGGTATATCACCGCGACCGATTTCGTCAGTCGGCGCCAGAACGGGCGCGGATCCTCGAGGCTCTCGCCCCTGGTGATCGACAGCGTGTGTTTTTATCAGACCGGGGTCGGCAACGGGATCCGGACCCTCGGCTACACCTTTCAGACCGACAGCATCGATTCGAACGACATCACGATCTTCTCGCCGCACCTGTTCCGTGGGTTCGACATCAAGGCCTGGGCCTATGCGCAGGAACCGCGATCGGTGATCTGGGCAGTGCGCAACGACGGCAAGCTGCTCTGCTTCACCTGGGAGCAGGAACAGCAGGTTTGGGGCTGGACCCTGTGCGAGACGGACGGGACCGTCGAGAGCGTGTGTGTCATATCGGAAGGGTCCGAGGACCGGCTGTACCTGACCGTCCGCCGCGGTGAAAAGCTGTTGATCGAACGGATGGCGGCCACGCGCTGGGATGCGGTCGAGAATAGCTGCTTCCTCGACAGCGCGGTGACCTATCAGTTCGACGAACCGCAGACGATGCTCCGCAATCTCGGCCATCTCGAAGGGAAGACGGTCTCCGCGCTCGCCGATGGCGGCGTCGTCACGGGCCTGGTCGTCTCGAACGGCGTGGTTGAGCTCGATCAACCGGCGGTCAAGGTGACGGTCGGGCTGCCCTATACGGCGACGATCGAGACGCTGCCGCTCGCCTTTCAGGGCCAGGCCGGCTGGACGATCGCCAAGCCGCAGATTCAGGCCAAGGCAGTCATCCGGCTGATCGACAGCCGCGGCGTGAAGGCAGGGCCGACCGACGCGGCACTGGAGCCGCTGCGATCGCGCATCAACGAGCTGCCCGGCCAGCCGCCCGCGCTGATGACCGGCCTGTACGAGACCTATCTGCGCGCCGACATCAATGGCGGCGCGCGCATGGTGGTGCGATCCGACGATCCGCTGCCGATGACCGTGAGCGCAATCTATCTCGACCCCTCTGTCTCCGAATAAGCGGATCGCGCTGGTCGGTGCCACGCCCGTCCATGTCGGCCCGATCGCGTCACGGATGCGCGCGGCCGATGTGACCGAGTGCGCGGCGATGGGACATACGCCGCGCCAGGCGTTGCGGGCGGGGCTGCTGTCGTCCTCGCTGTGCCTGACCGCGATGGTCGACGGGCGACCCGAGGCAATGGTCGGGCTGGTGGTGACCAATGCGCTGTGCGGCGAAGGTTCGCCCTGGATGCTCGGCAGCGACGCGGTCTACCGGCACCCGCGAACGATGCTGCGCTGGGGGCCGCGCATCCTGTCGGCGATGTTCGATTCAACTCCCGTGCTGGAGAATCTAGTAGCGGAGGACAATCACCGCGCCGTCCGCTTCCTGAAACGGATCGGCTTCACCATCGGAAAGGAGCCGATCATGATCGCCGGCACCCGCTTTATCCAATTTTCCCAGGAGCGCCGCTGATGTGCGAACCCACCACAGCCCTGCTGATCGCCTCGACCGCCATCTCGTCCATCGGCGCCGTGACCGCCGGCATCGGCCAGGCGCAGCAATATCGCTATCAGGCGCAGATCGCCGATCAGAATGCGCGCCTCGCCAATGAGCAGGCGCGCGATTCGATCGATAACACCAATATCGAGGCGCAGCGCCGCTATCGCGAGATCGCGCAGATGAAGGGCGCGCAGACCGCGGCGATGGCCGCCAATGGCGTCGACCTCAATTTCGGATCACCCGTGACCATCCAGAAGGACACCGCGATGATCGGCGCCGAGGATATCGGCCAGATCTACAAGGGCGGCAACGAACGCACGCGCGGCTTCGACATCAACGCGTTCAACTACCAGTCCCAGGCGTCGGCGAACCGGGCGCAGGCGAGCGGCGCGGTGATGAAGGGGATTTTCGATGGGTTGTCGACGGCGCTGGGCGGGGCTTCGCAGGTTGCGGGGATGAAGAATCCGTTCGGCAAGAAGCGAGTCAAACCAACGCAAGACCTGGTCACATCCCCGCTTGAAATGACCTGACTAAGCACGGCTCTCAGCTTGCCTTGCATCGGCAGGCTCGAACACCGACCACCCGGTCCGCTGCACGAGCCGCTCCAGCGCCAGTGCGCCCAATTGCGAGGTACCGCGCGGGTTGAGGCCCGGCGACCAGACGGCGATCGACGCCTTGCCCGGCGCGATCGCCAGGATGCCGCCACCGACGCCCGACTTGCCCGGCAGGCCGACGCGATAGGCGAACTCGCCCGAGCCGTCATAATGGCCGCAGGTCATCATCAGCGCGTTGATGCGCCGCGCGCGTTGCGCGGAGACGATCGAATGGCCGGTGGCAGGGTTGACGCCGCCCGCCATCAGATAGCCGCCAGCGCGGGCGAGCTGATGGCAGCTCATCGCCAGCGCGCATTGGTGGAAATAGACGCCCAGCGTCCGTTCGACGGGCTGGCGGATATTGCCGAAGGCGCGCATGTAGTTGGCCAGCGCGAAATTGCGGAATCCAGTGTCCTGTTCCGCCCGTGCAATGCGTTCGTCGATGAAGATGCTGTCATCGTCCGCCAGCGACCGCACGAAGCGCAATATCTCGCCGATCGCCTCGATCGGCTCGTGCGCGCCCAGGATCATGTCGGCGACGACGATCGCGCCGGCATTGATGAACGGGTTGCGCGGGATGCCGGATTCGGTTTCGAGCTGGACGATCGAATTGAACGCGCTGCCCGACGGCTCGCGCCCAACCCTTTCCCATAGCCGATCGCCGATCGCGCCGAGCGCGAGGGTGAGGCTGAACACCTTGGAGATGCTCTGAATCGAGAAGGGTTCGTCGGCATCGCCCGCCTTGTGGCTGGTGCCGTCCGCTTCGATCACCGCGATCCCGAACTTCTTCGGATCGATTCCGGCAAGGCCCGGAATATAATCGGCCACGGTACCGCGGTCGGGCGCATCCGCCATCTCGGCCGCGATATCGGCGACGATCGTTTCGAGGGAAGCCATGCGCGTTGTTAGCGAGCCCGGCCCGCATAATCACGCAGCTTCAGTCGAACTCCACCGTCAGCGATTCAGCGAAAGCGCCGCTTTTGCGCAGCTTGCCCGCCGCGCCCGGCGCCCGGCGCAGATTCTGGCGTTTCAGCAGCGGCTTCAGCATCAGATGAAGCGTCGCGTTATTGATGTGGATGCCGAAGCACTGATGCAGCCCATAGCCGAAATGGATATATTCGTGAGGCAACCGGCGCGGATCGAAGCGCTCCGGATCGGGCACGCGGCGGCCGTCGCGCATGCCCGAGGCGAACGCGGCGATCACCGTCGATCCCGCCGGAACGCGGGTCTGGTGTTTCGTGCCGCTGGCGATCGTCCAGTCCTCGAGCGCGACCCGCGGCAGGCCGGGGGCGAGTGGATCGAAGCGCATCGCTTCGCGCACATAGCCGGCCAGCAGCACATCGTCGCCAGCGCGCGCCGCCGCCTGGGCGCCTTTCAATGCATCGGGGCGGCGCAGCAACTGCTCCATCGCTTGCGGCACGACCATCGGCGGCTGGGGCGGCCCACCGACGATGAAGCCCATCAGCGCGGTGCGGATCTGCGCGTCGCTATAGCCGGGCTCGCCCGCTTCCTGCAGCTTCAGGCAGCGGCCCAGCACGTCGTCGGCACCGGGTTTCCCCCGGCGTTGCTCGATCTGGCCCTGGATATGCGCGCGGAGCGCGGGGGCGATCACCTTGACCTCTTCGACCAGCGGCTCGTCGCTCGCCACGAACTGATATTCGAACAGGCGCGTACCCCAGACGCGCAGGTCGCCGCCGGGAGGCTCGGGCACGCCAAGATAGGCGGCGATGAAATCGAAGGTCACGCGCCGGACCAGTGTATCGACCACCTCGACCCGGCCTCCCGCGCCGGCCACGATCGCCTCCGCCCGCACCTCGACGTCGGCCGCCAGGCGGGCAAGATCGCCCGGACGCACCACCTTGCGCATCGCGGCGGTGTCCGCCTGATATTGCGGCGTGTTCGCCATGCCGAGGAAGAAGGGCTCGCCGCCCATGATGACGTCGAGCTTGTCCTTGTAGATCACGCCAAAGGCCGGATCGGTCGCGAACACCTCGCGCACATCGTCATAGCGCGTCGCGACATAGGTCTTGCCGAAATGCGGGATGGGTTTCAGCCAGCGCAGCAGCCTGAAAAAGAACGGCATCGCCGCCATCGCCTTCGTCATGAGCCAGCGCTTGAGGCCCTTCGGCCCCGGCCGCAATACTTGGGTCGAGGACAGAGTGCTCATAGTAGCGCCAGATACTGGAGGGCCGGCATGCTCGGCAGGAAGAAATAATCCCCGCCCGCCATGCGGATGAAGGTGTCGACATCGACGATCCGGCGCAGCGGCTTTTCGCGGATCGTCATCTTGCCCTTGGGGCCGACCAGCGGATCGGTCTCATCGAACAGCGTCGCGAAGTTCGGGTTGAGCAGCCAGGTCTGCTGCACGAACTCGAACTGACGGGCGATGTCGGTGTTGAGGCAGATGAAGAGCAGCCCGCGATCGACCCCGTCCTCCTTGGGCGGCACGCTGATCGTCGCGCCATATTTGCGGCCGCGGCGCAGAATGCGGTGGTTGTTCGCCGCATCGAGCAGGGTCTGCTTGTCGGCCGGCGTCGGCGCGAGACCGTCGCGCGGGTTGGAGCGGCGCACATGCGATCCGGCCGGGCAGCCCACACCGTGCAGGTCGCGGTCGAAAAAGCCGAAATCATTGTCCGGCATGTCATAGGCGTCGGGCTGCAGATAGCCGGCAGGACAGAGAAGATCGCCCTTGGTGTTGCGGCCGACCACGCGCTCGGCAAGCCAGGTGGTGGTGACATGCGCCGAGCCCTGCGGATCGCGCGCGCGGATGTGCGCGGCATTGTCGCGCATCGATTGCCAGAAGGCGACGACATCCTGCTTCAGCTCGCGCACGACCATGTAGCTGCCGTCGAGACCGAAATCGAGGAACCCCTCCGCCAGCGGGTGCGGCGGCAGGCCCGCGGCCTGGCCCTTATCATCATCGGGCACGACCGGCCCGGGCGCCTTTTCGTGGTGGCCGTTGGTGTGGCCGAACAGGATCTCGCCGAGCGGGACCCCGTTCCAGTAATCGCGCACCGCGGGCGCCCCGGTGTTGAGCACGACCGCGTCATCATCGAAGGGGACAGGCTGCGAAATGCCGTCGGCGAAACCGAAATGTTCGCGCGCGACGCCCTTGTCGTCGGGGCGAAGATCAAGCGGCAGGCGGTGGACCACCTGAATGTCGTGCGGCTTCAATGCCGCCTCGACCTGTTCGGCCCAGGCCTCGGCGCTGTCCTCGTCCTTGTCGTAGAGCAGCAGCAAAGCGTGCACGGTGATCGGCGTGACGATCTGTTCCTCGCGGTGCCCGGTCGAGGTCTTGGCGCTCGACTGGGTCTCCTCGACCGTGGTGAGGGCGCCGCGCTGCCTGGCGTTCGAGCTCCATTTCGGCCCACCTTCGATGACGGTGCCGAGCCACTCGCCCTTGCGCCGATCGCCGAGACGACGGAGCCGGTCCTCCTGAAACATGCCCTCGCGGAATGGCGCCGCGAAGGATTCGAGCGCCGACTTCGGCAGGTTCATCTTTTCCAGGCCGGCATAGGCGAAGGCGATGGCGGTCGCCCGCGCGTCGCGCCCATCGGCGTCCGTGACGGGGGCGAGTTGCTCCACCGTCTTGAGCCAGGCGCCGCTGCCCTTTCCCTTCCAGGTGAATTCGAGAAATAGCGCCCGCCCGGTCGGCAAGGAAGCGAAGCCGCTGACCACCAGGCCCTGAGTCAGGGTGCAGTGCGGCGCCTTCAACTGCCAGCTCGGCGGCTTTTTCGGCGGCGTCCCGCTCACAGGTCGTTGATCCACGCGGACGCCTCCTTCGTGCTGAGCGACGGCTTGCGCAGGCCGTTGGCGATACGGTTGTTGCGTTCGACCTGGTCGACGGTCAGGTCGCTATAGGCGCTGTACCAGAAGCGGCTGACCGCCATGGAATGCCGCGCCCAGGCCTTGAACTTGCGGCCGTGGCTGGCGCCGTCCTGGATGAGGAAACGGGTCGCCGGAAAGCCCACACCGCAGCCCCAGGCAAGGGTCAGGCCGACATGCGCCTTCTCGATGAAATCATCGAGATAGCTTTCCCAGCTCTGGTCGAAATTGCTGAAGAACATCAGCCGGCTGCCATTGTTGACGAACGCCCAGTGCGCGAAATGCACCGTGCGCATGCTGCCGAGATAACCGCGAATGCCGCTGTTCGGCATGGCGCGCAGCACCAGGCCGAGCCCGTGATGGCCGGCGCGCACGATGAGCGTGCGCAGCACGCCCGGCTTGATCAGCACGACCGAGCCCATATGGTTCTGCGGAATCCAGTCCTCGCGCTGCGCCATCTGGCGCACCATCTCCTCGTCGATCGGCGGCGCATCCTGCGAGGAATCGCGCCGTTCGAGCCAGCGCAGCCAGCACAGGATCAGCAGCACGGAGAAAGGCACGCTGAGCACACCGAACAGCGTGATGCGCGGCGCATGATCCTTTGCTTCCGCCAGCGGCAGGCCGGTCATCAGCGAGATGGTGATAGTGATCAGCGGGGCGAGCACGGCGTAGAGCAAGCCGCCGACCAGGATCAGGATAAGGGTCTGCGGCTTGAACAGCGCGCTGATCAGGTTGAACTTGCCGGCCGTGTCAGTGCCGGGAAGCGGCTCGCGGATCATGTAGAGGCGGATGCCGCAATAGAGGATGCCGAAGGCCAGCAGCAGGTAGAAGCGGTTGTCCGGCATCATCGGCGCGAGGATCAGCCCCGGCAGCGCGAGCGCCAGGAAGACGAGCAGGGCGAAGCCAGCCACCTTCAGATAATCGCCGCAACGCGTGAGGAACGGAACGCGGGCCGGCGCGCGTTCGGCGAGCCAGGGAAAGGCCGGCAGCAACGCCGAGCGGAGATGGCGGTGGATCTCGACCGGGGTCACCTCGCCGCGATAGGGGCTGGGACCCGCGCCATTGGCGGTCGCGATCTCAGTCCGGGTCGCGCGGAACAGGTCGCGCTCGGTCAGAATCCGGTCGCGGGTCATGCCGCGATTGCCGTGATGATAGACGCTTGGTTCGAGCGAGCGCGCCTGGAAATAGGGGGCGACCGGCGCGCGGGAGTCGGGCGCGGTCACCGCGTCGTAGAGCGGCCCGCACGGATCGAGCGGACGCTTGCAGCAGCGCAGCATGGCGCGCAGATCGGCCCCGATCGCTGCCTCGAGCTGGCCCCAGAACACGCTCGGCCTGCCGTCGAAATTGGCCTCGAGCACGAACAGCGGATCATAATCCTCGCCGGGGAACACGCTCATCGAGAGGAAATGGACCGAGGGCACGCCGGCCATGAAGCCGGCATAGTCGCCGGCCGTGCCCGTCGTGCTGCCGCTGTCGTGCAGCCGGTCGATCAGGGCGGAGAGCTTGTCATGGCTCTCCGGCTTGACCTCCAGCGCCACGGACAAAGTCGTTTGTCGCATCCGGCCGCTCCCCATCTTCGTGCCACCGCCCATGTCTGGACGACATAGACCTAAGGAACCGTTCCCGCCCCGAACGTTTCGCTCCCGACTCGGCCTTCTACTATGTCACAGCTTTGGAGGACGCACAGACAAACGCAATAATAGGTCGAATTCTGGATCTATCTCCGGCTGGCGCCGGTCGATTCAACCTATGCCCTCACCGCCCTAAGCCCCTCCTGAACTCAGGAGGAGCGCATGGCCGCCACTTCCCGCAATACACGATCGGCACGCTGAGATGCCGACGGTCCCCACAGAGCGGAACCGGGTCGGCATCGCCGGCGTGACGGATGCGAAAATTCCAGCCCAGCGACTATCCGTGCGCGAGCGGCCGGTGGGCGACAAGGACCATGCTTTTCCACAGGAAAGGAAAGCGACCGGTCCCTCGAAACCGCACCACTTCGAATCCAGCATCGGCGAGAAGCTTGCTTAGCGTTTTCCGACTCCAGAACTTAATATGCCCGCCGTGCCAATGCGCGGTAAAATGGCTGTCCCATTTTCCGGCCAGCGACAGCACCAGGTTCTTCAAATAACCATGATACGGTGTGCTAATGACAAGCTTTCCGCCCGGATTAAGGGAATCAAAGCAATATCGGGCCAGTTCGTGCGGGGCGTAGAGATGCTCGACAACCTCAGTCGAACAGACCATGTCAAACGTCCCCGGCGGCGTATCGCTGAAAAGGGAGACGTCGAACCGTATCGACGGGAACATTCCGCGCGCAACGCTGACGCCACCCTCGTCGCCGTCGACGCCCATGGCGTCAAAGCCTTCTTCTAGGAGCCGCGCGACGAGCTGCCCATTCCCGCACCCGACATCAAGGATAGTTCTGGCGTGAGCCTGCCGAGCCTCACTCAGAACGATTTCGTGAAGATAGGTGGCGGTGTGAACTGGCGCCCCGGTCCAATTATAATCTGCAGGCTTGTTCATCCGCCGACGATATCAGAGCGATGAGCAATGCAAAAGCGGGGTTCTAGCATCTTAGCCTCGCTTATGACCGTAGCGGTTGCCGAGCTTCGGACAATCCGCAGATCGATTCAAACCTTTCCCCGCACCCCTTATGCCTCCTTCATCACAGGAGATGTCGCGTGGCCGCAATCAGTCCGAATGTTTCGAGCGCCCCCCAGTTGGGGACCGGCTCGAAAACCGATTTCACCTTCAACTTCTCGGTCGTCGCCGCGACGGACGTCGGCGTCTATGTCGATGGGATCCGCAAGGCCTATGGCGCTGACTTCTCGGTCGCCTTCGGGGACGTTTCCGGCACGGTGACCTTCACCACGGCCCCGGCCAGTGGGGCGGCGATCCTCCTCGTTTCCGAGCCGGACTTCCTCCAGGCCAGCGAGTTTGCCGATCAGGGCGCCTATAACCTTTCGACGGTGAACACAATCAATCGGCGCGCGGCAATTCGCGATTTAGTGCTCAAAGATGCGGCAAGTCGAGCGCTGAGATTTCCCCGTGGGACGGAGGCGGCGGATCTTCCTGCTCTCCCTCAAAGCGAAACTCGCGTCCTCGGATATGGTCCGGGGGGCTTCGTTTGGGCGCCCAACGATGCGGTCACAGTCGCCAGCGATGTGGCCCGTTCGGAGTCGGCGGCGATACGGTCTGAGCAGGCTGGCGCGCAGGTCGCCGATGATCGAGATGCGATCGAAAGCCTTCTTGCCTTCCAACCCCGGCGGGCCGCAAAGCCGCTCGATACGGCGGTCGTATCCTCGACCGTTTTGATTTCGGACCCCGATCTTGCCGTGCCACTTGGCGCGAATTCGTTGATGATCCTGCGTGGGCACATCAACTATTCCGCGTCCAACGCCGGTGACATGAAGTGGCGGCACATTGGGCCTCCGGCTCCCACCAGCGTGCAGGTGAACCGCAATGCCCTGGCGCCTGGCGCGAGTGCCTATAGCGGCATCTCGGTCGACACAGTCTACAGCGCTGCCGATATCAGCATCGACGGTGCCTCGGGTTCCGGTTCCATTGAGTTCAGCGCGACGATCCACAACGGTCCGACTGCGGGATTCTTCACCTTCAAATGGGCACAGAACATCTCAGACGCGACGGCGACGATCGTCAAGGCGGGAAGCTATATTGAATATATCCCGCTCGCGACGACGGCGTTCTTTACTTTCGCCGACACTGCTATCGCTAAACTCGGGGACTTCACGGGGCCGACGCTCTCGGGCGGCCACAATGTCGTGCTTTTCGTGCAATCGTCCGGCATCAGCAACAGCTACGTTGAGACGATTATGGCCGGCACAGGGGCCGATGCGCTGCTGTTCGCGGGCACCTATACCATTACGGTCGATGGAGTAGCGTCCACCTTTACGGCGCCGGCGGGATGGTCCTATGTTCCCTTGTTCAATGGGCTTCCGGATGGGCCGCATCGTGTCCGGATCAAGGGGATCGCGATTGACAGCGATATAGCTATGCGGGTGAGCGGGACGGCCCCTAATCTCGCGCGGCCCGCGGATATTGCCAATTACTATCGTGTCCACGACGCCGCCTACGCCTCCTATATCTCGAAGGATGGCGCTCCGGACAATTTCACCGGCAACTATACTCCGTCAGCCGGCACCAGCTACTTCAGCACATCATGTGGAGAGGGGCATCGGTTCGGTGCCACGACCACGAGCGTCAGTGCCTGGCTCTATTGCGTAACGGGCGCGAGCCGCGTCGAGTTGCTGCGCGACGGTGTCTCGCTGGGCGTAATCACCCTTCCGAATCTGTCGTCCATGGAACGTGTCACCTTGGCGACTGGCCTTTCCGGCACGCATGAATATGAAATCAGGCCCATCGATTCCGGCCGGTTTTTCTATTGCTTCGCTATCCTAGTCGACACGCTCACCGCAGCAGCGCACGCGAACAAGAGTCGCTATGTCTGGTACGGCGACAGCAACACCGAAATGCTGGCCGGTGAAGATGCGCGCACCCATGCGTCCTTCCTGCTCGCCAAGCGCCGGGGTTGGGCCAATATCCGACGCGGCGTGGGCGGGCAGAAAGTTTCGACCTGGGGCCGGGATAACACAGCCTTGGTGACCTCGGGCCTGTCGCAGGCCGCCAACATCATCGTCAACATGCTCGGTGTGAACGATTATTATTTCTCGACCCCACTCGCGACGCTGCAAGCCGACTATACGGCTATGACGGCAAACCAGCGCGCGGGGAACGCGACGGCACCGATCGTCTGCCTCGGCATCCATAACCACTACCGAGCGCGGTTCGATGCCACACCCTATTCGGATGCGGACCGCGTCGCCTACAACGCCCGCATTCAAGCAGCGGTGGCCGCGCGAGTGGCCGCCGGCGACACCAACATCTTCTATATCGACACCTCTGGCTGGATAAGCACCACGCCGGACCTACACCTGCGCGACAGTGTCCATTTGAACGCCGCGGGCTGGATCCCTTTCGAAGCCGCCCTCAACAGCGCGCTAATCGGGCTCGGCCTGTGATTATGGCGCCGCGTTCGCCCCGTAGTACTCAATACAGGCTTGCCCATTCGTGGCTGGCGGGCGCTTTCCACAGTCGAGACACCGGCCTGCCGCGTTATTCCGCGCCTGGTCCTCTTTCATCTCGCGCACAGCTTTCGCCCAAGCTTGGAAAGGCGCCGAGAGAGCGTGCCGTAGGGTCCGGAGCATGCTCTGAGCGTATACCCGCCCCGCTCCCTTGCAACGAGGAGGCGCACGATGACGGTCCCAATTGATACCACAGGTATGATGCTGGGCGAGATGAAGGGTCAGCTACGGGAGCTCATTCACAACGTCAGCAACATGGCCGCAAAGATCGACAGCCTAACCGAATGGCGCGGCGGGGCCGCCGGCCTGCCCGCAAAGATCAAGGATCTCGAAGAGCGGGTTGCGAAGCTCGAGGCGGACAAGAACCGGCGCGATGGCGCCATGGGCTTCGGCGGCTGGCTGCTCAAGTCGCCGGTGATCGGATGGCTGGCGACGGCGGGCGTCGCGCTGTGGGCTCTGCTGAAAGGGAAAATGTGATGTGGAGATGGGACCAGTCCGCTGGCGAACTCTGGAAGGATGGCACGTTCGTGTCGAATGGCTATTCGGGCCGCAGCCGCGGCGTGAACAATCCAGCGCTGCAGGACAGGTCGAGCATCGGCCCGATACCGCGCGGCCGGTGGCGCCTGACGGAGGTCCGGGACAGCCCGAATACCGGGCCGTTCTCGATCGTGCTGGAGCCCGCGCCGGGCACTGACCCGCTGGGCCGCACCGCTTTCCGGATCCACGGCGATAACCGCCTGGGCAACCAGTCCGCGAGCCAAGGCTGCATTATCCTGCCGCGAGCCATCAGAGAGCGCATCTGGGCAAGCAAGGATCACGACCTCGAGGGGGTGAAATGACGCCACGTGAGCAGCTGATAGCCTATCTGTCGACGCTCGGCGCGCTGGTGATCGTCTTCACCGTCGCGGTGCTCGCCGGCATCGCCAGCGACGCCGTCATTGGAAAAATGGAGACCTTCGGCCTTGGCACGATCACCGGGGGCCTGATCGGCGTCCTGCGCATCCCGACCTCCCGATCCTCTGTCGCCGCGACCGATGGCGGCGACGTCAACCTCACGACAAAGGACCAGTGACTTGAAGGTACTCTTCTTCCTTGGTGGCCTGCTCGCTCTTTCCGCGTGCGTCTCCGATCGCAATCTCTCGAGCTATGTCTGTTCACACCAAGTGTCGGTCCGGCTCTCGGCCGTCACGACGATCAATGCTGCTGGATCGATCAAAGACCTGGTCGCGCGACAGGCTGCAATCGACGGCGCGAAAACGACGCTCGCCGCGGTTGATGCCTGCCCGCATCCGGTGTCTGCCGATCATCCCTGAGATCGCACCGCCGCCCGATGCAATCATATCCAGGATCGCTCCACCGAATTTGCCGACATGCTTGGTAAAGAACGCGGTTCAGGGATAATCCAGAACACGATGAATCTCACAGTAGCGACTTCTATAGATCGGCCCTGTCGACGCCGGCCTCTCACCACACTCTTCGCATAACCCCGCCGCGCGTCGCTCGCGCTCGACTTTTGCATCCTGTCGGTATTGGTGCGCCGGCGCTTCCCAAGCCTGCACGAAAGCAGCGAATAGCGCTTCAACGTCACCGTCGATCCTCGCCGAACAAGTCGATCCTCTGCCTTCTACCGGCACGACGGTGATCACGGGTCTTTCGTCCCCGGTACTTCAGAATTAACCACGGAATCACAATGAGGGTGGCCAATACAATCAGGACGACAAGGGACATGGTCGCCGGGCTCACCGGCGCGCTAGCTTCACCCGTCGGGTTCAACGCTCCGACCTGAATTACGACTCTCCTCACTCACGCAACACCGGGTAGCATACGCACGCGGCCGTCACAGGTACAGTCGCATCAGACCCGTAAAACTACCACCTCGACCGTTCCATAACGCGTCGGGATTCCGCTGGTCTGCCCTTCGCGGGATGTGCGGCGGCGCGAAAGGCACGCGAGTGCTAGGCCTTGTCGCGCGGGCTCAACCTATCGAGCAGCGACCGCTCAAAACCAAATGAACACCGCTGCAGAAATCGCAAGGATCATCAACGGCCCCAATATATTAATCCCGAGATTACTTACTGTCGAACAATTTACGGACGCCGTCACAGCGTAGGCGTCGTGGACAAAGGGTATCCACAGTTCGATTGAAGCGAGAGCGACGAAGCCGAGGTAGGGCTCTTTGGTTTTGTCGTAGCGGGTGGCGACGCGCCGCCAGTTCTTGAGCTTGCTGAACAAGCGCTCGACGAGATTGCGCCAGCGGTATTTTTCGCGATCGTTCGGGATGGGTATGCGACAATTGCTCTCGGCGGGGATGACCGCCTCGACGCCAGCCGCGGCGATCTCCGCGCGGATGCCCACCGTCTTGGGGTTCACGCCGTAGCGGGTGGCAAGGGCTCGGGTGCTCCTTTTCGACGCTTGGAACTCGGCTCGAAGACACAGCGTCGTGCGGGCGCTGCCGTGAAGAACGCTTGCCATAGGGCATCCTCCTCCTGACGATTCAGGATCGAAGATGCGCCATCAGAGTCCGGGTCTACACAACTAGGGTGGCTGAGGTGCAATCGAGGTGGAACGCTAGATGTCCGCCGCTTGTCGGCCATTGGGCGCGATGGCATACGCCGCATCATGACCGCAGCCAGATCCATCGTCCACGTAATGCCGCCCGAGCCCTTCGGCGGCCTTCAGACCCTGGTCGTGGACCTAGCTAAGGCGCAGAAGGTAGCGGGAGAGAGTGTCAAGATCATACTCTTAGCCCATTCGGAGCGGGTAATCGCTCGGTGCGAGGATGCCGGCATAGAGGTCGTTGCCTTGTCCGGCGGCAAGGTCGGCAAGTCCGCGCGCTTGAAAGCAGAGCTGCGAGCTAATCGCGGCGCGATAATCCATAGCCATTGCGAGCCGATCTGGGCATCGCCGATCCTTGCATCTTACGGAAAGCGTTGGGTTTCCCACCTTCACGTATATCCAAAGAGTGGCCCGCGCGATCTCGCTATCAATCTGGCGCGGCGTCTTTGGGCGCGCAGGTCGATAGCTATCAGTCATTCGGTAGCCGATGAATGGGCTGATCGGCGCCTTGTCACGCCCCGCCGGCTAGGCGTCGTTCACAACGGGATTGACCCGGGCAAGTTCGCTTCACCACCGAAGGACCGGCACAGCCCCTTTACGGTCACGTTCCTGGGTCGTGCCGAGCGAGAGAAGGGGCTTTTCGACTTTATTGAAATCGCAGACCAATTGCGCGACATGGCCGACTTGAGGTTCTTGCTAGCAGGCGAGGGCAGCGACCTTGACGAAGCCCGGCGGCGCATCCTCGATAGAGATCTGACGCAAAACGTTTCCGTTCTCGGCTTCGTGACCAAACCGGAAGAGGTCTGGCAGGCGAGCGATTTGCTGTTGATGCTATCAAGCCGCGAGCCCTTCGGTCTGGTCGTCTTGGAGGCTTTAGCGAATGGGGTTGCCGTGCTGGGCTATGACACCTCCTCCGGTGGAAGCGAGGTTATGGCGACGCTTCCTGGATGCACTATGGTCGACGTCTTCGACATACCGGCTCTTGTGGCGCGCGTCCGAGAGGCAGCTCAAGATCCTGAGCTACGGAAACGCGCGCTTTTTGGCCGCGAAATTATGACCGCACGGGGGTACACCATTGATCGCATGGCCGCAGGCGTGATGGCTCAATATGCGGGAGCGGACCTCGCTTAGCGGAACGCTACACCTTCCTCGCTCCTGCAATGGTCGCTATGCGCGTGGACGAGGGGGACACGATGACGCATCTTGAGCCGGACGGCCCTGCGGACGGTCAACCGCGTTGGCAATATTGGCCGGAGATCGACGGACTTCGCACCGTTGCGGTTCTGTCCGTTTTTCTCTTCCATCTAAAAAGATCTATCCTGCCTGGCGGGTTCGTGGGCGTCGACGTATTCTTCGTGATTTCGGGCTATCTAATTAGCTCGATTCTTCTTTATGACATCGCTCGAGACCGCTTTTCGATCGCTCGCTTCTATCAGCGCCGCATCTCGCGGATTTTCCCAGCACTGATCCTAGTGGTCTTAGCGACGTTCGCAGCAGGCTATTTCATCTATTCAGCGCAGGATCTCGCCTCTCTCGGCGTGAGCAGCGCGGCTGCGGTTCTCTCGGTCATAAACTTCAAGCTCCTGTCACAGGGGAGCTATTTCCAGATTTCGGCCGACGCGCAGCCGCTTCTTCATTATTGGTCGTTGGCCGTTGAGGAACAGTTCTACGTCATCTTCCCGATCTTTTTGTATTTCCTGATGCGCTTGGTCAGGCGACCGCTGGCGGTCCTGCTGCTTATCGCTGCCGTAAGCTTCGCGGCTTGCGTCTGGCTCACACCCATCCGTCCGACATGGGCATTCTACCTGCTCCCAACGCGGGCATGGGAGTTGCTGATCGGCGCAAGCTTGGCGCTGTACCGAGCGGAGGGCGGCAAGCTGGAAGCAAAGAGCGCAGCAGGGGCCGCTTGGATCGGCGCCGTGATGATCGCTCTCGCGGTCGCAACGTTGAATGAAGGCGCTGGGTTTCCAGGATGGATGGCCGCCCTTCCAGTCCTCGGCACAGCGTTGCTTATCGCCCCCGTAGGTGAAGGAGGCCCGGCACCATTGCGGCTCCTTGCGCGGCCTTGGATGGTAGCGATCGGCAAGCGGTCATACTCCCTGTATCTGTGGCATTGGCCCGTCTTTTCCTTTGTCGACTACGAGATGTTCCAAAGCGGCGAATTGGGCAGGACGGCGGTCAAGGTTGCAGTCACACTAGTGCTTACCGAGACGAGCTATCGCCTGGTGGAAACGCCGGCGCGCGCGTTCCTCAACAACCCTGGGCGCCGCTGGCGCCTGTTCGGCGGGACTGTTGCGGTGATCGCCGCAGTCGCGGCTGGCGGCGTGTGGCTACGAACCTCGCTCTACTATGACGTGCCTACGCGCCTCATTCCCCGCGGGGGCTTTGTTGTCGCCGGCGGCAACAAGGGCAGCATCCTCCTGTCTGGCGATAGCGAGGCGGCGATGTACGGCACCGAAATCGCTGAGATCGCCAAAGAGCATGGGCTCACGCTTTACGCAGTCGGCGCCGCCGGGAAGAACCAGTTGCCGGACGCGGCAAACACAAGCTGGCCGACAGTGGCGAGGCTTATGGCTGAGAAGAAACCCGACTTGGTCGTGCTTATAGACAATTGGGCCGAAAAAATGAGTGGCCCGGAGGTGTTGCAGAAAACAATCGCGACTTCGCTAACGCACACGAAGCATGTAATCGTTGTCATGCAACCCCCAATATTGCCCGACAATGTGAATAGAGAGAACATCCGAAACGGCTTACACGCGCCCTACCTTGAGCCGCTGAGTGCGCGACGAAAGAGGATAGCGGCACTTACGACAGCATCCGGATTTGCTGGCAACCGTGTGACGGTCGTTGACGTAGCTAACCTCTTTGCCTCGCCTGACGGCGGGGTGCAGATACTGGCTCCCGACAACAGGCTGGCGTTCTTCGATTCGCGGCACTTATCTGATAGCGGAACTGCAATGACGCATGCGTTGCTTGATGCTGCGATCACGAAGGGATTGGAGCGCCGGTAAGCCGGGACCAATCGGAATATCCCAGGCATTTTGTGCTGGGCCTCCTTCACCGCTGCCGCGTCCCGTGCTTCGCACCGGCTGACGACCAACCGCATCAGCATAGCGGCCGGTCGCGATCTCCAGCTGCCCGGTTTGCTGTTCAAAGCCGGATTGTCATGGCCGGGCATCGTCATGGCCATCGGGCAGCTTCGCGCTCTCCGGCAGGGCGACGGGCGGAACACCGTCGAGCCAGCTATCGGGTCGCCTTCCAATAAGGGCGCTACAATACCAGCGGTCGACAAAATGTGTGGAGCCCCCTCTCGAAATTACGCTAATGTATCGAGCCGCTTCCCCGTTTTGTCAAAGAGCTACCGTTCGAATGTCAGGGATGGCCGGACGCCGCGGCTGGCTATCAGGTCGTTTCGCGGGCCGCCTGCGCACGCCCCGGACCAACTCGCTCGTCGGCATAATGGCTGACATATCCGCACAAGGAATTGGCCGCGTCGATTGCCCGATCTGCAATCGACCTGCCCGAACAATAGGCCCTCGCGAAGCGAAACGCGATGAGTCATCATCCAGGGCGATGAGCAAACCGCGCACTGCCCTGGACGGCCCGGCCCACCCGCCTTCTCCCGCCGATGATGCGATCGGCGACGTGGCGCGAGTCCGTGCCATCCTGATCGCCTCGGCCAAAGCTGGCGAGCCGATCAGCTATTCGCATTTGCTGGCCGAGCTGGGCCACCGGTTCACCCGGCCGAAAATGCGTGCCGTATGCAAGACGCTCGACGCGATCGACAGCGCGGGCGCCGCCGCGGGCGAGCCGGGACTGGCGGTGCTGGTCGTCCGCGAATCCGACGGGCTGCCCGGCCAGGGCTGGTGGGTCGGCGGCATCGCCATGCGGCATGGCTATGATGGTCCCTGGACGGGCGGGGAGGCGCTGGCGTTCGTGCGCGGGTTGCAGGAGGAGGTTTTCGCCTGGTGGTCATCGGAAAATCGAGCGTCGCGCGACTAAGCACCGGCGTGACGGCGGGCAGTCCCGGAACGCCCGATCATCCGTTCAAGCCCGCGGATGTGCGCCGGCCCCGTCCTTCGGAACACCGTCGCCCCTGGCCAGGCGCGCGCCGAGCCGGGCGCAGGCTGCGATCTGTCCGCCGGCGGCGCAGGCGGTTACTCCGCCCCGGACACCACCGGCAGCCACACCGCGCTCGGCGTCGCGCCGCCGCGTTCGATCGTCACGGTCGCTTTCTTGTAGTCGGTCTTCTTCGCATAGAAGATGTTCGGCACATAAGTCTGCGGGTTGCGGTCATAGAGCGGGAACAGGCTCGACTGGATCTGGACCATGATCTTGTGGCCCGGCTGGAACACATGGTTCACCGCGGGCAGGCGGAACTTGTACCGCTGCACCTTGCCCGCCGGGATCGCGCTCGGCCTGGAAAAGCTGTCGCGATACCGGCCGCGGAAGATGTCGAGGCTGACCGCGAGCTGATAGCCGCCCATCGTCTTGTCGGTCGCGACTTCGTCCGGATAGACGTCGATCACCTTCACCACGAAGTCGCCGTCGGTGCCGGTCGTCTTGGCATAGATGTCCGCCATCGGCACGCCCGACACGGTGACGGGGCTGGTCAGCACCGGCGTCTCATAGGTCAGCACGTCCGGGCGGCCGTCGGCGTGGCGCTGGTCGCTCACCAGCCAACTCTGCCAGCGGCCGTCGCCGAAATTCACCGGGCGCGGCAGATGCGGCACTGGCTTGGCGGGATCGGAGACATAGGAGTCGTCGCCGACCACGGGCTTGTCGAAGCTGAGGCCCCAGTCGCCCGACATATAGATCGGCTTCATCGGCGTGGCGCAGCCGGTGTCGCAGGCGAGCGGCCATTTGTCGAACCGGTCCCATTTGTTCTCGCCGGTATTGTAGAAGGTCACCGCCGGGGGCGTGAAGGCGGGCGCGCCGTCCTTCAGATAGGCGTTGAAGAAGGGCAGCAACACGTCGCGCCGGGCCTGGAGCGCGGTGTCGCCGTCGAACTTGAGCACGCCCAGCGACGAGCCGTTATAGTTGAAGCCGCTGTGGCGCCACGGGCCCATCAGCAGGAAATTGTTGCCGCCATGCCCGACCTTGTTGAGCTCCTCCCAGGCGTGGATCGCGCCGTACATGTCCTCCTGGTCCCAGATGCCCTGTTCCCACAAAGTCGGCACCTTGGAGGGGGCGGCGGCGAGCAGCTTGTCGAGCGCCTGGCCCGACCAGAATTCGTCATAGGCGGGGTGCTGCGACATGCGGTTCCAGTATGGCAGCTGGTCGAAGCCCGACTGCTTGGCCCAGTCGCCGGCCGAACCGACCTTGCGGAAGGTATCGTAATCGTCCCAGGCGGGTGACGTCGCCGACTTGCCGGCGGCCTTGTAGCCGGTCTGCGAGGCGAGCCAGCCGATATTGGTCAGGCGGAACGCGCCGTAATGGAACCAGTCGTCGCCCATCCAGCCGTCGATCATCGGGCTCTCGGGCGCCGCGACCTTCAGCGCGGGGTGCGGGTTGAGCAGCGCCATGACGACGGTGAAGCCTTCATAGCTCGACCCGAGCATGCCGACCTTGCCGTTGGACTCGGGCAGGTTCGCCTTGTTCACCAGCCAGTCGATCGTGTCATACGCGTCGGTGACATGATCGGTCTTGGTCTTGTTGAGTGGGCCGATCACCGGGCGGGTGACGATATAATCGCCCTCGGAGCCGTATTTGCCGCGAATGTCCTGGAAGACGCGGATATAGCCGTTCTTGACGAACAGTTCGTCGCCTTCGGGCAGCGTCGAGATCATGTTCGGGCTGTCCATCCGCACCACGCGGCCCGACGCATTATAGGGCGTGCGGGTCAGCAGGATCGGCGCGTTCTTCGCGCCCTTGGCGACGATGATGACGGTGTGCAGCTTCACCCCGTCGCGCATCGGGATCATCACGTCGCGCTTCTCGTAATTGTAATTCGCGGTGGGCGGCGTGAATTTGGCCGGGATGTCGCCGCCCGGTGCCGAGACATCCCTGGCTGGCTCGGCAGTCGGCGTCGACTGAGCGACCGCCATGGAGGAAAGGAGCGTCGTGGCGAGAAGCGCGAACCCGAACCGCATCAGCAAATGTCCCTTGTTATTTTGTGTCCCGAATGCGTGGAATGGCGAAGGCTGCTCCACCGTGTCAACCCGGTGCAACGGTGATGCCCCAACCGACCGCGACGGCCGCCGCGCCCCGCTCTATCGCGTCACTGAAAAATGTCAGTGACGGCGTCACGTTCCCCAGCGCGTTGCGGGATGGCAGGCCGATCTATATCGACACCATCTGAAGTATCGCGGGCATATGCTGCCCTGGCCGACCGCGGGTCGCCTTGGGCGGGGGGCAACGAAAGGGGGAAGGTCCATGAGGCGATATGTCGCCGCCGTCGCGCACCGCGTACGGCCGCTGTTGCGTCGCCCGCCGCCGGCAGCGCCCCCCCTCTCGGCGGCGACGATCGACCTGCGCGCGCCGCTCGTCGTCGGCGATCCGTTTCCGTATTACGAGGCGCTGCGGCGGGAGGGATCGGTGCTGTTCCTCCCCTGCCACGATTATTGGATCGTACTGGGGCATGAGGCGGTCCGCTCGGCCTTTGCGCGGCCCGAGCATTTCTCCAACGCGCCCTATCGCGATGTTGACGCCGTGCTGCTCGCCGCCGATCCGCCGGGACAGACGGCGATGCGGCGCACGGTCGCCAGGCTCTTCTCCCCCGCCGTGACGGCGCGGTTGGAGGAAACGGCCTCGCGGCTGGCCGATGCGCTGGTACGGCCCGAGCTGGACATGGTTTCCGACTTTGGCATCCCGATCAGCCGGGGCATCACCGCCGATCTGCTCGGCCTCGACGCGGTGGGGGTGGAGGATATCGTCGCCGCCGAACTGCGCTCCATGGACACAGCCGATCCTCTCGCCGATTTCATTACGAGCCTCGATGCGATGGCACACCGTTCCTCGATGTTCGGCGCGCTGATCGAGGCGCAGGTTCCCGAGGCGTCGGCGCGGAGCCTCGTCCGGCTGATGTGGCTGGCCGGCACCACGACAACCCAGCGCGTCATTGCCCGCGCGGTCCTGCGCATGATCGAGGACGAACGGAACCAGCAGTCGCTCCGCACCGATCCCACCCTGGTCCGGCCGTTCGTCGAGGAAGTGCTGCGGCTCCACCCGCCCGAGCATATGGTGCCGCGTGTGGCGCGGGCCGATGTCGAGCTTGACGGGGTGACCATCCCGGCAGGCGCCGAGGTTCGGCTGTGCTTGAGCGCGGCCAACCGCGATCCAGCGCAGTTCGAGCAGGCCGACCGGCTTCGGCTCGATCGGGGCAATAGCCGGCATTTCGCGTTCGGCTCCGGCGCCCATGCCTGTATCGGGGCGCAGATCGGCCGCGCGACGGTCAATATCGCGGTCGCGACCCTGTTGCGCCGCTCATCGACCCTGCGGTCGCTCCGCCCGCTCGACGAGATACGCTATTTCGCGACCGAGACGGCGCTGTCGCCGGAAAGCCTTCAGGTGGGACTTTGACGGGCGGCAGCATCCGTGCTCAGGTGCTCGGCCTGGCCGGCGCCCATATCGTGGCGCGCGCGGTGCAGATAGTCGCCGACATTGGTTTTGCCGACATGCTGGAACATGCGCCGAAGACCGCGGCGGAACTGGCGCGGGAAAGCGGCGCCGACGAACTCGCGGTCTATCGACTGCTGCGCTCCCTGACCGGCCATGGATTCTTTGCGGAAGGACCGGACGGGCGCTTCTCGCTTGGCCCGCTCGGTGTGGCGCTGCGGTCGAGCGATGCGAGCAATCTCCGCAGCGCCGTCCGCGCGCTGGGGGTGCCGGGCATGTGGAACGCGGTCGGCAAACTCTCCCACAGCGTGCAGACGGGGCGTTCGGCGCTGCTCGATGCCCGGCCGCGCGCAATGTACGATCACGACCGCGCCGACACTGCGCGGCAGGTGCGCGAAACGATGATCGGCTTCCATGGCGATGAGCCGGATGCGATCGTTGCCGCCTATGATTTCGGCCCCATCCGCCGGATCGCCGATATCGGCGGCGGCGCCGGCAATCTCCTCGCTGCCGTCCTGCTCGCGAACCCGCATCTCGAGGGGATTCTGTTCGACCTGCCGGCCAATGCGGAGGCCGGCCGTGCGTCGATGCAGCGGCTCGGGCTGGACGAGCGCTGTCGGGTCATGGGCGGCGATTTCTTCGAAGCGGTGCCCAACGGGTGCGATGCCTATCTGCTGTCGCACGTCCTGCATGACTGGCCCGAGGAACAGGCCCTGAAGATCGTCGGGAATTGCCGCAGCGCGATGGCGCCGGATGGCCGCCTGCTGATCGTTGAGGACGT
Source organism: Sphingomonas sp. P2_B6 (assembly GCF_056404755.1). NCBI lineage: Bacteria > Pseudomonadati > Pseudomonadota > Alphaproteobacteria > Sphingomonadales > Sphingomonadaceae > Sphingomonas > Sphingomonas sp. P2_B6. Next base: position 143,884 of record NZ_JBFUDK010000005.1, read on the forward strand.
GATCGCCGATGACGATCAGGGTATGGAAGGCAAGGCGTTCGACCTGCTTCTGCTCGCGACCGTCAACGGACGCGTGCGCCGGGCCGGGGAATATGCCGATTTCCTGGCACGGGCGGGTTTCCGGATCGAGCGGATCGTGCGTACTTCGCTCGACATCGCCATTATCGAGGCGGTGGCGACATGACACGAGGCGCGGAGGAAGCGATGACGCGAGGCATCTTCGCCGATCTCGAGCGGCAGCGCGCTTTCGATCGTGACGGCTACACCGTCGTTCGCCTGCTCTCGCCGGAAACGGCGGCAGCGCTGGCCGCGGCGCTGCCGGCGATCAGGCCGGCGCTCGACTTCACGCCTAATACGTCGACGCTCGATCACGCTTATCATGTCAGCCTGCTTGATCCCGATATCGCCTATCGCAAGGCGGCCTGGGCTTTCGTGCAGGACGCGCTGCGCGAGCCGCTTGGCCATGTCCTCATTGGATATCGCATGCTGACGGGTGGCCTGCTGGTGAAGCCGGCCGGCGCCGCGCCACTGTCGATGCATCGCGACTGGACCATGCTGCCGGACAATGATCAGGTCGCGCTCAACATCTGGTGCCCGCTGATCGATGTCGACGACCGCAATGGCGCGCTCGCCTTGCTGCCCGGCACCCACAAGCTCGTCCCCAATATCGAGGCCGCGCATGTCCGGCCGTTCTTTGCCGACTATGGCGATCTGCTCACCGAACTGTCGGTCTCGCTCCCGCTCGCAGCGGGTGAAGCGGTGATCTTCGACTACAAGACCATCCACGGATCGCGCGCCAATCGGTCCTCGCGGCCGCGCCCGGCAATCTCCTCCGCCTGTATCCCCGAGGGAGCGCGCGCAGTGACCTATGCGCTCGATCGCGCCGGGGGCGGCGCCCGGTTCGAGCTGTTCGCGATGGACGGCGCGGGGGTGGTTGCGGTGGCCGATCGGCTGGCGGGAAGCGCGGGGATCGCGGAAAGCCTGGGCTTCGTGCCGAACCGCAACCAGGCGGTGTCGCGGGAACAGTTCCGGCGCCTGATTGGCCGATAGGCTATCGTTGCGGAAGCCATTACGCCATAGCCCGGTCATGGAAGACGTGGTCTACACCGCCACCCCGGAACTGCGCCGGCCGCGCCAGTTCCTCGCGAGGGCCATGGCTGATCTGCGTGCTTCCGGCATGATCGCGTGGCGGCTGTTCCGCAGCAATTTGCGCGTGCGGCACCGGCGAACCTTGCTCGGCTATCTCTGGCTGCTGCTGCCGGCCATCGGCACCGCGCTGATCTGCAGCTATATCCAGTCGCGGCGGATCCTCAGCATTCCGCCGACCGAGCTGCCCTACCCTCTGTTCGTTCTGTCCGGGATGATCCTGTGGCAATGTTTCATCGACGCGATCAATGCGCCGTTGCTCCACCTGACCGCCGCGCGCCAGCTGATCACCCGCAGCCGCGTGCCTCATGAGGCAATCCTGCTCGCCGGGGTGATGGAAGTGCTGGTCAACAACGCGATCCGCGTCGTGATGTCGATGCTGGTCATCGTCTGGTGGGTCCCGCTGGCGCCGGTGATGCTGCTGATTCCAGTCGGCGTCATGGCGCTCGTGCTGCTCGGCATCGCCATCGGGCTGGCGCTTGCGCCCCTTGGGATGCTGTATGATGACGTCGGACGGGCTGTCACGCTGGTGACGACCCTGTGGTTCTTCCTGACCCCGGTCATCTATCCGATATCCGCCCAGGGCCTGCTCTACCTCAATCCGGTCGCGCCATTGCTCATTACCGGCCGCGTCTGGATGCTTGGCCGGGCGCATGTCTCGACTGAATTCTTCGTTGTGATCGCCATCGCCATGGCCGGCCTGCTGGTCGCATGGTTCTGGTACCGGCTGGCGCGACCGCACGTCGTCAGCAGGCTGGGCTGATATGGACGTTGCGACCTACCCCGCCGGTCCGCACGCCGACGACGCCGCTCTATCGGTGTCGAACCTTTCCAAGAAATATTGCGGCAACCTCAAGAAGGCGCTGTTCTACGGCCTCCATGACATCGTCGGCGAGCTGTCAGGCCGGCAGTCGAAACCCCATGGCCTGAGGCCCGGTGAGTTCTGGGCGCTGGAGGATATCTCGTTCGAGGTGAAGCGCGGCGAGGCGCTGGCCGTGATCGGCCGCAACGGCGCGGGCAAGAGCACGTTGTTGCGGGTGCTCTACGGTCTGTTGAAGCCGGATGCGGGCCAAGTGCGCATTGCCGGCCGGTCCGAGGCGATCATCGAGCTGGGCACCGGCTTCAACCCGCTGCTCACCGGCCGGGAGAATATCGAGGTCGGCGCGGCGCTGCACGGTTTCGATCCGGACGCGACCGCGCACCTGCTCGAGACGGTGATCAATTTCGCCGAGCTCGCCGAGTTCATCGACACGCCGCTGATGTCCTACAGCTCGGGCATGAAGGCGCGTCTCGCCTATTCGCTCGCGGCGCATCTCGGCCCGGACCTGTTGCTGGTCGACGAAGCGCTGGCGGTCGGCGACCTGTCCTTCCAGCACAAATGCATCCGCCACATGCGGCAATTCGTCTATCGCGGCGGATCGCTGCTGCTGGTCTCGCACAATGTCCAGCAGGTCCAGACGGTGTGCGACCGTGCGATCCTGATCGAGCGCGGGCGCGTCGCCTATGAAGGCGATGTCGCCCATACGGTCAGCCGGATGCTCGAGCAGCGGCCACTGGCCGACGCGAACCAGCTCGAGGATTTCGCGGCGGCCGGGCCAGTGCGCATGGGCGGGCTGAGCATGCGGTCGCTCGATGGCGATGAGGTACGCACCGGCCGGCCGGTCGAGGTGGCGATACGTTATGAGGCCGACCAGCCGACCGAGGTGATCTGGGCCTTCAGCATCTGGTCCGAGGACCGTTGGACCTGTATCGGCGGGACGGTCGACCCGGTGGCGCGCCACCTCGATGCCGGTCGCGGCATCCTGCGCTGCACATTGCCGAAATTCCCGCTTCTTGCCGGTCGCTACATCGTCCGCGCGACGATCCTCGATGCCGCGACCATGTATCCGCTGGCCGTCGAAAGCGCGCGCAGCCGGGAATGCCATGTCGATGTCTCTACTGATCCCGACCCGGTCTCGAACATGCTGATCTGGGCGCATCAGCTGGTGCGGCTGGACAGCGAATGGGATGAGCCGCATGAGGCAGTAGCTGACGGCGAATGACCAAGGAAAGGCCCGGAATGCAGCATGATTTCGACGAGGCGTTGCTCGTGAGGCTGGTCTGCCCGGCGACGCGCACGCCGCTTCGCCTTGATTCAGCCGCGAGCGAATTGATCTCGGACGAGGCGGGCCTTGCCTATCCGATCCGCGACGGCATCCCCGTCCTGCTGATCGAGGCGGCGCGCAAGATCTAGGCCTTGGTGGCGAAGGCGATCGCGTAGAAAGCGAGCGAGGCTTCGATCTCGTCAACGCGGGATTCGTGCCCCGGAAAGACGCCGCGCATCGCCGCGCAAAACGGCTTCCAGCAAGTGACGGCAGTATCGCGCAGCGAACCCAGTTCGAAGCCCGCATCCGTGATCAGTGCAGCATATTGGTCGAGCGATTCGACATTGTTGGCGAGCGGGATCATCCAGCTTCCGGTTGGGCCGGTATCGCGGAACAACATGTCTGCCACGGCAAGCGTACCGCCCGGCCGCAATACGCGGTACGCCTCTGCAAAGAAGTCGGCGCGGGTGTCGAAGCATTGCGCGGATTCGGCCGCAATCACGGCATCAGTCGAGCCGGAGGCGATCGGGAGATGGACGGCATCCATCACGGCTACGGTTACCCCGCGCTGCTTGGCCTGGGCAAGCTGCCAGCGCGAGATATTCGCGCCGAGCACGAGCGCGTCGGGAAAGCGGTCGGTCAGCCGACGTGTGCCGCCGCCAATGCCGCAGCCGATATCGAGGATGAAGGACGCGTCGTCGGGGACGGTCGATGCGAGCTCGTCGATGAGGCGACCACAGGCTGTCACCAGGTCGGTCGCACCCGCTTCCCAATAGCCGATGTTGAAATAGCCGCTGTCGCCGTACAGCGCGCGCATGCGCGGCGCCTGGAGGAGAGCGTCATAGCGAGTGCCGAACGATTCCGCATCCATGACGGCAGCGCTAGCCTCTCGGGCCTCGGCGGTCCAGCCGTCGACAGGCAACGGACGAGTGGCTAAACACCGCGTGACAGCGACAGCGCACGGATGTGTGGCCCGGCGCGTGGGGGAATGACGATCGTGGCAAGCGTCCGGAACGGGTCGGACCCTTTGACGACGGCGGCGCGGGAGGCACTGGACAAGGCCCTGGCCTTTCTCGACCGTGCGCAATTGCCGAGCGGCGAGTTCCGTGTCGTCACGTCGTTGCGCCGGGACATGGCCGGTGACTGCGAACCCGACCCGTCGATCTTTCCGACCGCGCTCGTCGCGCACGCCCTTTCGTTCGCACCCGAAGCGGCGGCGATGAAACAGCGCGCGCTGGCGTTCCTGCTTACTCAGCGTGACCGCCACGGCCTGTGGCGGCACTGGACGACCGGCCATCCTTTTTTTCGGCAATTGCCACCCGACATGGACGACACCAGCTGCGTGTCGGCGGTGCTTGCCGCAGCGGGATCGACGGAAGTCGCCGACCCCATGCTGCTGTTGGCGAACCGCGACACGCAGGGCATGTTCCTGACCTGGATCATGCCGCGCGCCCGGTGGACCGGCCTTGCGCATATGCGGGTGACCTTGCCCCAGCTTCGCCATCTGGCGACGCTCTGGTTCTTCTTCAAAAAAACCTCGGCCGCGCCGGGCGATGTCGATGCAGGTGTGAACGCCAATTGCCTTCATTATCTCGGCGATTTCCCAGGACATGAGCGCGTGGTCGCGCGGCTGGTCGACATTCTTCGTCGCGATGGGGAGGCCGATGCCGACAAATGGTATGAGAACCTGTTCGTGCTCTGGTATTTCTTCGCCCGCGCGCTCGGGAGCCGGTCGGCGGAGGGGCGGGATCTGCTTCTCGCCAAGCTCGATGCTGCGGCGCCGGCCAACGCACTGGAGCTGGCTCTGTCCATCGCGGCGCAGCGCTATTGCGGGGCAACACCGCGAGAGAGCCTGATCAGCGCGCTGATCGCAGCCCAGTCGCCGGACGGAAGCTGGCCTCGCGCGCCGGTCTATTTCGGCGGGCGGGAACGCCGCCGCGACGGCAGCCTTGCGCCAGCCCACCCGGATACGCCGCATTGGGGATCGGAGGAATTGACCACCGGCTTCTCCATCGAGGCGCTCGCCCGTTCGCTGCCGGAGGCGGCGGCATGACCCGCCATCTGATCCATATCGGCTATCCCAAGACCGGCTCGACCTTTCTCCAGCGCTGGTTCGCGGCGCATCCGCAGATCGCCTATGTCCAAGGCGGCATCGGGGGTTTCCGGAACGTCTATGCGATGGTTGCGGAAGCAGCCCTGGCCAGGCCGGGCCATCGATGGCGTGTGACCAGCCAGGAGTCGTTTACGTCGCCGTTTCCTGATGCCGGGACGCGCAGTATCGATTTATCGAATCTAGGCGATGGCACGTTGGGCGAACGGCAATCCCGGGCGTGCACCCTGCTCGCTGAAACCTTCCCGGACGCCCATGTGCTGATCGTCACGCGTGGATTCCGTTCGATGATCCTGTCTTCCTATTCGCAATATGTCCGGGTGGGCGGCGCCGACGACCTCGAGACCCAGATATGGCAGGGCGGCGAGAACCCCTGGCGCTATGACGAGATGATCGCGATGTACCGCGCCCGGTTCGGCGACCGGGTGATCGTGCTGCCTTATGAATTGCTGGCGCGCGATCCCGTGGCGTTCCGCGCCGAGATGGAACGCAGGCTCGATGTCGCACCGTTCGATTTCGAGGATACAGTGGTCAATCGCTCGCTCTCGCCGGTCGAGTTGCGCTGGTATCCCCGCTTCGCCCGGCTGGTCCGGCGCCTGCCCTTTCGCCGGGCCGTCTCGCGCCTGTATCTAGGCCTGGTTTTCGAGAACCGGCTGGCCCCGCTGATCGCGCTGCTCGACCGGCTGCGGCCGGCGAGGCCCGTCGACGGCACGATCGTTACGGACGAACTGCTCGAACAGGCGCGAGGTCTGTCGGACGGGCTCGCGGCAGACGCGGTCTATGCGCCCTTTGCCCGCGACTATCTGTTCTCCCAGCCCGGCACCCGGGCATAAGCGCCTATTCGGCCGCCTTGGCGAATTCCTCGACAGGCGTCGTAACCTGTGCCGGCGTGGTGCGTCCGTCGATCAGGCGCTGCACGATATCGGCAAAGGCGCTCGCCGGGCTCGGCGGCACCTGAGTGCGGATGCTGGCGGCCGCCGCGGCGCCGATCGCCGGCCACTCCGCCCGCGCCGCCCAGGCGCGTTCCATCGCCTCGTCGATCGCCGCCTCGGTCGGCGCGGTCGCGAGAAAGCCGGTCTCGCCGTCGGTGCAGACTTCCGCGCTGCCCGCCACATCGGTGGTGATCGTCACGCGGCCGGCCAGCATCGTCTCGACCACGACCAGGGGCAGGCCTTCCGCGCGCGTCGGGAGAACCAGCGCATGATGCCGGGCCCATATCCCGCCCTGCACGTTACGGACGAAGCCGGGAAAGAAGACATTGTCCAGCCCATGAAAGGCGGCCATTTCCTTCAGTCCCTCAATGCGGTCGCCTTCGCCAAAAAAGGTCACGCTGACGTCGCGTGCGCGCCATTTCGGCAGTGCCATCACGCGGAGCAGCATGTCCTGCCCCTTCTCCATTGGGAAGAAGCGACCGACACAGGCAAGCTTCAGCCCGTTGCTCTCATCGGGCCATGGGAGCGGCGCATCCCAGGATGTGAGGAATGGATTGCGCACCACCTCGGCGTTGGGGATCGCCATGCCCATCTGTTCTTCGGTGAGCCGGTGGTTGTGGCGCGACACGAAATATGCTGCCGCCGCCTCGGCATACATCGCCTTGCACCGCGCGCGCATCCAGTCGGATGGCCAATAGAGCTCAGTCGCCTTCTGGCAGATCAGCGCATAGGGGATGCCCAGCCGCCGCAGCACCCCGGCATAGAGGAAACCGTCCCAATTGCCGCCCTGCGACAGGACTACCAGGTCGGGGCGAGAAAAGCGCAGCGCGATGTCGAGGCGCGTCAGTTGCCAGCTCAGCCCGGCGGCGCGGCTGATCAGCGAGAAGATGCCGTAAAATTTCTTGGGCAACAGCGGAAACTTGGCCAGATCGTACAACTTGCACTTCGCCTCGTGCAGCCGCCTGATCGCCGGCTCGCCCTTGGGAAGGTTGGGCTTCGCCACCGATATGCGGTGGCCCCGGCGCGCCAGTTCCGCAGCGGTTGCGCCCCACAGCTCCTCGCTGCCGCCCCAATGGGTCTCATTGCAGCTGACAAAAGCGATATGGCGCAGACCGGCACTGTTCAACATCGCATCCCCTTATCGAGTGTCGCTACCACGCCGCGGCTTTATTCCGTCAACGGAAAATCTCACCAAATTACCAACAAGGCGGTTATGCCGGGGCGATTTATCGGCGATGATCGCGCGAGCCAGGGGGTGGAAATCAGGTGCGGATCGGGGAAATCATCCGGGCTACCGAGTGGTGGGAATATAAGCTGCTTCCGATCCTCGGCGTCTTCTATGCGACGCTCACCTATCGCCATGCGTCGATTGCCGCCGCGTGGCCAATCGCGATCGCGTTGCTGGCCGCGATCGCGCCGGGCGCCGTCTATGTCAGCGTTATCAACGATCTTACCGACCGCGATGAAGACAGGCGGGCGGGTAAGCCGAACCGGACGGAAGGACGATCGGCCATCGTCATCGCCCTGCTCATCGCCGTGCCCGTGCTCATCGGCCTCGCCATGGCATGGCGCTGGCGCGACGATCCGCTGCTGCTGACTGCTTATGGCGGGGCCTGGCTCGCCTTCAGCGCCTATTCGCTGCCGCCATTGCGGCTAAAGGCGCGCGGGTTGTTCGGCGTGATGGCGGATGCGAGCGGCGCGCATCTCTTCCCGGCGCTGGTCGCGGCGTTGCTCGCCTTTCACGCGGCGAACGTCGCGCCGGATGCCGTCTGGGTCGGGCTGATCGCGCTATGGGCCGGCGCGTTCGGGGTACGCGGCATCCTGTGGCACCAGTTGAGCGATGAAGAGGCCGACCGTACCGCCAATGTCCGCACCTTCGTTCAGCGACATGGGGGGCGCTGGGCGCGGGCGATCGGATCATGCGTGATGTTTCCGCTGGAATGCGCGGCGCTGTTTGCGATGCTCTGGCTGCTCGACGATCGTATCCCGTTCGTCGCCCTGGTGCTCTACGCCTTTCTGGCGATCTTCAAGCTCGAACGGTTCGAGATGCACGCAGCGATCGTCCAGCCGCGCCCGCGCCAGCTGATCCTGCTCAACGGATATTATGAGGTGTTCCTGCCGATCTCGCTACTGGTCGCCTCGGCGCTGGCGCATCCGGTCGACTGGATCTTGCTCGCAGTGCACTGCATCCTGTTCCCCGGTCGGCTGAGCCAGGTGTTCAGCGACGCCTGGAAGCTGCTACCGCGTCGCGTCCATCATTAAGCGTCAGCCCGCCGCGACCACGTTGAACCGGCCCGCCTGATAGTCGCGCACGGCGTCGATGATTTCCTGCTGCGTGTTCATCACGAACGGGCCATGCGCGACGACCGGTTCGCCGATCGGGTCGGCATGGCCGAAGAGGATCAGGCTGTCATCCATCGCCTCGATCGCCACGGTATCGCCATCGTCGTCGAGTTCTGCGAGATGCCAGCGATCGATCTCGGCGCCAGCGAGCCGGACCTTGCCACGTACGATATAGAGGAAGACCTGTCGGCCCTTCGGCGCGGGAAGCGCGATCCGTCCGCCGGCAGGAATCGAGGCGGTCGCCATGAATACCCCGGTCAGCGAGGCGATCGGGCCGGTCAGCCCGGCGATCTTTCCGGAGATGAGGTTCAAGGTCGCGCCGTCGAGATCGGTCGACGGGATCGCGTCCCGCTGCAGGCCGGTATAGCGCGGCGCGGTCATCTTCAGCCGGCCGGGCAGGTTGAGCCAGAGCTGGAGGATCTCCATCGGCCCGCCGTCGCGCTTGAACGCGTCGGGCGACAATTCGGCATGGATCAGCCCCGACCCGGCCGTCATCCATTGTACGCCACCCGCATGAATGATGCTTTCATGCCCGCCGCTATCCGAATGGGCCAGGCTGCCCTCGAGGATGAAGGTCACTGTCTCGAATCCGCGATGCGGATGCGGGCCGAAGGGCAGGCCGTGATTGCCGGGCGCATAGGTCTGCGGCCCGTGATGGTTGAGGAACAGGAAGGGATCGAGCTGGTCGAGACCAGGCCCGGGCAATGGACGCCGGGTCACCAGATCGCGGATATCGTCGCGCACCGCTGCGTGGACGCGCTTGAGGGTGCGCTCAGTCATGTCGGTCGTTCCACCTTGCCTGGCTTATGTTCTCGGCCCGGTGACGCCGCGTTGCAAGCGCGGGGGAATGCGCTGCTCACAGCCCGGCATTGGCTTCGACCGTCTTCGCCATCGACGCCCAGTCCAGCTCCGGCCGCTCCCGCGCCATCGTCGCGATCAGCCGGTCGCGGCCGAGGGACAGCATCGGCATCGGCACGCCCGCCGCGACGGCAGCTTCGGCGACCAGGTTCATGTCCTTGAAACCGAGCGGCAGGGTGAAGCCGGCGGGCTCGTAATTCTCTTCGACCAACACCTTGCCATAGACGTCATAGATGATGCTGCCGAACACCGATCCCGTCAGCGTGTCGAGCAGCGTCCCCTTGTCGACGCCGTAGCGGCCCGCGAGCGTCATCGCCTCGGACAGCGATTCGATCACCGTCATGATCAGGAAATTGCCGCTGAGCTTGACGATGTTCGCCTTGTGCGGCGTCTCGCCCAAGTTGAAGCTGCGCTGGCCGACCGCGTCGAACAGCGGCTGGCAGGTGGCAACGGCATCGGCCGGACCGGCGGCGACAACGAACAGCTTCCGCGCGGCGGCGGCGAGCGGACGGCCGAACACGGGCGCGGAGATATAGGTCTGGCCGGCTTTCGCATGGGCCTCGGCCAGGCGGTCAGCGATGGCGACGCTGATCGTGCTCATCGAGACATGAATGGTCGGGGTGCCGGAGGACAATAGGCCGCCCTCGCCGAACGCCACCGCCTCGAGCGCCCTGTCGTCGGCGAGCATGCTCATCACCACCGGGCTTAGCGCTGCCTCGGCCGGCGTCGCGGCCAAGGTCGCGCCCGCCGCGACCAGCGGCGCGGCCTTGTCGGCGCTGCGGTTCCACACGGTGACCTTGTGACCCGCCTTGATCAGGTTGGCAGCAATCTCGCTGCCCATCAGGCCCAGTCCGATGAAACCGACGTCCATGAAATACCTCTTGGTTCTTGCGTTGGAAAAGCCGCGCTTGGGCGACGCTCAGCGTTTGCCCGAGGACTCGATCGACAGCTTCAGGACAATGACGTTGCGATATTCGCTGCCCGGATCGAGCCGCGCCGAAGGGAAGGCGGGATGATTGATCGCATCGGGGAAATTCTCCGCCTCGAGCGCGACGCCGTCGCCCTGGCGATAGGCCCGGCCGGCCTTGCCGATCTGCGCGCCGTTCAGCCCGTTGCCGCTATAGACCTGCAACCCCGGCTGGTTGGTCGAGAGCTCGAGCACCCGCCCTGACACGGGATCGCTGAGCCGCGCCGCGAGCCGCACCGCGCCATGCCCATCGCGCAGCACGAAATTATGGTCGTATCCGTGGCCGATCAGGATCTGCGGATCGCGGACGTCACGCACCCGGGCGTCGACCGCCCGAGGCGTGCGGAAATCGAACGGCGTGCCGGCGACCGGCACGATCTGGCCCGTCGGGATCAGGTCCTTGTCGACTGGGGTATAGCCATCCGCGAATAGCGTCAGCTGGTTGTCCGATCCGCGCCCGACATCCTCGCCTGCCATGGTGAAATAGCTGTGGTTGGTCATCGAGACGATCGTCGGCTTGTCGGTCGTCGCACGATATTCGATCTGCAACTGGTCGCGTTCATCGAGCGAGAAGGTCGCGTGGACGGTGAGCGTGCCGGGAAAGCCCTGGTCGCCGTCGGGGCTAACATGCTTGAAGGTCACGCTCGCGGTGGGGCCGTTCTTCACCGATTCCACCTGCCAGACAATCTTGTCGAAGCCGCGCGTCCCGCCATGGAGGTTCGCGACGCGTCCGTTGACGCTGGGCAGCGTATAGGTGCGGCCATCGAGCACGAAACTACCCTTGGCGATGCGGTTCGCGACGCGTCCGACCGTCACCCCGAAAAAGGAATTATTGCGTTCATAGGAAGCCATGTCGGTATAGCCGAGCACCACATCGGCGAGCCGTCCCTTGCGGTCGGGCGCGAGCAGGGACTGGAGCGTCGCCCCCCAGGTCAGCACGGTCGCCTTCACCCCGTGCCTGTTGGTCAGGGAGATCGCCTCGATCGCCGTGCCGTCCTGCAACGTGCCGAAGCTGCGACGCTCGACCTCCGCGGCGGTACAGGGGCTGGCGGCGAAAGCGAGCGCGAAAAGCGCGAGGGCCATGGTCAGGGTTCGGGACATTATCGGCTCTCTCCTGCGCAACCATGGCGGTTTTCTTGTTGCGATCCTATAGGATTTGGCAGGAGATGCCATGACGTTCTGTCGGCCGAGTGCCGATTGCGGCGCCTGGAGCACCGAATTGCGACGATTCCCGGAGCGATAATTTCGGACGTGTGCATGCTTTCCAAGCGCTTGGCATGAAGTAGATTGCTCCAAATGGGATCGACTCGACTTGACGGCCTGACCGCTCGCCAGCTGCAATGTCTTCGCGGCAAATGGGATCGGAAGATGGACAAGGAGATCGCGTTCGAGCTCGGCATTTCCCAGCGCGCGGTGGAAGGGCATCTGCGCGGCGCGCGCGAAAAGCTGGGTGTCGCCTCGACTCGCGCCGCCCTCCTGATGGTCGCCACGCGCGAGGGCTGGGAGGGTTCGGTCGAACCACATTATGGTCCATCCCACCTCCCCGATCCCATCGATTCCCGTGCAATCCCGTTTCCGGACGAGGAGGGCCCGGTTCAGCCGTCCGCTTCGGTTCGCGACAGCTGGCCCCGACCGGGCGAGCGGTTGACGCCGACCGGACCGGAAGCGCGCTGGCCCATCCCTACGCGAGAAGGGCAACGCAATGACCTGAGCACGATCCAGCGCCTGGCATGGCCGTTCGCGATCGCGGCGTCCGTGATGGCCATGTTGTTTCTCGGGTTCGGGGTGATCAATGGGGCCGGACGGTTCGTCGGCGCGATCCTGAACGGCACTTACTGACGGTATTTTGACAGCGCCCGCGCGCCGCGCCGGCGCTGCGGGGGCACGCATGCTCGACGACCATGTTTCCGCGGCGCGCGACGCCGTCGACAGGCTCGGCCGCCTGATCGCGGTTGACGCGGGGCCCGGTTGAATGCTCCGCTCGCGAGATGCTGCGCGTCATCCTGTACGAGATGATTCTCGTCCTTTGCTGCGCCTACGCGCTGGCCCGGGGCGGCGCGCCGGAGCGCGCCGCGGCGGCCATGATGCTGGTGGCCTCGGTCGCAAGCTTCGCCACGCAGGCGCAACCCTTTTCGGGATCATTTCTCAAGGTGCAGGTCTGGGTCTTCGCGATCGATCTGTTGCTGCTGGTCGGCCTGTTCGTGCTGGCGCTCGTCTCGACGCGGTTCTGGCCGCTCTGGCTCACCGGTTTGCAGCTCCTCGCCGTCATCGCGCATCTGATCCGGGCGATCGACCACAGCGCATTGCCCCGGGGATATCAGTTCCTGATCTCGTTCGAGGCCTATCCGATGTTGCTGATCGTCGCGATCGGCACATGGCGACACCGCAAGCGCCTTCGGATTTACGGTGCCGACACATCTTGGCGGGATTCCTTCACTCCATAGCGGGCGCTGACGCGGCTGGCCTGTCCGCGAGGCTGGTACAGGAGTTCGGCTCGCTGCCTGGCGTGCTCATGGCGAGCGGCCATGCGCGGCTGCGGGTGCTGGATGGCCGGCATGATCTGGAAGCGCTGATCGGCGGACTCGACGCCGCCCTGACGCATATCGCGACCTTGCGCTTCTCGCGTGGGCCGGTGCTGGATAACTGGCCGGCGCTGCTCGACTATTTGCGGCTGGCGCACGCTTTCAGCGCGGTCGAGATCGCTCGTGCCTTGCATCTCGATGGGCGGGGCCGGCTGATCCTCGACGAAGTGATATCGCGCGGAACGATCGACGAGGCGGCGATCCATGTGCGCGAAGTGGTCCGCCGCGCTGTGGAGCTTCATGCGACGTCGATCATTCTGGTCCACAATCATCCCAGCGGCGATCCGACGCCGAGCCGCGCCGACGTGGATCTCACCCGGCGCATCGCCCGCGCGGGCCAGCCGCTGGGGATCGCGGTGCACGATCATCTGATCATGTCGACTGGCGGGCATGCCAGCATGCGAGCCCTCGGATTGATCTAGGCCGCGCGCGTTAGCGCCTGTCCGAAAGCACTTATGCGGGCGCGCCCGGGCGCCTCGCGGACAATCTCCGGATGGCCTGGCCGGCGGGGCGCTCGATGTTCAGATACGATAGCCGCGCGATGACGATCACCAGACCGAGATATAATAGCAGGAACCATCCGGTTGAGACGGCCGCTCGATCGCCGACCACGCCATCCAGTATCAGCATCAACCCGAGCTGGACGGGGATATGCCACAAATAGACGCCATAGGTGTTGTTGGCGATCAGTTCCGTCCAGCGGGAGGAGCGGCCCCAACCCGCGGCCTCAACCCCGCAGGCGAGCAGAAACAGCCCCGGAATGATGACCGGCATCAGATGTTCGAACGAAACATGCAAGGCAGCCAGGATAGCCGCCGCGAGCGACGCCAGGCCGGCGACGAAAAATAGCCAGGGACTGCGCCGCAGAAACGAGAAAGCGACGTAGATCGCGGAACCAGTGAAGAAATAGAATCCGCACTGCCAGAAGACGGTCCCGGGCAGATCGAATATCGATCCCGTCGTGAACAGGCAGGCAAGCGCCAGCGGTCCCAGCACACCGACGCGGTAAAGCGGTTTCAGCGTCACCCAGAACACAGCATAAATCGCCACTTCCACCGATACGGACCAGATCGGGCCGTTGAACGACAGGCCGCGCTCAAATCCCCAGCTCGACGCGAAAAACAGATTCAGGATGAAGTGATACAGGTCGTTGAACTGGAATATCTGAAAATTCCCCAACCACCACAGCCGCCAGAACTGGAGCCCGGCGACGACGAACAAGGTCAGCAGATGCAGCGGATAGAGCCGCGCTATGCGGGCAATGGCGAACGTCCGCGCCGATACGGCAGTGTCCACATAGACGGCGGCGAAGACGAAGCCGGAGATGAGCCAGAAGAGCTGCACCGCCCAGAGGCCGTAATGATAGGCGGGCCAAAGAACCTCGCGAAGCGGCTCTCGATCGAGAAAATTCGCCACTGGCTGTTGCTGCGCGGGGGGGATGAAAAAGTTCAGATAATGGAACAGCCCGACAGCCAGCGCCGCTATCCCGCGCAACAGGTCCACCGTGTGAAAATGGTCCCTCGTATTGCGAGGCGTGGAAAACAGGTCGCGTATCGCGTCGCGCATGATGAACGGCTAACAGACCATCGCTCCTGTCCGCAAACGGAATTACGTTTGAGCCCGCCGGCGCGCCTCGTGCGATACCGCGGTATCGCGCTGCCCGGTCGGACGATCCGGCTAATGCGCTAATCTGGATCAGGAATCGGACGTCCGTTACGGCGGCCCGCGTCCTGTGCTTTTGTCGCGCCCGATCCAACTCCCGCTCTCTCGAAAAATTCAGTAGCTGTTGGAGAAGGTTGCAGTATGCTGCGCACCGCGAGGCCGGGGGGCTGGACAAGGACCTTCGGGGGGAGAGTGCCAGGGAGCTGATCTTGAACATCGAAACCCCCCGCGAGTCGCTTGACCGCCGCCAGATCGTGTCCGCCCTGCGCGCCTTGCGCCGGGGTGATTTTACGACGCGCCTGTCGGAGGATCTGCAGGGCCCCGACGCAGAGCTCGCCACCTTGTTCAACGAGGTCGTCGGGCTGAACCAGCAGATGACCGAGGAATTCGAGCGCCTGTCGCGCGTCGTCGGCAAGGAAGGCAAGATCACCCAGCGCGGCCGCGTGAAAGCCGCGACCGGCGGATGGGAAAGCGCGATCCGTTCCGTCAACGAGCTGATTGAGGACATGGTCCAGCCGACCGCCGAAGTCGCCCGCGTGATCGGCGCGGTGGCGAAGGGCGACCTGTCGCAATCCATGACGGTCGAGATCGACGGCCGCCCCTTGCGCGGCGAATTCCTGCGCATCGGCAAGGTGGTGAACACCATGGTTGAGCAGCTCGCTTCCTTCGCGTCGGAAGTGACACGCGTGGCGCGCGAAGTGGGCACCGAAGGCAAGCTGGGCGGCCAGGCGACGGTGCGCGGCGTCGCCGGTACCTGGAAGGACTTGACCGACAACGTCAACGCGATGGCGACCAACCTGACCGGCCAGGTGCGCAACATCGCCGAGGTGACCACCGCCGTGGCGTCGGGCGACTTGTCCAAGAAAATCACCGTGGAGGTGAAGGGCGAAATCCTGGAGCTGAAGAATACCATCAACACCATGGTGGACCAGCTCAACAGCTTCGCGTCGGAAGTGACGCGCGTGGCGCGCGAGGTCGGCACCGAGGGCAAATTGGGCGGTCAGGCGCGCGTGGAAGGCGTTGCCGGCACGTGGAAGGACCTCACCGACAACGTCAACCTGATGGCGGACAATCTCACTGGCCAGGTGCGCAACATCGCCGAAGTGACCACCGCCGTGGCATCGGGCGATCTGTCGAAGAAGATCACCGTCGACGTGAAGGGCGAGATCCTCGAGCTGAAGAACACCATCAACGTGATGGTCGATCAGCTCAACGGCTTCGCCTCGGAAGTGACGCGCGTGGCGCGCGAGGTCGGCACCGAGGGCAAGCTGGGCGGCCAGGCGCAGGTGCCGGGCGTGGGCGGCACGTGGAAGGACCTGACCGACAACGTCAACCTGATGGCCGACAATCTCACCGGCCAGGTGCGTAACATCGCCGAGGTGACGACGGCGGTGGCGCTGGGCGACTTGTCCAAGAAGATCACCGTCGACGTGAAGGGCGAAATCCTCGAGTTGAAGAACACCATCAACACCATGGTGGATCAGCTCAACGGCTTCGCGTCGGAAGTGACGCGCGTCGCGCGTGAAGTCGGCACCGAGGGCAAGCTGGGCGGCCAGGCGCAGGTGCCGGGCGTCGCCGGCACCTGGGCCGATCTTACCGACAATGTGAACCTGATGGCGGCGAACCTGACCGGCCAGGTGCGCAACATCGCGGAGGTGACCACCGCCGTGGCGCGCGGCGATCTCTCCAAGAAGATCACCGTCGACGTGAAGGGCGAGATCCTCGAGCTGAAGAACACCATCAACGTGATGGTCGATCAGTTGAACGGCTTCGCCTCCGAAGTGACCCGCGTGGCGCGCGAAGTGGGCTCGGAAGGCAAGCTCGGCGGCCAGGCGCAGGTGGAAGGCGTGGCCGGCACCTGGAAGGATCTGACCGACAACGTCAATTTGATGGCCGGCAACCTGACCGGCCAGGTCCGCAACATCGCCGAAGTGACCACCGCCGTGGCGCGCGGCGATCTGTCGAAGAAGATCACCGTCGACGTGAAGGGCGAGATCCTCGAGCTGAAGGACACCATCAACGTGATGGTCGATCAGCTGAACTCCTTCGCGTCGGAAGTGACGCGCGTGGCGCGCGAAGTGKGCACCGAGGGCCGGCTCGGCGGCCAGGCGCAGGTCGAGGGCGTCGGCGGCACCTGGAAGGACCTGACCGAGAATGTGAACGCGATGGCCGCGAACCTGACCGGCCAGGTGCGCAACATCGCCGAAGTGACCACCGCGGTGGCGCTGGGCGACCTTTCCAAGAAGATCACCGTCGACGTGAAGGGTGAGATTTTCGAGCTGAAGGACACCATCAACACCATGGTGGACCAGCTCAACAGCTTTGCCTCCGAAGTGACGCGCGTGGCGCGTGAAGTGGGTACCGAAGGCAAATTGGGCGGCCAGGCGCAGGTGCGCGGCGTCGCCGGCACCTGGAAGGATCTCACCGATAACGTGAATCTGATGGCCGATAATCTAACCGGTCAGGTTCGCAACATCGCCGAAGTGACGACCGCCGTGGCAAAGGGCGATCTGTCCAAGAAGATCACGGTGGACGTGAAGGGCGAGATCCTCGAGCTGAAGAACACCATCAACGTGATGGTCGATCAGCTCAACGGCTTCGCCTCGGAAGTGACGCGCGTGGCGCGCGAGGTCGGCACCGAAGGCAAGCTCGGCGGCCAGGCGCAGGTGCCGGGCGTGGGCGGCACGTGGAAGGATCTTACCGACAACGTCAACCTGATGGCGACCAACCTGACCAACCAGGTGCGCGGCATCGCCGACGTGGTGACTGCGGTGGCGCAGGGCAACCTCAAGCGCAAGCTGGCGGTGGACGCCAAGGGCGAGATCGCGGCGCTGGCCGACACGATCAACGGCATGATCGAGACGCTGTCGACCTTTGGCGACCAGGTGACCAACATGGCGCGCGAAGTCGGCATCGAGGGCCGGCTGGGCGGCCAGGCACGCGTGCCGGGTGCCGCGGGCCTGTGGCGCGACCTGACCGACAACGTTAACCAGCTCGCCGCCAACCTGACCAACCAGGTGCGATCGATCGCCGATGTGGCGACCGCGGTGACCAAGGGCGACCTTACCCGATCGATCGCGGTGGAAGCCTCGGGCGAAATGGCCTCGCTCAAGGACAACATCAACGAGATGATCCGCAACCTGAAGGAGCAGACGCTGAAGAATGCGGAGCAGGATTGGCTGAAGACCAACCTCGCCCGTTTCTCGCGCATGCTGCAGGGCGAGCGCGATCTGACCACCGTTTCCAATCTGATCATGACCGAGCTCGCGCCGCTGGTGAACGCGCAATATGGCGTGTTCTACGTCACCAACCGCGACAATGACGAAACCGTGCTGGAGCTCGCCGCGAGCTATGGCGCGGAGAATCGCAGCGCGCTTAAATCCGAGTTCAGGCTCCGCGAAGGGCTGGTCGGCCAGGCCGCGGCAGACAAGCGCCCGATCCTGCTGCAGAACATGCCGGCCGACTTCATCCGGATCGGCTCGGGCCTCGGCCATGCCGCGCCGACCAACGTCAACATCCTGCCCGCCCTGTTCGAGGATGAAGTGAAGGCGGTGATCGAGCTCGCCTCGTTCAGCGAGTTCAACGAGACGCACCAGACCTTCCTCGACCAGCTCATGGAATCGGTCGGCATCGTGCTCAACACCATCGCCGCGACGATGCGCACCGAGGGCCTGCTGAAACAGTCGCAGCTGCTCACGCAGGAACTGCAGGCGCGCCAGACCGAGCTGACCACCAAGCAGGAAGAGCTGCACGCCACCAACGAGGAGCTGCAGGAGAAAGCGCAGCTGCTGGAGAATGAGAAGAAGCAGGTCGAGGCCAAGAATCTCGAAATCGAAATGGCCCGGCGCGCGGTGGAGGAAAAGGCCGAGCAGCTTGCCCTCACCTCCAAATACAAGTCCGAATTCCTCGCCAACATGTCGCACGAGCTGCGCACGCCGCTCAATTCGCTGCTGATCCTGTCGAAGCTGCTGGCGGACAATCCGCAGGGCAATCTCAACGAGAAGCAGACCGAGTTCGCCCGCACGATCAACTCGGCCGGCTCCGACCTGCTCAACCTGATCAACGACATCCTCGATCTGTCCAAGATCGAATCCGGGACCGTCTCGATCGAGATCGGCGACATGCCGATGAACGCGCTGAAACAGCATATGGAGCGGACCTTCCGTCAGCTGGCGGCGGACAAGAATCTGGACTTCAAGGTCGAGTTCGACGGCGATCTGCCCGCCACGATCCGCACCGACGAGAAGCGCCTGCAACAGGTCGTGCTCAACCTGCTGTCCAATGCGTTCAAGTTCACCGCGCAAGGATCGGTCACCCTGTCGGTCGGCAATGCCCGGGCGGGGTGGAGCAGCAATCATCCGGTGCTGCGCAATGCCGATCATGCGATCGAGATCGCGGTGACCGATACCGGCATCGGCATCCCGCAGGACAAGCAGAAGCTGATCTTCGAGGCTTTCCAGCAGGCCGACGGCACGACCAGCCGCAAATATGGCGGCACCGGCCTCGGCCTTTCGATCAGCCGTGAGATCGCCCGCCTGCTCGGCGGCGAACTGAAAGTGCGATCGACGCCGGGCGAGGGATCGACCTTCACCCTGTTCGTGCCGCTTCAGGCGGTCGACGCGGGTGCCGGCCCGGTCGCGACCACCACCGCGCGCTACGACAATAGCGGCGCGATCGTGCCCAACGCCCTGCCCGCGCCGATCGACGTGACCGACGATCGGGATTCACTCGGCGATTCTCCGTTCGTGCTGATCGTCGAGGACGATCCGACC
This sequence comes from Sphingomonas sp. P2_B6, assembly GCF_056404755.1. Classification (NCBI taxonomy): domain Bacteria; kingdom Pseudomonadati; phylum Pseudomonadota; class Alphaproteobacteria; order Sphingomonadales; family Sphingomonadaceae; genus Sphingomonas; species Sphingomonas sp. P2_B6. The sequence goes on from NZ_JBFUDK010000005.1 coordinate 163,340, forward strand.
TTCGCCTCGATCCTGCTCGACATCGCGCGCGAGACCGGGCTGAAGGGTGTCGTGTCGACCGCCGGTGCCGGGACCCTGGCGCTGGCGCGCAAGCTGCAGCCTAATGCGATCACGCTCGATCTCGGCCTGTCGGATATCGACGGTTTCGTCCTGCTCGATCTGCTGCGGCACGACCCCAAGACCATGCATCTGCCGATCCATGTCATCTCCGGCGCCGACAAGCTCGCCATGGCGATGGACATGGGCGCGTTCGGCGTGACCGAGAAGCCGGCCGCGCCCGAAACGCTGTCCGCGGTGTTCCGCGAGCTGGCCCGCGTCGCGCGGACACGCCCGGCGGTGCCCAAGGTGACGATCGTCGATGGCGCGGAGCCCATCGCCGGCCTGCCAGAGGTGCCGGAACTCGCCGGATCGAAGATGCTGATCGTCGACGACGATATCCGGAACATCTACTCCCTCACGAGCGTATTGGAGAGCTACGACGTCGAGGTCGTGCACGCCGAGGGTGGCAAGGACGGTATCCTGATCTTGGAACAGACACCGGGCATCGACCTGGCGCTGATCGACATCATGATGCCCGAGATGGACGGGTACGAAACGATGCAGCGCATTCGGGCTCTTCCCGAGCTTGCCGATATCCCGCTGATCGCGGTGACGGCCAAGGCGATGAAGGGCGACCGCCAGAAATGCCTCGACGCCGGCGCCTCCGATTACATCGCCAAGCCAGTCGACATCGAGCTGCTGCTCGCCCTGCTCCGCGTCTGGGTGGCGCGATCGCGCGATCGTGTGCCCGCCGCGCCGCTGCGTGCCGTGACGGCGGCGGAGTGACCGGGTGGGGCGCAAGCATCCTTTCGCGGTTCAGCCTGTGACGCTGGCCGAGGCGGCACCGCTGCTCACGGTCGTCGCCGAGCCGGCTCCGCGTGCGCGCATCCTGGTGGTCGACGACGACGAACATAATCTGCTCGCGATCCGGACCGTGCTGGAGGATGTGGGGGACGTGGTCGTCGCGAAATCGGGCCCGGAGGCACTGCGCGAATTGCTGCGCGGCGATTTCGCGGTGATCCTGCTGGACGTCTATATGCCGGGCATGGACGGATATGAGGTCGCGCAGATGGTCCGCGGCCGCGAACAGACCAAGCGCATCCCGATCATCTTCCTCTCCGCCGTCAACAAGGAGACAGAACATCTGATCCGCGGCTATTCGATGGGCGCGGTCGATTATGTGTTCAAGCCGGTCGAACCGATCGTGCTGCGTTCCAAGGTCGCGGTGTTCGTCGATCTGTTCCAGATGACGCTTGAGATACGCCGCAAGGCGCAGGCCGAGCAGAAACTGCTCGACGCCACACTGAAGGCGAACGACCAGCGCCTGCGCGCCGAACGCGCGCTTCGCCTCGCCGAACAGCGCCAGGGCGCGATCATCCAGTCGCTGCCGATCCTGCTGTACCTCGAGACCGAAGGCACTTTTCCGCGACGGCCGAAGCTGATCTCCGGCGATTTCACCGCGATGACGGGCTTCAGCCTGGACGAGATTCGGCGCACGCCGACGCTGTGGCACGACCGGATCCATCCCGAGGACCGGCAGCGCGTCGAAGAAACGCTAAAGGGTCGCGGGCACGGCGCGCCGCTGGCGATGGAATATCGCTGGCAGCATGCCGATGGACGTTATCGCCACGTGCTTGATCAGGCCGTGCTGATGCGCGATGCGGACGGCGAGCCGATGGAATATGCCGGCACCTTGCTCGACGTGACCGATCGCAAGGACCTGGAGACGCAGCTGCTGCATGTCCGCAAGATGGACGCGATCGGCAAGCTGACCGGCGGCATCGCGCACGACTTCAACAACCTGCTCGCCGCGGTGATCGGCGGCCTGGGCATGATCGAGCGCCGCGTGCCGCTGGCCGACGAGCATCGCAAGATCCTTGCAATGACGCAGCATGCGGCCGGCCAGGGCAGCGAACTGGTCTCCCGCCTGCTCGCCTTTGCGCGCAAGCAGAAGCTTGAGCCGGCGGCGATCGACCTGACCAGCCTGTCGGATTCGGTCAGCAACCTGTTGTCGCATACGCTTGGCGGGCTGGTGGAGATCGCCTGGGATCTGGAGCCCGGCGTCGCCCACCCCTATGCCGACGAAGCGCAGCTCGAGCTCGCGATCATGAACCTCGCGATCAACGCGCGCGACGCCATGCCGGACGGCGGGACGATCCATATCTCCGCGCGCAACGCCATGGTCGGGGCGGAGGCCGGCGCGCGCGACGATCTCGATCTGCCGCCGGGCGATTATGTCGTGCTGACCGTCGCGGACACCGGCTTCGGCATCGCGCCCGACATGCTCGAACGCGTGATGGAGCCGTTTTTCACCACCAAGGATGTCGGCAAGGGTACGGGCCTCGGCCTCAGCATGGTCTATGGCTTCGCCAACCAGTCGGGGGGGACGGTGCGGATCGACAGCAGCGAGGGCGAGGGCACGAGCGTCGCCCTGTGGCTGCCCCGCGCGGCGGACTGCGCCCCCAGGCCGATACCGGCCGAACCTGTCCAGGCCCTCGCGGAAGGCACCAGCCTCAACATCCTGCTGGTCGACGATCATGAGGGCGTGCGCGCCACCACCGCGGCATTGCTGGAGGACCTTGGCCATGCACCCGTCGCCGCGGCGGACGGCCCCGCGGTGCTCGACCTGCTCGATCGCGATCCGGACAAGGTGGACCTGATCATCAGCGACTATGCCATGCCGCACGTCTCCGGTGCCGAGGTGGTGCGCCGCGCCCGCCAGATCCGGCCGGGGCTGCCCGCGATCATCATCACCGGCTATGCCGACAACAGCGCGCTCGACCTGACGGCGGAGCATGTCGTCGCGGTGAACAAGCCCTTCTCACCCGCCCAGATGAAGGACGCGATCCGCCGGGCAATGGAGACGGCCGCGCTTCGACCAGCGTAAAGCAAGATGGCCCTGTGGGACGAGGTGATGGGCCAGCATATGGACGGCGATTTCGACCTGCTGCTCGGGCGGTTCACCTATGACATCTTCGCCGCCCATTGGCCTTTCCAGCAGGATGACCCGATCGGCGCGAAGTTCGATGCGGTGACCAAATATGTCGTCACGTCGTCGACCGAGCCGCTGGGCTGGATCAATTCGGTCGCGATCAAGGGCGATGCGGCTGCCGGCGTCGCCCGGATAGCCACGCGGCGCTATCCTATCTTCCAGTCCTTCGTGCTGACGGCCGCCAGGCACCGATTACCGAAAAGGATATCCCGATGGCCAGCGAAACGAGAACGATGCCGAACCACATTTTAGTGTCGGCGCCATCGTCAGCCAGGGATCCCGTTATTGCGAGAAGAGGCGCAGTCGCCGCGAGATTAACCAGGCATAGAAATGCGGAATCCGATCCGGGCTCGATAATATTGGCGCACTGATGCCCGTACACCATCAGTGCGTAGATCGATGGGGAAACTGGCAGAGATATAATCGCGACGACCAAGCCCCACGAGAGCTGGGAGATCGCTGACCGTGTAAAACTGCGCATCGACATCGACTCACTCCCCGTCGCGGTACAAGTGAAGGACATAGGCAAACCATATCGAATATCGCAGGAGGTTTTGAGGATTTGCGGAGGATTCCGTTGCGCCATCCAGATCCTGACGCACGTAGCCGATGGATGACTAACGAAGGATATGTTCGAGGGGAGATGATACGAAAACTCGGGAGAGATCACGTCTATTTGTAAGTGCCCCTCATCGCCGCGATCCACCCCCTCTTCCACCATAACCTTTGACGCGCCGAACCTGCGTTCGACGAATTCAAAGCGGCAAAGCCGCCTGCGATACTGAAAGTTTCCTCGAGCGTATATCCGGCACCTGCCATCACGACTCCAACCGCATAATTGGACGCGTCAGTGTAGCGCGGAATGAAGATGTCGCCTCTGCGCTGAAAATCATAAGTGCCCAATGCCCGACGGCTGCCTTGATCGGGGCCTTCGCCGTCCAACTGTTCCAATGCCCCGCAGCCGATCGATAGGCTGCTTTGAAATCGGCGTTCGCGGGAGCCAGAAAAGTTGCGCCATCCGGCGCCTGTAGCGTCACGGAACCTCGTGGTATTCCACGAAAGATACGCCTTATCCGCCGATCAGGCGGGATTGCGGTCGGCTCTGTCGCCGGATCCCGACCGCGACTTGGCCGAAGTCCGCTATCACGCGGCTGGTTCCGGGAACCGCGATGCCGCCCTGGTGCTCCGTTGCGGCTGCGTTCTGGCACAGTAACCGCCGGAGCGAGATGGCGATCTGCTTCTCCTGCTCCCTTCCTGTCGGCGATGCCTTGCGTCGCAGATGTTTCGTCCTGGGAAATCCGCACGAGGCGCGGATCGCCAATTTGGGTGCCGAGATCATCGCCGTCAGCGCTCGCAACACCGATTTGGAGCCTATCCCATATGCGCCGATAAGGCCGCCCATTGATAGCGCGCGGCGTGCCGCCGGCCGCGTTCCGAATCCGCGCCAGCCTCTCATATTCCTCGGGCGTGACCTTGGCGCGGATCAGTCGCATATCCTGCTTGGCGAACGCGGCCGGGTTTTCGGAGGCCATGATGTTCATCATCAGCGACGTACCGCCGCCCGATGTGACCGGCGTCGGATCGAGGTTGGCCCTCGCCAAGCCACGCAGCGCCTCATCGGTTTCCTCGTCGAGGTCGCGTCGCACGGCTACCGGGATCTGCGAGATCGAGGTGAAGTCCGATCCAAGCTGCCCAACGACAGCCAGGCCCGCCTCCCGGGCTGTGTCCGCGGCCTTCTTACTGGCGCGAGCCTGCAGGGAGGAGCGATCATCCAGATCGTCCAACGCGTAACGCTTCAGCGCATCTGCGATGGGCCCGTCTTCGATTTCCGACGCGATCATCGCTTGCCGCTCGGGAGAGAGCGCCCCGCCCCGTTTGTCCGGGAGCAGGCGCTTGTCCACTTCCGCGCTCGCCAGCGCGCGAGCGAGCGGTTCGATCATCATCGCGTCGGTCGCCTGCCGATCGGCGGGGGTCATCCCGTCGCGCATCAGACGGTAGCGGTTGGCGGCGGCGACCGGATCGCGCTCGATCATATCCTGCACCGCGCGGCGCTGGACGCCGGAGCGATAGGCGGCGGCGCTGTGCTCGATCGTGGCGGAATCGTCCCCCCGTGCCTGGCCCCGCGCCACCAGCGATTCCACCCCCGTCTCCAGATGCTTGTCGAACAGCGCCTGATCGTCCCAGGTGTCGACCGCGTCGTCGGCCGCATTCTGCTCGATCCGCAGGCCCTGCTCGTCCTGGCCGCGCCGCAGCGCTTGATCGGCGGCGGAGCGGGCGCCGGACAGGTCATAGGCGAACCGCTCGGCGATCACCTCGTCGAACTGGCCGCGCTGGCGATCATTCTTCAGCCCGCTGCGAATCCAGTCGCGCAAGCCGCCATAATCCCGCGTCAGGCTGTCGAGCATGCCCCGCGGGTCGGCCTCGAACCTGCCCAGCGCGTCTGCCCTGATCGCCCGGGCGCCCTCGGCATAGGCGTTCCACGCCTTCTTCACCTCCAGCTCGTCGTCGCGGTCCTGCCGCTGCCGCATCTCGCCGGCGATGGTCGCGCCCGTTCCGCCGAGTTGCCGCATCCCGGCGCCGAGCGCCTGCAGCCCAGTGCCGGTATAATCGCCGGGCTGGAGCTTTGCGTCGGTCACGCCGGCAATGCCCGCGCGGTTCTGTTCTGTGGGGACCGTCGGCATCTCAGTGTGCCGGTCGTGTGTTTGGGAAAATGATGGTCATGGGGGCACACTCCTTGGTTCCAAGGAGGACTATGACGCGCAGACCATATGTTGAATCGATCCGCGCCAGCCGGAGGCGGTGGGTCAATCCAGCTCAAAAAGGCTCTAACTATAGACGGACGTCCAGCGGGATCGCCAGCCATTGTGTCGGTGCCGGTCGACGATGGCGGCCGGGATCGCCAGGCCGAGTACCTGATTGTCCTCCCGCCAGATCAGGCGCGTCTCGTCGAGTTCCTCGATCGCCGTTTCGATCTCGGTGGTGGTGAGATCGAGCGCCGTAGCCAAGGTGGCCGTCGTTACGGGCGCGCGATCGCAGGCACGGTAGACCGCGGCGGTGGTGCCGCCCAGCATGGTGCGGATCGGCCGGCTGAAACGCGCATCGTCGATCGCCAGACCGCCGCGCACCTCCTGCCAGGAAAGATGGACGTCGCGCGCGAGGTGCTGCGATTTCCAGTGATCCACGATCCGCACGATCAGCGAATAAAGCAGCGCATTCTCGTCGGCATAGTCAAAATAGCGCTCGAAATAATACGCGTAATTGTCGAGGTCGAAGCCGGTTTCGGCGAGCCATTTGGGCGAGAACAACGTGTCGTAGCATTTGTGATGCTCGGGCCGGAAATCCTCGCCGCATCCGGGCACGAACGCGGCGGGGCTCGCGTGGAGCGGGGCGAAACGCGTCACGATCGCCTCGGTGCGGGTGACCGGCGGCGTCAGGTGATAGAGGCGCGGCAATTGCTCGGTCATGCGCAGATATCCGTCAGCCGTCTCGCCGGGGATACCATACAAAATATTGTAATTGACCAGGATGCCATGCTCATAACCGAGCTTGAGCGTCTGGACATTGTGGATACCGCGCACCCCCTTCTTCATCAGCCGCAACACGGCACTGTCGAAGGATTCGATGCCCGGCTGGACCTCGGTGAAACCCGCATCGGCGAAGGCGGCCATGCGCGTCTCGCTCTGATTGGCCTTTATCTCGCAGTGCATCTCATAGGGCGGTGAGACGCGCGCGAGCGCGGGCAGCAGCTCGGTCATGTATTCATTGGGCAGGATATAGTCGGAGAAGCGATAGGGCGCGTCGGCATAGCGATCGCGCATCTCCGCCAGCAGCCGTATCACGGTTTCCGGTTTCTTGCGGCGATAGACCAAAGTCTGCTCGTCAATGCCGCAGAAGACGCAATGCTGGTGCTGCCCCCACCAGCAGCCGCGCGAGCTCTCGATCGGCAGTACCGTCGTGGTGATATGCAGCTTGTCGCGCTCGCTCAGCGCCTCGAGATCGGCGAACCAGTCGGCATAGTCCGGCGTGGGGCTGTTCTCGAGGGAGTAGAGCGTGCGCGGCGGCCCAACCGGGTTGGCGCGCGTCATCACGCCGGGGATCGCGTCAAGCGCCCCCTCCCCTACCGATGCCCGGGCGAGCCGGCCGATGATCGGCTCTCCGTCGCCGCCGGCGACGGCGTCGATCCAGGGAAAGGATCGCAGCACCTCGCGTCCCGGTGGCCCCTCCAGCGCATAGCCGCCGAGCACGATCTGGAGATCGGGCCGGGCCGCGCGCAACAGCCTGGCCACCGCGATCGAGGCCATGGTCTGATCGAACAGGCAGGTGAAACCGACCATGGTCGGCTCTTGCGCCAATATTTCCTCGGCGCACTCGATCAGGTAGCGCGGGATGATCTCGTGGCGCAGCCGGATCAGCAGGCGGCCGAAATCGCCCGGATCGGCATAAGCCTGCGGATAATTGGGATTGGCATGGGCCTGGCACCGTTCGACCAGCCGCTCGGCCTGTTCGGGGCCGACATCGGGATCGATCGCGCCGGTAAAGACGAACTCGTTCAGTGCCCAGCAGCTCGCGATCTGCTGATAGGTCGCGCCGGTAATGTGCCGCAGGAGCAGCAGGTTGAGATGCAGCACGCGTGCCGGAATCCGCTCGCTCTCAAGCTGCGCCTTAAGGATCGCGAGCCCGAGCGACGGCTCGGAAATGGCGGTCCATGGCATGCTCACCAGCACGACCCTGGGCGTTCTGGCCATCGGAGGGTCTCCGAAAGAGGGGCGTGTCAGACCTTCACGATGCCGGATTCGTCGATGACGATGCGGCTGCGCGGATCGGCGGCCGAGCTCACGATCGCCGTCGTCACCGCGATCGCCACCACCGAGATCGAGATCACCGCGATGGCGCCGGCGGGATTTTCCGCATTGCCCAGATTGGAGCCGACCACACGGATCGTCTCGAACGCCCGGTCCGACAGCTTGATCTTCAGCGCTTCCGCCGCCTTGCGCGGATCATGGACGAAATCCCGGATGTGGCGACCATCGGCGATCACCGCATTGTAGAGCGCGAGCACCTCGTCCGCCACCTCGCGGGGAATCTTGCCGAGGCGCGGGTCTCGTTTCCACATCGGGTGCGCCTGAGCCTTTTCGAAGGCCGCGCCCAGTTGTTCGCCGCTGGAGATAAGCCTTTCGAATTGCCGGCCACCGCGCACGAGCTTGTCCCGTCCGAAGATGGATTGCTGGAAGACGATATCGGGTCGGGTCGAAACAGCAGCAGCCATGACGATTACTCCGAGTCGCTTAAAGCGGGAGCGCCAAGCGACGCAGGCAAGAGGCTGCCTCTTTTCGCATTTTACGGCAATAAGTAGATGCCACCACTCCGCACAGTATTCGGCCGAATTTTCAAAGTATCGAAAACCGATGGGACGCCCTGAAAGGAGATCGATACCAGGGCGAAAGGCAACATGGGAACTACTTATACGGCAGCAGATGATGACTCGGCGCTTTCACGCCCTCAACAACCGCGGCACTTCCGGCATCTGGCGCCCTAGATGCCCCGACCTTCGCCGATTACCAGCACATGGGCGGTTCCCGGGACGGCCATGGGGCGTGCGCCCGGGGTCGCCGCCGGCGCGAACGTCGCGGTCGGCAGATAGAGCGAGCCATCGCGCGGATCGAGCGCGCCGGTGCGTGCGCCCTGCTCGGTCTTGATCGTCGCCTCGACCGTCGCGGTCTTGCCCGAAATATCGATGACGGCGAGCGTGCCGTCACGACCGCAGGGAATGAATGCCTTGCCGCGGCCCTCGTCCATGATCACCGCGTCGGGACCAAGACCGATCGACAGCAGGGCGACGTGCCCGGTGGCGAGATCGACGACCGCCGCCTTGCCATTGGCGCAGGCCGAGATCAGGCGATCATGCGCGGTATCGTAGCCGAGACCGCTCGGGCTGGTGCAGCCGGCGAGTGGGATGGCCTTCCCGACCGCACCCGAGACGATGTCCGCCGTCTCGACTTCGTTCGCATCCTCATTGTTCACATAGAGCGTGCTGCCCTTGATCGCGCCATATTCCAGGCCTTCCTTCAGTGCGATCGTCCGCACGATCGCGCCGCTGGCCGGATCGACGATCGAGACCGTGCCCGCCTTTGCGTTCATCACCACGGCATCGCCGGTCGTGGGATCGTAAAGCGCCGCATCGGGATCGCTGCCGACCGCGATCTTCGCCGTCTCCTTGCCGGTACCGGTGTCGAACAGACGGACGCTATCGTCCCGCCCGCTGGTGACCAGCAGCGTCGGCCTGCCGGGGATGGGCAGGACCGCATGGCCATGGACAAGTGCGCCGATCGACGAGACCGTGCCGTCCTTCAGGTCGACGACCGTGACGTTCTCGTTGCGCGCGACATAGAGCCGCCCCGCGGCATCATCGACCCGGGCATAGTCCCAGCTGCCATCGGGAACGGCGATCGATCGCACGACCTTATAGTCGGAGGCGGACGCAGCCGCGGGGAGGATGGCGGCGGAAACGAGCAGGATACGCGACAGCAGGGACGTCATGACCGGCCTTTCGAGGGGGAAGAGGGCGCAGCCTTTTTGTCAGTCCTACGCCCGCAGGGCGAGCCACGCCGGCCGCCTGCGCCCAACATTGGGATTTTATATAGGTCCTGACGGCCTGCCGGGCATGTCCACCCGCGGTCGTTCATGTACATTGGGATCAACGGAACGGGGCGCCACCGCGGCGCAATGGAGGACGGCGTAAGGAAGGGACATGGCCCCATGTCGGGTGCCCGGTACAGGAGTAGTATCATGAAGCTCGTTTCGATCACCGCCGTCGGCCTCGCCGCAGTCCTCGCCCAGACCGCCGTCGCGACGCCCCATGCCCCCAAGGCGAAGCTGACCATGGCTCAGGCCCGCACGATCGCGCTGCGTATCGCGCCGGGGAAGATCGCCGACGCCGAATATGAGAAAGAAGGCGGCGGCTGGCGCTATTCGTTCGACATCCGCCAGGGCAAGCGCATCCATGAGATCGGCGTCGACGCCAATAACGGGCATATCGTCGAGAACAAGTACGAAGCCCTGAACGACAAGGACTGACTGGTGACCCACGCGCGACGGACAGGATCGGCAAGATGCGCATCCTGATCGCGGAGGATGACGCGGAAACGGTCCGGTTCGTCGCGCGCGGCCTAACCGAACGCGGCCATGTCGTCACGGTCGCCGCGGACGGCGAGGATGCCCTGCATCTCGGCACAGTCGAGATGTTCGACGTCATCGTGCTCGATCGCATGCTCCCCACCATCGACGGGCTCGAGATATTGCGGCGATGGCGTGCGGTCGGGGTGAATGCGCCGGTGTTGATGCTCACCGCGCTCGGCGGGATCACTGACCGGGTCGACGGGCTGGAGGCGGGCGCGGACGATTATCTGGTCAAGCCGTTCGCCTTTGCCGAGCTGGCGGCGCGGCTGGCTGCCCTGCTGCGCCGGCCGCCGATCAACGAGGTGCCGACGCGGTTCGAGAATGGGGGCATCACGCTCGACCTGCTCAAACGCGAGGTGCGGCGCGACGGGCGCGAGATCCATCTGCAACCGCGCGAGTTCGCGCTGCTCGAGCAGCTGATGCGGCACGCCGGCAAGGTGGTGACCCGCACCATGTTCCTCGAATCGGTCTGGGGCTTCCATTTCGACCCCCAGACCAACATCGTCGAGAGCCATCTGAGCCGCATGCGGTCGAAGCTGAAGGAAGGCTTCGCGACGGATCCGATCGAGACCCTGCGCGGCATCGGATACCGGATGCGTGTGGATGGCTAGAGTCGCGGCCAGCGCTGCGTACCGCATCGCCTTCACCTATTCGCTGGCGCTGGCGCTGGCGATCGTCGCGCTGGGCATGGCCGTCTATGTCGCGGCGGACGCCGATTTCCGGCGCCAGCAGGACGTGGCTATCGCTGATGAACGCGCCGGGCTGGTGCGGGCGTTTCGTAAGGAAGGGGCGGACGAGCTGACCAATGAGATCCGCGCGCGCGAAGCCGTCGCGTCGACTCATGCCTTTGGCTATGCGCTGTTCGATCGCGATGGCAACCGCATCGCGGGCCTGCTCGATACGCCGCGGCCACCGCCCGGCTGGCACGATATCAACTTTCTCGACCCGAGAGAGGGGCGGGACCCGGCCCGCGCGTTGGCCAGCGACCTGCCCGGCGGGCCCCGGCTGGTGGTGGCGGCCGACACCGAGGCGCTGGAGCAGATCGACCAGACGATATTGGGCCTGTTCTCCGGGGCGTTCGTGCTGGTCGTCCTAGTCGGCATGGTCGGGGCGCTGATCCTGGGCAGCTATCTGCGCCGGCGGCTCGGCCGGATCAGCGGCACCGCGCAGGCGATCATGTCGGGCGACCTGACCCGGCGTATGCCGGTCGGCGCGCGCGGCGACGAGTTCGACGAGCTCGCCCTGGCGCTCAACGCGATGCTCAACCGGATCGAACAGCTGCTCGACAATCTTCGCCAGGTATCGAGCGACGTGGCGCACGATCTGCGCACGCCGCTCGCCCGGTTGCGCAACCAGCTCGCCGGTTCACTCGACGATGCCGAGGACCCCGCCGCCACGCGCGCCGCGCTGGAACAGGCGATCGAGCAGAGCGATCATTTGCTGTCGCTGTTCGCGGCGATCCTGCGCATCTCCGAGGTCGAGGCCGGCGCGCTCGCCCGGACCTTCGCACCGCTCGACCTCAGCGATTTGCTGCATGATCTGTGCGACAGCTATGCTCCCGCGATCAGCGATGGCGGCCGCAGCCTGGGGTGCGAGATCGACCCGGACATCGCCGTGAACGGCGACCGGGAGCTGATCGCCCAGGCAGTGATCAACCTGCTCGACAATGCGCAGCGCCATACGCCGGCGGGCACCCATATCGTCGTCGCGGCCAATGCCGACCAGGAATGGGCGCGACTGTCCGTCGCGGACAATGGGCCCGGCGTGTCGGCCGAGGACCGGCCGCGGATCATTCGCCGCTTCGCCCGGCTGGATGCGAGCCGGACGACGCCAGGACACGGGCTTGGCCTCAACCTGGTCGCGGCGGTCGCCGCCGCGCATGGCGGCGAAGTAACGATCGGCGACAACAAGCCCGGCCTGCGCGTGACCGTCACCTTGCCGCGTCGGCCCTTTACCGCACCAGCAAGGTGAAGGGCGGCACATAGGCCATCAGCATTACCACCACGCCGACCAGAGACGCCAGCACGATGCTGTGCAGGAAAACATAGCGCAGAATCCGCCCCTCCTGCCCGAACCACTGAGTCGCGGTGGAGGCGACGACGATGCTCTGCGCATCGATCATCTTGCCCATCACCCCACCCGCGCTGTTCGCCGCCGCCATCAAGGTCGGCGAGAGATGGAGCTGTTCCGACGTCACCTTCTGCAAACCGCCGAACAGCACGTTGGAGGCAGTGTCCGATCCGGTCACCGCGACGCCCAGCCAGCCGAGCATCGTGCCGAAGAAGGGATACATCACGCCCGTCGCGGCGAATGCGAGGCCCATGGTCGCATCCAGCCCCGAGAAGCGCGTGACGTTGCCCAGCGCGAGCATCGCGGCGATGGTCAGCAGCGAGGGAATGACCATCACGAAGGCGCGGCCATAGCTTCTGGCGATACCGGCCGGGTTGAGCCCGAGTAGGAAGCCGCTGATCACGCCCGCGAGCAGAATCGCCGATCCCGTCGCCGACAAGGGATTGAAGTTGAAGATCGCGGGCTCCGCCGCGGCGGTCGCCACCACCGGCGGCACGCGCATGATGACCATGTCGAGCCCCGGCACATGGATGGCGAGCTTGAAGACGCCGTCGAGCGCTGCCTTCACTGCGGGCACGCCCCACAGGAAAACGATCACCGTCAGGATCAGCCAGGGCATCCACGCCTTGCGCATCGCCGCCGCGCTGACCGGACCTGCCTGGGTGACCACCGCGTCCTCATGCTCAGTGACATGCGCCGCGTCAGTGGTCGGCACCCGCTCGTCGCCCCTGGCAAGCGGAGCTTCGTTCACGTGCATGATGTCGCGCGGCTTCCACACGCGCAGAAAGCCGACCAGCACGACGAGCGTAACCAGAGCCGAGCCAATCGCCGCGAGCCATGGCCCGTGCAGATTGGAAATGAGCAGTTGGGTGAAGCCGAACACCACACCGACCAGCAGTACCGCGGGCCAGATCGCCAGTGTCCGCCGCCAGCCGCAATAGGCCACCAGCAGCCAGAAAGGCACCATCAGGCAAAAGGGCAGCATCTGCCGCCCAACCATCGCCGACAGATCCTCGAGCGGCAGCCCGGTGACGGTCGCGAGCGTGACGAGCGGGGTGCCGAGCGCGCCGAACGCGACGGGCGCGGTATTGGCGATCAGCGACAGGCCGGATGCCTGGAGCCGGGTGAAACCGAGCCCGATCAGCATCGCGCCGGTCACCGCGACCGGGGTACCGAACCCTGCCGCGCCCTCGAAAAAGGCACCGAGGCAAAAGGCGATCAGCAGCAGCTGGAGCCGGCTGTCCTCGGTCACCGTCGCGATCGAATCGCGCAATATCTGGAACTGCCCCTGCTCGTTGGTCAGCTGGTAGAGGAAGATGATGTTGAGTACGATCCAGCCGATCGGCAACAGGCCATAGGCCGCGCCATAGCCCGCCGCGCGAGCAGCCAGATCGGCGGGCATGCCGAAGGCGGCGACCGCGATCAGCAGGGCGGCGGCGAGACCGAGCAGCGCCGCGATATGGGCGCGGACATGGAACAGACCGATACAGCCGAGCAGGACGACCAGAGGCGCCGCAGCGAGCACGACCGAAAGCCAGCTCCCCAATGGATGATAGTCTTGTGACCAGGTCATCGATGCATCCCCTCGCTGAATCTTGTCGTGTTGTCAGTCGACCCCCGCCGGCGCGATCAGAATCGCGCGCAGATCATTGACGTTGGTACGGGTCGGCCCGGTGACGACCAGGTCGCCAAGCGCCTCGAAAAAGGGATAGGACAGGTTCGCGTCGAGCATCGCCTGCGCATCGAAGCCCAGCGCGCGGGCGCGGGCGAGCGTGTCGGGCGTGACGATCGCGCCGGCATTATCCTCGGTGCCGTCGATGCCATCGGTATCGCAGGCGATCGCGTGGAGGCCCGGCGCACCATCGAGCGCAATCGCGAGGCCGAGCAGATATTCCAGGTTGCGCCCGCCCCGACCGTCCGGGTTGGCGACGCGCACCGTGGTCTCGCCGCCCGAGAGGATGACCTGCGCCCGGCCATCCGCCGCGCGCCGGAGAGCGAGCGCGGCGTGCTCCGCACCGAGCTGCCGGGCTTCGCCTTCCAGACCATCGCCGAGATCGGTGACGGCATAGCCCTGGGCTTCGGCAAGGCGGGTTGCCGCCGCCAGCGCGTCGCGGGCGCGGGCCACGACCAGCAACTCGCCGGTGACCATGGCGGGCGCGGGGGTCTCATTGGCGGGATCCTCGAGCGCGGCGACGACGGTCGCGGGCAGCGCGATGCGGTGGCGGGCGAGAATCTCGCGCGCCGTTTCCAGTGTGGTGTGATCGGCCACGGTCGGGCCGCTGGCGACGAAGCTCGGGTCGTCGCCGGGCACGTCGGAGATGACCAGCGTGGTGGCTCGCGCCGGCGCGGCGGCGACGGCGAGGCGGCCGCCCTTCACCATCGAGAGATGCTTCCGCACGCTGTTGATCTCGGCGATGGTTGCACGCGAGCGGAGCAGCGCCCGAGTCACGGCCTGCTTGTCGGCAAGCGCCACGCCGGGCACCGGCAGGGTGAGCAGGGCCGATCCGCCGCCCGAGATCAGCGCAAGCAGCCGGTCCTCGGCCCCGAGCCGCCGTACCAATTCAAGCGCGCGGGCCGCCGCGGCGAGGCTGTCGGCATCGGGCACGGGGTGCCCGGCCTCAATCAGCTCGAAATCGGACGGGAGATGGTGCGGCGGGCCGGAATGGCCGTGGCGGGTGATGATCAGCCCGGACAGCGGCCCCTGAACCATATCCGCCGCGACCGAGGCCATCGCCGCTGCGCCCTTGCCCACCGCGACGATCAGCGTGCGGCCGGCGACGGGCTCTCCAACGACATCGGCCGGGATGCAGCGATCGGCAGTAACGGCATCGACCGCCGTGTCGAACAGGGCCCGGAGCAACTGGCGCGGCGGCATCGCATCGGACACAGCCGTCACCGGTGGCGCGTCCGCGCAGAATCCGGACATGACCTTGATGGCCGCAACCTTACCCTCCCCTGTCCTGCCGTCTCCGCCTCGCCTTTCGGGGACGGACCGGTCGGCACCTTCGGTGAAAGGGCCGGCGACTGCAATGTCAGTGTTGGCGAGGAGCGCTATTCCCGCGACGCCTTCAGCCGCCGGACGCAGCATGGATGGCGCCGCCCGAACGGCCCGATCACATCACACGCCTTGCTGCGCGGCGGCGCGGGCCGCGCGGTAATCGAGCACCTCGCGCACCGGCAGCTTCCGGTGGGTGCCGACCATGCGATAAGGCAGCTCGCCCCGGGTGAGCAGCTTGACGAGGTGCGGGCGCGACATGTTGAGCAGATCGGCCGCCTGCTGCGTGGTCAGCTCGGCCTCGAACGGCACCACCGCCACGGCATTGCCCTTGCCGGTTTCCGCCACCATGCGCAGCAGCGCGCGGAACACCGTTGCCGGCAGCATGATCGCGTCCCGACCGACACCGGCAGGCAGGCTGACCAGGTCGTCGCCGCGATCCAGCTTGGACAACTGGTCTGCCGCGGCGCGCGCCGCATCGATCTCGGCGCCGCTGGGCGGACGGACATCAGCCATGTTCAGCGCCCATTCGGCCATCGCGCTTCTGCCCGAGGTCATCAGCAGGCGTCTTTGGAAAAGTGAGTCTCACGTCTCATCGCTGCTCCTTGACTCGCGGACGAGCCTGGGGCGTCCACCGTCACACGGTTGGTGATTTTTCGGCTGCTGTGATGGGTTGCGGCTAACCCGCCCCGTCGCCGGCCTGGTGTTGCCTGTCGCGTTCTTCCATGCGCTGGCCGATCAGGTGCCAGAGATCGATCTCCGGCCGCGCCCGCCTCGCCGCGGCGGCATAGGCCGGGGTGACGCCGAGTTTGGCAAGCTGGACGAGCTTCCTCGACGGGATGCCGTCGAACCCGGCCGCGCGCATGCCGGTGACCAGCGCCGGGGTGACTCCATAAAGGTGGTAGCCGACGAAATCATAAAGGTTGGGCGGTGCCGCGCCCACGGCACGGAAGGCTTCGACATCGCTGGCGCGGGCGCCGTGCGACCAGAGGATCTGGAGCTGCTTCGCATTGGGCAGGCCAAGCCCGAGCGCCGTGATCGAGCGCAGATAGTCGGGCGTGATGCCAAGCTTCTCCAGCATCGGCAGCGCGCGCAGATCCCCGCCATAACCTGCTCGGAGCATCGCCGCCTCATAGGATTCGGCGGCCGGTGCGGGCGGAGCCGAATCGACGGCGTCCCCCTTCTCGACGGCCGCCGCCGGCAGCGGCTCGGGTACCCTTGCCGGCACGGGCGCTTCCGTAGCGATGGTGGTGGCCGTGAAGGTCGCCCCGCCGGCGATCCGGATCATCGGGGCGTGCTTCGGCCGGACGGGCTGAACGACGGCGGCGCGCGCGCGCGGCAGGATCGTGACGGCGCACAGGCCGAGCGCGGCGATGCCCGCCAGCATCAACGGCGCCGCACGACGCGGCGCGGGCAGCGCCTCGCCCAGTATGTGCGCGACCCGCAAGCGCAGTGCCGAGGCCGGCCGATGCCCGTCAAGCGCCAGCGCAAGGGTGGGCGCTGGAATGCGCGCCGCTTCGAGCGTGCACAGCGCGGTGGCGAAGGCCAGCGGATCGCCGCACGCCACGAGCGCGAGATCGTCGCAGCAATGCTCGCGCTCTTCACGCAGCCGCCGGCCGATCCACCACACGGCGGGATGGAAGAAGAACAAGGTTTCGACCAGGGTCTGCAGCAGGTTCCAGAAATAATCGGCGCGGCGGATATGCGCGAGTTCATGCGCCAGCACCGCTTCGAGCTGATCGGGCGTCAGCGCGGCCAGCGCCGAAACCGGCACCACCACGACCGAGCGGAACAGGCCCATGACGAAGGGCCCCGACGCCTGCCAGGACAGCCGCAACGATACCGGGCGCAGCGTCATGCGGAGGCGCAGCTGTTCGACCATCGCCGCCAGGGGCGCCGGGACTTCGATATCGGCCGCGCGTACGAGACGGCGCAGCAGGATCCAGCCGCCGATCGCGCGGACCGACAGCAGCGACACGCCGGCAAGCCATGCCAGGTCGAGCCAGAACAGCAACGCGTCGTGCGCTGGCGACCAGGCAGACCGGAACGCCGTACCGTCCTTCATCGCCGCGAGCGCCAAGGGCACATCCTCGTCGGCAATCGGGATGGCCAGGGATTGCGCGGCGACCCGCGCCAGCGCCTCCTGGTGGATCAGGGTGGCGATCGCCACAGCGACCATCGCCAGCAGCGCCGCCAGCGCCAGGCCGTAGCGCGCCCGGCTGCTCAGGCCGGACAGCGCCCGGTCGACAACGCCATAGACGAACGCGATCGCCGCCGCCTGCCAGGAGAAATGGATCAGGGTCCAGGCGAGAGCGTCGGCGTGCAGGGTCACGGCTTCGGCCTTTTCGCGTCGATCAGCTTGCGGATCTCGCCGAGCTCGTCGGCATCGACCGCTTCCATCGACAGCGCGTGCATCGCGAGCTGTGCCGCCGACCCGGCGAACAACCGCGTGGTGAGGTCACGCAGCAGCTGGCTCTGGGTGTCGCTCTGGCTGGCGGCGGCGCGGTAGAGATGCGCCTTGCCCTGCTCGGTCCGCTCGACCAGCCCCTTCTCGGTCATGATCTGCAGCGTCTTGAGCACCGAGGTATAGCCGCGCGGGCGATCCTGGCCGAGGCCGTCGAACAGCTCGCGCACTGTCGCCTCGCCCTTTGCCCATAGCGCCGCGAGCAGCTCCAGCTCGGCCTCGGTCGGCTTGGGAAGATCGGTCCGCGTCATGGCCGACTCTCTATACGAAGAACTTCGTAGGTGTCAACGAAGACTTTCGTAGGTGGTTTGGCGACGGCCGTACGCCATTGAGCAGAACGGCTTCAGACGCCCGCGCCGTAATTCTGCGCCGCCTGCAAGCCCTCGATATCCTGGCGCGGCGGGGCGCCGAACAGGCGGCGATATTCCCGGCTGAACTGGGACGGGCTGTCGTAGCCGACCGCGAAGCCGGCCGCGCCCGCGCTGGTGCCCGCTGCGAGCATCAGCCGGCGCGCTTCCTGCAGGCGCAGCTGCTTTTGATATTCGAGCGGGGTCATGCGCGTCACTGCCTTGAAATGCGCGTGCAGCGACGACGCGCTCATCCCGGCCGCCGCGGCGACCTCGTCGATCCGCAGCTGTTCGTGAAAGCCGTGGCGGATGCGCGCGATGGCACGGCTGATCTGGTTCAGATGGCTGTCCGCAGTCGCCATGTGGCGCAGCATCGCGCCATGCGGCCCGGTCAGCAGGCGATAGGCGATCTCCCGCTCGATCAGCGGCGCGAGCGCGGCCACCGTGTCGGGCCGGTCGAGCAGCCGCACCAGCCGGCACGCGGCGTCGATCAGGTCGGGATCGCCCGGATAGACCGCGAGCGCGGGCAGCGCGCTCCTGGCAGGCGTGCCGCCATCGGCGATCACCAGGTCGGCGAGCATGGCGGGATCGAGATCGATCTTGCAGCACAGATAGGGTGCATCCGGGCTCGCTTCGAGCACATGGCCGACCAGCGGCAGGTCGACCGAGACCAGCAGATAGCGTGACGCATCATAGATCACGCTGTGATCGCCCAGCGACACGCGCTTCGACCCCTGGGCGATCAGGCAAAGCGATGCCTCATACACCGCCGGCACCGGTACCGATGGAACATCCGCGCGGATCAGCGACAGCCTGGGGACCGCCGTGGCGGAAATCCCGGATTGTGGCGCGTGACGTGCGATGAGGTCGGTCAGGTCTGCGATACGGTGCATGGCGCGGTGAGACACGATCCTACGCAGCCGCGCAAGGTTCGACCGTCATTTTTGGAGGATCGTGCAAAGCCTGCGGGCGATCACTCTACCACTCGCCACCCCGCTCGCCCCATTTCTCCGTCACCACCTCAGGGCAAGAAGGACATGACCATGACGAGCCTCGACAAGACCATCCTCATCACCGGCGCATCGAGCGGCATCGGCGAAGCGACTGTGCGCGAACTGGCCGCCACGGGCGCGCGGCTGTTCATCGGCGCGCGTCGCGGCGAGCGGCTCCAGGCGCTGGCCGCCGAACTCGGTGCCAATGTCGCGTGGCGCGAACTCGACGTCACCGACGCAGCCGACTTCGCTGCGTTCGCCGATGCCGCCGAGCAGAAATTCGGGCGGATCGACGTGCTGATCAACAATGCCGGCGTCATGCCGCTGTCGCCGCTCGCCGCGCTGAAGACCGACGAA
Source organism: Sphingomonas sp. P2_B6 (assembly GCF_056404755.1). NCBI lineage: Bacteria > Pseudomonadati > Pseudomonadota > Alphaproteobacteria > Sphingomonadales > Sphingomonadaceae > Sphingomonas > Sphingomonas sp. P2_B6. The sequence goes on from NZ_JBFUDK010000005.1 coordinate 182,772, forward strand.
TGGACCCGGATGATCGACGTCAATATCCACGGCGTGCTCAACGGCATCGCGGCGGTGCTGCCGCGCTTCGTCGCGCAGCGCAGCGGGCATGTCGTCAACGTCGCCTCGGTCGGCGCGCACTTCGTCCTGCCGACGGCGGCGGTCTATTGCGCCACCAAATATGCGGTGTGGGCGATCACCGAAGGGCTGCGGCAAGAGCATGACGACATCCGCGCCACCGTCATTTCCCCCGGCGTGACCGCAACCGAACTAGGCGACGACATCAGCGATCCGCAGATCGCGGCGGCGCTGAAGGACTGGCGCCAGAAATCGCTGACACCGGACGCGATCGCGCGCGCGATCCGCTACGCGCTGGAACAGCCCGAGGGCGTCGATATCAACGAAGTCATCGTGCGGCCGACCGCCGCCAATATGTAAGGCGCGGCAGCTGCCTGCTGGCTTTCGGACGAGCTGCCACGCTCCTCCGAAAGTCCGGCAGTTCCTTGCATCCAGGAGCTATTTAGCCGCGCCTGCCGCGGTTTCGATAAAGGCGGCGACCTGCTGAGGATGCGACAGCATTACCGCATGGCTGCTCTGTATCTCGGCGATCGTCGCCTTAGCCCGGGTCGCCATCAGGCGTTGCGTGCTCGGCGCCACCATATGGTCCTTGAGCGTCAGCATGTAGAAGGAAGGCTTCGTCTTCCACGCGGCGTTGACGATCTTCGGCTGCACCGCGCCAAGCCCCCAGGGCACCTGCGCGGCTGCCATGAAGCGTGACACCGACGGGTCGATATCCGCGGCGAACGCGTTCGGGAATTTCTCCGGATCTACCATGAGGAAGCCCTCGCTCGGCGGCAGCAGCGGGGCGGAATCCTCGCCGGGCGTCGGCCTGGTCGCAAGATCGAACACCGATTCACCGACATCGGGCGCGAAGGCCGCGAAATAGACCAGCTTCTGGACCTTGGGGTCAGTGCCGGCTTCAGTGATGACGGCCCCGCCATAGGAATGGCCGACCAGCACCACGGGATGCCTTGCCCTGGCGATGACCTGGCGCGTTGCATCGACATCTCCCTGAAGGGTGATGGTGGGATTCTGGACCATCAGGACTTCGTAGCCGTCGCGCGACAGGATGTCGTAGACCTGCTTCCAGCCGGATGCGTCGGCGAAGGCGCCGTGCACCAGGACGATCGAAACCGGCTTCTCAGGGGCGGCGGCGGGTGTGGCGGACGGGGCGGCGATGGCCATCATGGCGAACAAACTCCAGATCATGCGTTTCATCGAAGGTCTCCAGTTGGTCGGTGCGCGGCGGCGCAGGCGGATCGAGCGATCAGCCGATCGCCACGGGATCGAGCGTCAGCGGCGTTCGGTCGGCGAGGTCGCCGACGCTGCCGGCATAGTGACGGAAGTGCGGCGATTCACGGTGTGCGACCGCGGCAGCCATGTCGGTGTAGAGCTCGTCGAGGACGAAGCGGTCGCTGTCGGCCTGATCCTGCCAGATATCCCATCGCAGGTTGCCTGGCTCAGCCCGACTTGGCGCGATCATGGTGTCGAGCAGCGCCCGCAACGCCGCTACCTTGCCGGGGCGCGCGACGAGAATCGCCATGAGTTTCACTGGACCAGGCATTGCGCTCTCCCCGGATCGGAAACGGCGCCGTGATCGCGCGCGCTGCCGCTCATGCTTCGACGCTCGTGCGCGCCAGTGCCGCGATGAGCGCCTTGGCGATCGGATGGTCCGAACGCGGATTCTGGCCGGTGATCACTTCGCGGTCCTCGATCACTTTGGGGGCGAAATCCGGGCCGGTCTCCACATGGGCGCCCGCGATCGTCAGCGCCTCGGGCATGTGGAAATAGAGCTTGCCGTGGAGGATATTGTCCTCGATCGGCTTCTCCTCGCTCGCTGAATAGACCGTCATGGTGTAGCCGGCATATTGCCAGTCCGTGGCAAGCTCGGCCGCCTTGGTCTTGTCGCCGGCGATGAGGGCTGCACGGAATTCCCTGGCGCGCGGCATGGCGGAAACGGACGCCATCGGGCCGTGACAGAGAAAGGCAGTGGGTTTGCCCTGGGTGTGGAAGTGGCGCAGGATCTCGCCCAGATCGCCATCCTGCATCAGATCGACCACCGGCGCCTGACCGCCGGGCGTGAAGAAGGCGAGATAGGGATCCAGCCCGCCGTCGATGATCGCGCGCAGGGTCGAGACATTGTTCATCGCCGGATGCGTGTCGAAGAACTGCCGGCCACGCCTGTGCGCCGCCTCGTCATTGTCGAAATGCATCGTCTGGTCGGAAACCGGATCGATAAACGGCTTGGTGCCGTTCGGCGTGGCAAAGACGATGTCATAGCCTGCCTCGACCAGCGCCATCACCGGCACGACCAGCTCGTTCAGATACTGGCCGGTCGGCCCGGTGCCGCCGCCCTGAATCTCGATCCGGGTAGCATTGGAGCCAACAACGAGCACTTTCCCCATGGACATGATCGGTTCTCCCTTCGGTCGACATTGATGCGTGCCGGTCGACGGTGACTTGTGACAAGAGCGCGCATCCCCGTGCCGGCGGAGCCGGAATAGCCTGGCGCGCAGACCAGCGCAGGTTAAACAACGTTAAATTTCGACAGTTTTAGGCTGCTTCGCAACGATGGGAGCAGGCGAGCGAGGCACAGCAAGCAAGGAGCTGTTCCTCGCGGCATGGCCGGACCAACTTCGTCCGGGAAACCAGTCTCAAGGTAACGATCACGTATCCGCGACGCGAGCGCGCTGTCCGAGACCAAATTCTACGACGACCTGGTCGCGATCGACGTGCCGGTGCTGGTGCTGCACGGCGAGGACGATCAGATCTGTCCGTTCACCACCACCGGCGCGAGATCGGTCAAGCTGCTGAAGAACGGCGCGCTGATCTCCTATCCCGGTCTTTGGCACGGGACGCCGACCACGCATGCCGACATCATCAACCGCGATCCGCTCGCGTTCATCCGGAGCTGAGTACAGCTTCGGCGCAACGAAGAGGATGATCATGGGGCCGGGAGCGGATCAGCTGCTTCCGGCCCCAATGCGATCGGTCCGCCGACATCGCATTATCACCAGATAGAACTATTTCCGATCTATCTGTCACTTGTCAGGAGTTTGCCGCAACTTGAACAGTTTCCATGCCATTTGGCGCACCGTGGCGGCAACACCGGGCAAGAGTCCGCCTGAGTGTCGCGAATGCGTTGGACAGAATGCTTTCGCCCGGATCATAAAGAATCTCTGTCGAATACGAACATTCGGGTGGGAGTTGATCGGATGATTTCACGTCGCACCATGATTGCTGCCCCCGTCACCCTCCCCTTGATGTCGGGTTTCGCCTGGGCCGCCGCCGCCCAGGAGATGGTTCCCCCGGTTTCGGGCAAGACGCCCGACGAAGCACTGGCGTTGCTGCAAGACGGCAATCGTGACTATGCCGCCGGGAAGGCGCCCGATCGCGACAAGAGCGAGAAGCGCCGGCTTTCCCTGGTGGAGTCGCAAAGCCCGTTCGCGGCCCTGGTCTGCTGTTCGGATTCGCGCGTGCCGCCCGAGCTCCTGTTCGGGCGCGGCCTCGGGGAGTTGTTCGTCGTCCGCAACGCCGGCAACGTCGTCGACACGGTGGCGATGGGCTCGATTGAATATGGCGTCGCCGTGCTGAAGGTTCCGCTGATCCTGGTGCTCGGGCACGAGCGTTGCGGCGCGGTGGATGCCGCGGTGTCGGTGGTCCTGAAAGGAAAGGACTATCCCGGATCGATCGGCCGGATGATCGAACCGATCGTGCCGGCTGTGCTCCAGGCGCAGCGGGCGGGCGCAACCGATCTGCTCGAAGCATCCACGAGGCGCAACGTGTCGCGCATCGTCAGCCAGCTTCGCCATGCCTCCGAGCCGATGCTGATGACGCCGATCGCCGAAAAGAGCCTGCGCATCGTTGGCGGCACCTACAGCCTCGCCCGGGGCGAGGTGGATTTCTTCGATCTCGGCTAGCCGACGTCGACCCGCCGGGTATCGTCCGCCATTGTCCGTCGCCACTTGCTGACGCAAGCTCCCGCGGTGAGTGCCGTCCGCTGACTCGCGGGCACGCCGGGCACGGCGACGTGACGAGGGAGAAGATCATGGTGGTGAACCGAGCGTTGCTGACCCTATTCCTGATGCCGGCCGCCGCACTGGCACAGGATTCAGCCGAGCGGGCGCGCGCCATCGCGGGTGACCCGCCTGCCACCACGCAGCGCCTCATCCTCGCTGACCTCCCGAAACCGGTGGGCAAGCGAATCGCGCTGTTCGACGGCCGCAGCCTCGCCGGATGGCAGCCATGGCTCGGCTATGCCGACCCGGCGGTGACCTACAAAGCCAATCCCGGCAGCGCGCCGATCGGCGCCAGCCGCGACACCAGCGGCGATTTCGCCGTCCGGCAGGTCGACGGCGCGCCGGCGATCCGGGTGAAGGGCGAGACGTGGGGCAGCCTCGTCCACCATGCCGACCTCCGCGACTATCATCTCCGGCTCCAGTATAAATGGGGCGCACGGACATGGCCGCCGCGCGAGCGCCTGCCGCAGAACAACGGCCTGCTCTACCACACCCACGGAACGCCCGGCGAGGTGTTCGGGACATGGCGGCCGTCGGTGGAATTCGAGATCATGAAGGGGTCGACCGGCATGGTCGTCACCGTCGGCACCAGGGTGCGGGCACGGACAAACGTGGCGTTCGATCCCTCGCTGATCGCGCCGCACCTACGCTTTCGCATGGGGGGCACGGAGATCGACATGATCAACGGCACCCCGACCTGGAACGTCGAGGGCGCAAGCGATGCGGAACGGCCAGTCGGCGCCTGGAACACGCTCGATCTCTATGTGCTTGGCGACCGTGCCATTCACGTCGTCAACGGCGTGCCTGTGGCCGAGGTGCGCGGTCTGGCGACCCTGGCGCCCGACGGGACGCGGGTGCCGCTGACTCATGGCCATATCCAGCTCCAGTCCGAGGGCGCCGAGACCTGGTTCCGGGCGATCACCATCGAGCCGATCCGCACCCTGCCCCGACTCGTTGTGGCGGGCGGCTAGCGGTGCCGGCCTCTCGTCAGCCGCCCGAAGCGGCGGTGAAGACCGCCAACTGGGCGGCAAACGCCCGCTTGAATGCGGGCCGCGCTTCGGCGCGGGCGACATAGGCCGCGAGGTTCTGATATTCGTCCAGCAACCCCGATGCGCTCAACCGGCGCAGCACCTCCACCATCATCAGGTCGCCCGCGCTGAACGCCCCGTCGAGCCAGTCGGCATCGCCAAGCCGGCGCGAAAGGTCGCCCAGCCGGTCCCGGATGCGATCCTGCACCAATGACAGGCGTTCCTCCGCCCAGGGCTTGTCGCCTTCCATGAACTTGACGACGACGAGATCGAGGATCGGCGGCTCCACCGTGCTGAGCGCAGCAAACATCCAGGTGATCGCGCGTGCCCGGGCATCGGGCTCGTCCGGCAACAGGCCGGGATAGCGATCCGCGAGATGGAAGATGATCGCCCCGGATTCGAACAGGACGAGACCATTGTCCTCATAGGTCGGGATCTGCCCGAACGGATGGAGCGCCCGGTGCGCGGGCTCCTTCATTTCGGCGAACGAGACGAGGCGGACGTCATAGGGCTGGCCGACTTCCTCGAGCGCCCAGCGGACGCGCATGTCGCGCGCGAGGCCCCTGCCGCGATCGGGGGATGTTTCAAACGCGGTGATGGTAATGGTCATCTTCACGCTCCGGTCGATGGCAAGGTGCGCCGGGACCGAGCCCGCGTCGGCACCTCACTGGAAATCGCTCGCCTCGTACAGCGGCCGGATTTCGATCTCGCTTGGCCCCGGCATGGGGTTGGGGCAGCGCTTCACCCAGGCGACCGCCTCGTCCATGTCCTTGACTTCCCAGAGCCAGAAGCCGGCGACCAGTTCCCGGGTTTCGGCGAAAGGCCCGTCGATGACCGTGCGGCCGGGTCCATCGAACGCGACGCGCTTGGCCTCGGAAGTGGGCTTGAGGCCATCAGCGGTGCGCAGGATGCCGGCATCACGCAGCTCGTCGTTGAACTTGCCCATCGCCTCCATCATCTCCGCCGTCTCGGGCGTGAGGACAAAGCCCTTTTCGCTGTCTTCGGTCGCCTTCACGAACACCATCACATGCACTGGCTGTCTCCCTTGTTCGAGCCGGGCTCAGCTGCCCGACATTGGAACGACGAACGGGGCTGTCGGGAATCGACAAGGTCCTGCGATATTTTTTCGTGCCGCCGGGCGCGTCGGCGTTGCGGTCCTAGCGATCCGCCTTTGGCTGCCACAGCTCGATCTTGGTGCCGTCCGGATCGAGGATCCAGGCGAACCGGCCGCTCGGGTCGCTATCGTCGCGCTTGAGGATCTCGACCCCTTTTGCCGTCAGGCGCGCGATGAAGGCGTCCAGATCGTCGACCGCGAAATCGATCATGAACTCCCGGGTGGAGGGTTCCATATAGCTGGTGCCCTGCCGGAACGCGTTCCAGGCGAGAACCGGGGGATGACCGGGCGCATCGTAGCGAAGCACCGCGCCGCCGAACGCTTCCACCTGAATGCCCAGCACGTCGCGGTACCAGGCGGCGAGCGCCTTCGGGTCCTTGCTCTTGACGAAGATCCCGCCGACGCCGGTGATCCGTCCGGCCTGTTGAGCCTGTGCCATATCGGGCGCGCCCGACATCATCAGTATCGCCATCACCCCGATTCCGCGCAGCATCGCTTTCTCCCTGCTTCGAGTCGGCCCTTCTGTAGCATGAGATGGAAAAGAAGCGCCGCCTCCGCCCGGAAGCGGAGGCGGCGCAGATGCCTTCAGAACTTCGCGCGGAGGCCCATACTGATCACCCGGCCCAGCGGGCTGGCGCCGTAGGAGTCATAGCCCGGCGACCCGTTGTAGAAAGGCGGATCGCGATCGAACAGATTCTCGACATCGACATAGACTTCGCTGTCGCCGAGCAGACCGCCCTTGGAGAAGTTCCAGGCGAGATGCGTGTCGATCGTCGTGTTCGGGCGGACCCGGTCGCCGCCGGCGCCAGTGGGGGCGCCGCCGGCAATCACCACCGGGCTGATCGTGGAGCCCGACCAGTTGCGATATCCACCGACATGATTGGCGAAGATGCTGGCCGAGATGCCCTGATACTCCCACATCAGATAGGCGCGGCCCTGAGTGCGGATCGACGGGAAGGTGGTGTTGAAGCCCGTCGTGCCGAGCACGCTGAAGGTACGGCCGCCGGAAAAATTCTGGTCGTATTTCAGGAACTGGGTGACGGAGCCCCCCGGCGTGAACGTGCCGATGCCGGTCGGGATGCGCCAGCTTGCGGCGATGTCGAGGCCCTGAATCGTCAGGTTCAACGTGTTCCGCTGACGGAAGTCGTAGATGTAATAAATGCGCGTCGGCAGCCCGGTGGTGATCGGAACATTGCCGATCGCCGCCGCGACGATCGGGTCGGTCGGCGACAGGCCCTGTGGATAGAAGACCAGCAAATTGTTGATCGAGGCCGAGTTGATGATCGCCGAGAGCGGAGGCGAGGTGATGCCGCCGCGCAGCTTGTTGTTGAACAGGGTGGTGGAGATGCGCAGCCCGTTCAGAAAGTCTTTCGGCGCGAAATCGAAGCCGATCGACCAGGTCGTGCCCTTTTGCGGGTTGAGGCCCGGATTGCCCGTCTGGATGCGGATGCCCGGGGTGGTGCCGCTGATCTGGCAGAATCCGTTCGAGCACGGAATGCCAGGGATCAGCGCGACGTCCGGGAAGGACGAGACTGGTACCTGCTGCGTATCGCTCAGCTGGACGACGGCCGATTCATTGTAGAGGCCGTTGGCATTGGGATCGCCGAGCGAGCGGAGCGACGGCGCCACGAACGACTTGGACCAGTTGCCGCGGATCTTGAGGCCGTCGAACACTTCCCAGTTCGCGGCGACCTTGGGGTTCGAGGTGCTGCCGAAATCGTTGTAATGATCGTACCGGCCGGACACGCTGATATCGAACTGGCGCACCAGCGGCACGCCCATATCCGCGCCGATGACCGGCACCAGCAATTCGCCATAAGCCGACTGCACCGACCGGCTGGTCGGGAAGAAGAAGCTCTGATTGGCTAGGCTCGACGGGCCGGTGCCGTTGGGGCGATCGACCGCTGTGTCGAGCGTGTAGCTGAGCAGTTCGCCGCCGACGGCGATCCGCACCTTGCCGGCGGGCAGTTCGAAAACCGATCCGTCGATGCCGATGCGGCCCTGCTTGATGACGTTCTTGCCGCGCTGCGCCGAGCGGCTGTCGATGAGGCGCGCGAGCACTGCCGCCGAGGTGCGGTTGCCGCTTGGGCCGTTCCACACATCGAGCGCATTGGCGCCGGTCAGGCTTTGCTGAACGACGTCGGTGCGACCGGGGTTGGACTGGTTGGCGACACCGTTCGCATTGGTCGTGCCGTTGAGCGCGAGCAGCGCACAGGCGGTGCAGAGCGTGCCCTGCGTGAGCGCCAGCGTCTCGTCCTGGCCGATCATGCCGAGTGCGGTGATGCGGAAATTCTCGCCCAGGCGATATTCGGCGTTGAGCGTGGCGAACCAGGTCTGCGCCGAATTCTCACTGGTCGCGCCCGGACCGAGCAGCTGGTCCGCGTTCCAGCGGATCGTCTGTGTCGTGCCCGTCTGCCCCGGCGGGTTGGTATAGAAAGGATTGGCCTGGCCGATCGCATTGGTCGGATCGCCACCGCTATTCGCGGCGTCGGTCTGGAACACGCGGGCAGTGATGCCGCCGCGGGCGACGCGCGACAGATTCTTGCGCTTCGAATAGTTGAAGTCGCCCGTGAAACTCAGATTGTCGCCGACATCCTGCGTGATCTTCACATAGCCGGTATGACGGGTTTCCTTGCCGAGCCGGTCCGAAAAGAGCGTCGTGTCGCACGGCGCATTGGCACCGGCATTGGCGACCGTCGAGGTCGCGGTCGGCGAGAGATAGACCGGCGCCGAGCCGGCGGTCCCCATCTGGATAGTGGCCGGAGAACAGTTGAAGCTCTGGAAGTTCGAGCCGCCTTCGTCGAGGTGATTGGGCTGCAGGAAGGGGCGCGCGGCATAGTCGTTCACCAGCGGCCCGGCCTGCGAGAAGCCATAGGCGACCAGCACCGATCCGGTATCCCAGCGGTTCCCGTAAAGCAGGCCGGCGCTATAGGTGCGATAGCCGCCATCGGCGAAGCCGAGCTGGCCATTGGCCTGGAAGCCCTTGTAGTTCTTGCGCGTGATGAAGTTGACCACGCCGGCGACCGCGTCCGAGCCATAGGTGGAGGACGCGCCCTCGGCGAGGACTTCGACGCGCTCGATCGCGATGGTCGGCAGCATCGACGGATCAGCCAGCGCATGGTTGGTGCCGCCGAGCGGGAGGCGGTGGCCGTCGATCAGGGTCAGGGTCGAGTTGGACGCCGACGAGCCGAGGCTATGGATGGTCGGGGCATAATAGCTGTTGCCCGCCGTCTGCCCGACACCCGCGCCGCCAAGGCCCGTGATCGAGGGCACGGTCTTCAATATCTGCTGCACGTTGACCGAGCCGGTCTGCTCGATCGCTTCGCGGCCGACCGAGACGAGGTTGGCACCGACGGGCGCGACGCCGCGGATGCTGGTGCCGGTGACGACGATGTCCTCGCTGCTCAGTCCGGCATCGTCCTGCGGCAGTTGTTCGGTGACCTGAGCCGGCGCCGTGGGCGCCGCCGTGGATTGTGCCCAGGCGGGTGCCGATATGGATTGTGGTAGGGCGATCATGGACGCCATGATCAGCAATAGGGCTGATATCCTGTGGATCAGCCATCGCATCGGTTGGATCATTTCAGTCTCCCCTGATGGTGCATCGCGCGCATCGCGGATCGGCAAAGCTCCACCGCGCGCACGCCTCCCGGACCCCCACGCCTCTGCGGGCGCTGAAGCTTCTTGTTTTGTCACGGAAATATGGGCGGCGGCCTGCCTGCCCCGCGCGTCTCCTCTCCCCTTTTCGTCGCTCGGTTTCGAAGGACCGAATCGACGTTCACGGATTAAATAGAATGGCAAATATGATATAGGATAGTGGAAACTTGCATACACGGTCGAAAAACCGCAACAAATTTCGACTACTTCCAGCTGGTGCGCAGTAATGTTACCGCACACATCTCCAGCCACTCTGGCGCGCGGGGCACCAAAGGAGCGGGATTTCCGTCATTGTCGCGATCAGATGCGTTTACCGCTCTGCCCTCGCCAGGGCAGCAATGGTTGCGATAACTTCGGTGAGGTTCAGCCGTCCCATTGGATCAGCATGATGACGCGGCTGGACCTGCGGCGTTTGCAGCCTTCAGGCGATGGATTCTGGTCTGCGCATGCCGTTCGGCCGAAAAACCGTGCCACTCGGCGGCATGGGGCGACGGTGGCGACACGAGGCCGGACGCTCGGCGCATTTCATCCGGGCCGGGCCTGTTACCGCGATAGGCGTGGCGGATGGACGCCCGCTACCTCGTGCCTGCAGCCACAGGCGATACCCGGTGGGAAGCCGCCCGGCGGCCGACAAACAAGGCGCCACGACCCATGAAGGAATCCGCGCGGCCACGAACGGAACTTCCGCCAGGGCTCTATTGAAGGTTCGCCCGTGCGCATTGAGAGCCTTGGCCGCGCCGGTAACCGGGCCGACGATCGACAAGATCAGCATCCGTCGCCCCTGGAGAGGCGACGGATACGGAATCTGGTCAGAAGCGGACGCGCACCCCGGTAGTGAAGTAGCGGCCGGTCACATCGTAGATCGACCGGAAGGTGGAAACCGCGAGCCCGGGGTTGGAGCCGATCGGGGTGATCGGATAACCGCGATCGAACAGGTTGTTCACCGTCGTGAAGATCTGGAAATCCCCGTGCGGCGTCCTGATGTCGTAGCTGAGATTCAGGTCGGTGTAGAACACGGAGCCGATGGCGTTGTTCTTGTACACGAACAGGTTCGACCGCTTGTAGCCGCCGATGTAGCGGCCCTGTGCGCCGATGGTGAAGCCGCCCTGGGCGTAGGACAGGTCCAGATTGCCGCGCCATTTGGGCATCGGGAAGGGCTGGTTGCCGGAATCGGCGAAGTCGGCGGTGCCGGCATATTCGACCGCAGCGGCGGTAGCCGATCCCTGCACCGTGTAGCTGATCAGGCGGGTCGCGAGCAGGCGGCTCGACAAGGTCCCGCCGAACAGCGACGTGCGATACGAGGCTTCCATGTCGAGCCCCTCGGTGCGAGCGCTCGCCACATTGCTCTGGAAGATGTTCACCCGGCTCGGGAAGTTGGCCGTGGTCGTGTTGGTCGGCCCCAACGGGCGAATGATCTGGCTGCAGACCGGGCTGGTATAATTGCTGTTCGCGCAGAGATCGAGCACCTGGATGCTGGAATATTGGCTTGCGATCGCGTCGCGGATCTTGATCCGGTAATAATCGACCGAGAAGGCGAAGCCGCGCAGGAAGCCGGGCTGGAACACCAGGCCGCCGGTCAGCGTCGAACCCACTTCGGGCCGCAGGTTGGGATTGCCCTGGCTGACCTCGGTATATTGCGCGAGCTGGTTGGTGAGCTTGTCCGAATAGGATTGCACGCGCTGCGTGGGGCCGGCGAAAAGCTCGTACAGCGTGGGTGCGCGGATATCGCGGGAGACGGTGACGCGGGCCTTGAGGCCGAAGCCGGGCTCATAAGTGCCGCCGGCCTTCCAGGTCTGGACTGAGCCGGACGTCGAATAATCGGTGTAGCGGAAGGCGCCGTTCAGCTCGAGCGACTTGCCGATCACCGAGTCCTTGGCCAGCGGCACGACGACCTCGCCAAAGCCTTCCTTGATCGAATAGGCGCCGGTCGCGGCGGTGACGTTGGTGAACGAGAAGGCGAAAGTATTGGTCGGCACACCGCGAATGCCGGTGAAGGAGGGCGGGGTCGCGGGGTTGCTGTTGGTGACCTGGTCGAGCGTCTGGCGGCGATATTCAGCGCCCACCACCACTGAAACCGGGCCGGCCCAGGTCGAGAAGGGCTCGCCCGAAATGCTGCCCTCGACATCGTGCATCGTGTTGATCGCGCGCCACGTCGTGCGGCGCATGACATAGCCGATCGCCTCGGGCGACGCATTGCCGACGCCGAACACGTTCAGCGGGACGCAGCCATCCTGTACGCCCGGATTGGTGATGGTGACGCGGCACACGATCTGCCCCGCGGGGTTACGGACCGCATCGACCGCGGCATAAAAACGCTCCATGTCGAGATCGAGCGCCGAGGAATCGAGCCGGGTCCGGCCATAGGTGTAGTTGACGCCCCATTTGAAGCTGCCGAGACCGCCCTCGATACCGGCGTTCAGCACCGTCGCGCGTGTTTCCTGCTTCGCGGTGTAAAAGGGGAAGTCGGAGAAGAAGCGGGTCAGGCCGAAGCTCGGCGTCGCGCCGAGCGCAGCACGATCTGCCGGATCGAGATAGGCATTTTCCGCGAAGATGCGCATGCCCGTCGTCGAGGAGCTGCGCGTCACCGGCAATTGGTGATCCGAATTCACCGCATGATTGTACGTGCCCTGCAGGTGGACCGACGTGCCGCTGCCGAGATCGAACGATACCCGGCCGAGATATTGCTCGGTCGTCGCCGCAGCACTGAGCGAGCTCTTCGATGCGGGAAACACAGCCCCTTCGCCGCCATAGCTCAGGCCCGAGCGCCCCGTCGGCGTGCCCGCGTTGAACGCGCCGACGCGGCCGTTCGACAGGAATTGCTGGCCGCGCAACGGACCATCGAGAATATAGCCGCCATCCGTGACGTTGTTGAAGCGCACGCCGGAGACGTTGGAGAAGGGGTCGGCCACCGTGCCGGCGCCGATCACGGCGTAATTCTCGTTCACGCCGGCGCGCGACGAGCGCTGCGCGATACCGTCCGACTGATAGCGTTCGGCACTGCCGATGATGTGGAGGCGGTCGTCAAGGAAGCTGTGGCCGAACGCGGCGCCGAGGCGCGTGGAACCATTGTCGCCGCGCGACGAGATGCCACCCTGCGCCTGCAGCTTCAGGCCAGTGAATTTCTTGTCCAGGATGAAATTGACCACGCCCGAAACGGCATCCGACCCATAAGCGGCCGAGGCGCCGCCGGTCACGACATCGATCCGCTCGATCAGCAACTGCGGGATCATGTTCGCATCGGTGCCGCCGGCGTTGCCGGTCGGCGGCAGGCGCTGGCCGTCCTGAAGCACGAGCACGCGTTGCGCACCGAGCGAGCGCAGATTGAGATAATTGCCCGTGCGCACGCGGCCAGCATTGGAGTTGCGGTCCTGCGCATTGCTGATCGAGCCGGTGAATACGGGGAGCTGGTTGAGCCCGTCGGACAGGCTGGCCGGCGCCTTTGCGGTAAGCGAATCCGCCTGAAGCATGGTGACGGGTGTCGGCGCCGAGTAACCGGCACGCGCCACACGGCTGCCCGTGACGACGATATCCTGGCTTGCGTCCTCGGACGTTTCGGCTGCCGCCACAGCTTGCGCGGCATCCTCCTGGGCAGTTTGCGCCGGCGGTTCCTTGACGACCTGCGCGCTGGCCGGCTGTGCGCCAATCGCCAGCACCGGAACAATCGCACTGCCCGTCAACAACGTGGCGATAAGGCCCTTCCGCATCGGCATCCTTCCTGATCGTCCGGTTTCATCGACCGGCTCATTTGTTGCACGCCACCTTTCCGCGGCGCGGGGCCACGGCCTCCAGGCTGGACCTGTCGGGGTGTTGAGCGACGGCGTGGTCGTCTGCCATGACCCCAACGGAATCGGGCAAGCGTCTTTGCTCGTCTCTACTTGTAAATTGAACTAACAGGTGACGAACGTCAATAGCCGATTATTGGTCGCGCCTTCCGTCGGTCACGCGCTGGCGTACGCGATCGAGATGATAGCGCATCGCCAGTTCCGCCCCCTGCCCGTCGCGCCGGGCGATCGCATCGTAGATCGCGCGATGTTCGTCCATCACCCGCTGCGCCCGTTCGGGGCTGCGCTCCTTCGTCAGGCCGAGCGCGATCACCATGCCGCGGCGAATCGCGTCATCGAGCGACTGCAACACCTGTTCGAACAACATATTGCCGCTGGCCGCCGCGACCGCCTGATGAAAGGCGAAATCGGCCGACGCGGTGACGCCGCCGATGCGCATCTGGTCTTCAAAGGCCTCCATCGCCCGGCCGAGCCGGCGCAGCTCCGCCGCGGTGTGGCGCGTCGCGGCCCATGCCGCCGCCTGGCCCTCCAGCGCCAGGCGCAGCTCGAGGCACCGCAGCATGTGCGCGACATCGCTCGGCTGGGAAAACCGCGTCAGCCCTTCCGGCGGGGCATTCTGCACGACCGTGCCAAGGCCCTTGCGCGTGATCACCAGGCCGTCCGCCTGGAGCCGGACCAGCGCCTGGCGCACGACCGGCCGGGATACGTTGAACAGACCACAGAGCTGGTTTTCGGAAGGAAGCTTGTCGCCCGGCCGCAATGTTCCCGAGACGATCTGTTCGAGGATCTGCCCGTAGAGCCGGTCGCCCAGGCGCTCCTTTTTTTCCGGTATCGCAATCAGGTTGGTCAAATCGGCCTTCTCCGGGAACATCCCTGCGCCAAAGGCTAGCATGATCGCGTACGGTTGACATCGCTCTTAACATGTAAATATAAATGACAAGGTAGCAGCACAAAACGCGACGGGGAGACGGGTGAATGGCGAGCAAGCCGGATGATCGGCTGAGGAGCGCCCTGCGTGGCGTCTCGGGCATTCTCACGACCCCGTTCGATGCCGACGACCGGCTCGCACCCGCCCGCCTCGCCCCGGTGATCGACCGCGCGATCGGCGCCGGCGTCGATGTGCTGGTCTCCAACGGCAATACCGGCGAATTCTACGCGCTGACCACCGCCGAGGCGGAGGCGATGGTGCATGCCGGTGCCGAGCTCGTCGCTGACCGTGTCCCCCTGATCGCCGGTATCGGCCGCAGCATCGGCGATGCGCTGGCACTGACGCGCGCGTCGCGCGCGGCGGGCGCCGCCGGCCTGATGGTGCACCAGCCGCCCGATCCCTTCGCCGCGCCGCGCGGAATCGTCGACTATGTCGCGCGCATCGCCGAGACCGGACAGGGCCTGCCCGTCCTTCTATACCTGCGTGATGACGGTATCGGCATGGACGCCATCAGCGATCTCTGCGCCATTCCGAACGTTGTCGGCGTCAAATGGGCCAGCCCCACGCCGCTGCGCCTGGCCGAGGCGATCAGGGCGAACGATCCGTCGCTCGTATGGAGTGGCGGCCTGGCCGAGACCTGGGCGCCGATCTTCTACGCGGTCGGCGCACGCGGTTTCACCTCGGGCCTGATCAATGTGTGGCCGGAGCGTTCGGTCGCGATCAGCCGGCTGCTGGAAAAGGGCGACTATGCCGGCGCGCGATCCCTGGTCGAGAGCATCGCCCCGTTCGAGGCGCTGCGCTCCGAAGAGCGCAACGGCGCGAACGTTTCGGTGGTCAAGGCGGCGCTCCAGCTGCTCGGCAATGATTGCGGCCCGCCGCGTCCGCCCGCAGCCTGGCCGCTGTCCGATCATGCCCGGCAGGTCCTTGCGGATTTGCTGCGGGACGTGGCCGCCGATAACGCTGCGGCGCTGGCCGAAAGCTGACGCCGGCAAACAATCGCCGCCGTGACGGCAGATGTCCGTGACGCAGGCGCAACCAAGGACGAGGACGACCCGATGAGAATAGATCGCCTCCGTGCCTTCATGACCCGTGATGGCGGACGGCCGCGCGTGATCGTCGCGATCGATACCGATGCCGGCATCACCGGCTGGGGCGAATGCTATAATCATGGGCCGGACCGCGCCTTACCGCCGATCCTCGACTATCTCGCCGAGTTCATCGCCGGGCAGGATCCGCGCCGCATCGAATATCTGATGCAGCTGCTGATGCAGCAGGCGCGCTTCCCGCCGGGTGCGCTCGGCCTCGCCGCGATTTCCGCGATCGATCATTGCCTGTGGGACATTTCCGCGAAGGCGCTCGGCGTGCCGGTCTATATGCTGCTCGGCGGCAATGCGCGCGACCGAGTCCGCACCTATTCGGGCATCTACACTGCCCCGGATCCGCAGGCGGCGGCCGACACGATGGCGATGCTGCGCGAGGATTGGGGCTTCACGGCCTTCAAGCTCAGCCCCTACCGGATCGATATCCATGCCAATCGCTGGGGCGAAGTGGTGCGCACCAGCGCGGACTATTTCCGGTCGCTGCGCGAGCATGCCGCGCCCGATATCGACATCGCGTTCGACGCGCATGCCAAGATCTTCGAGCCGCGCCTGGCCGCCCAGCTCGGCAATGCGCTCGCGCCCTATGATCCCTTGTTCTTCGAGGAGCCGATCCGTCCGGAGAATGTCGAGAAATGGGGGGAACTGAACCGCAGCCTCACCTGCGTGCTTGCCACCGGTGAATCGCTCTACAGCCGATACGAATTCCTGCGCCTGCTGCAAGTCGGCGGGTGCGACATCATCCAGCCGGATATCTGCGTGGTCGGCGGGCTGCTGGAGATGCGCAAGATCGCCGCCATTGCCGAGGCGCATTATGTCACGGTCGCGCCGCATAATCCGATGGGACCGCTCGCGACCGCGGTGAACGTGCATTTCTGCGCGGCGCAGCAGAACTTCAAGATCCTGGAATATCGCTTGCCCAACCCGGACGTCCTGCCCGGCGGACGCGAGGGGATGAAGGGCGAAGCGGTCGGCGACGCGCATTATGTCCGCGATCCCTATCTGCCGCGCGACGGTTACCTCGACCTGCGCCCCGACCGGCCGGGCTGGGGCGTCGAGATCGACGAGGCGCATCTCGCCACGGACAATTATGTCCGGTGGGAGCGCAAGCTGCCGAAGCGCCCGGACGGCTCGATCGCGTTCGCGTGAGTATGAACGGCGTATCCGGCGGTGCAGCCCCCTCCTCCCGCAGGCCCGGGCGCCGCTTCCTCGTCCTTGCGCTGATCACCGCAGTGCTTGCGGTCAGCACGGGCGACCGGGCGACCCTGTCGGTCGCGGCACCGGGCATCTCGCGCGATCTCGGCATCGGCCCGGTCGAGATGGGCTGGCTTTTTTCCGCTTTCTCCTGGAGCTATTTCCTCGCCCAGGTGCCGGCGGGCTATCTCGTCGACCGGATCGGCGCGCGGATCACCATCTTCGTCGCCGTGCTGGGCTGGTCGATCGCCACCCTGCTCACCACCGGCGTCGGCTATTTCGCGGCGCCGATCCTCGCCATCTATGCGCTACGCATTCTATTGGGCGTATTGGAATCGCCGGTAACGCCGGCCTGTGCGCGCGTCATTGCCGCCTGGTTCCCGCCGGACGAACGCGGCGTTGCCGGCGCCATCTTCAACTCGGCCCAATATCTCTCGCTCGCGGTCTTCACCCCGTTGATGGGCTTTCTGTTCCATTATTTCGGCTGGGAACACATCTTCTCGGTGATGGGCGCGATCGGCATCGCGCTCGCTCTGGTGTGGATCGGGCAATA
Source organism: Sphingomonas sp. P2_B6 (assembly GCF_056404755.1). NCBI lineage: Bacteria > Pseudomonadati > Pseudomonadota > Alphaproteobacteria > Sphingomonadales > Sphingomonadaceae > Sphingomonas > Sphingomonas sp. P2_B6. Next base: position 200,180 of record NZ_JBFUDK010000005.1, read on the forward strand.
TAACTCGCCCCGCCGCGACCGGCGGCTGACCCCGGGCGAACTTGACGATATCACCGCGCGCGGGGCGCTGACTCAGCTGGGCGACATTGCGCCCCGCGCCGGGGCGAGCCCCGAGCCGGGCGCGGGCACGACAGTGCTGCGAATCCTTTCCAACCGTATGCTGGTCGGCATCTTCTTCGCGCAATATTGCATCGCGTCGCTGTCCACCTTCTTCATCTCCTGGTTCCCGAGCTATCTGGTCGAGGCCCGGCATTTCAGCATGCTGCAGGCCGGATTCGTCGCGGCGCTGCCGGCGATCTGCGGCTGTATCGGCGGCGTCTCCGCCGGATTCTTCTCGGATGCGCTGCTCAGGCGCACCGGATCGCTGACCATCGCACGCAAGGTGCCGATCACGATCGGCCTCTGCCTCAGTGCGACGATCATCCTGTGCAACTACACCGACGCGAACATGGTCGTCGTCGTCATCATGTGCGCCGCCTTTTTCGGCAAAGGCTTCGGTGCGCTCGGCTGGACGGTGATCGCTGACACCGCGCCCGCGGCGGCGATCGGCGTGACGGGCGCCCTGTTCAACGCGGCAGGCAGCATCGGCGGCATCATCACGCCGATCGCGATCGGCATGATCGTCGCACGCACCGGATCCTATGACGGGGCGCTGCTCTATGTGGGCTTCCACGTCCTGGCGGCCGTCGCGGCCTATTGGCTGATCGTCGGGCGGATCGAGCGCTATGTGCTGGACGCGCCCGCCGCCAGCGAGCGCACCGCCCGGTAGGTCAGGCATCCCCATGCCGCGGCTGAACCCGATCACCGGCACCGCGGCAAGCGCGGATCGGCCAGCGTCTTGCTGGCGGCGTCGCGCACCTGCTAAGCCCCGTTCACAGCATGGGGAATGCCGTTGGTTGATCGCGACCTCAGCCTTACCGATCATGAGGGCACCTTCCTTGCGCTGGTGCTGCGGATTCAGCCGGTCACGGCTTATCTCGTCTCCAAAATCTATGACGGATCGCCGGTCAGCAACTTCAACACCAGCAAGGGCAAGATCTACCCGCTGATCCGGCGACTGGCGGAGCGCGGGCTGCTCGACAAGCAGGTCGTCGAAGGCGATGCGCGGGGGACCGAGCAGCTGAGCTGCACGCCCGCGGGCGAAGAAGCAGTGCGCGCCTGGGTCAAGGAGATCCGGCCGAGCCATTTGCTGCTCGAGGATCCGCTGCGCACCAAGGTCCAGTCCTTCGGCCTGCTCGGCGAGGCAGAGCGGATCGACTGGATCCTGGGCGCGAAGGACCAGCTCGCCGCGCAGATCGAGCGGCTCGAACGCTATGAGCAAGGCGTCTCGGTGCCGTTCAAGGCATTCGTCCACGACAATGCGGTGCGATCGATCCGGGCACGGATCGCGTGGCTCGATTCCATGCTGAACCATTTGCTGCGCGGCGATATGGGGGCTGATTGAGGGCCGCCCCTTCTTAAGGCCGCCCCTTCTTCCTTCCCCGGCGCAGGCCGGGGTCCAGTCGGAAAGGTTGAAGTAACAGAGCGCAACGCCAATCAGAATCGTCCCCCGACTGGGCCCCGGCCTTCGCCGGGGAAGGATTTAGGGAGGCTGTAGAAGGTCAATCCGACGGAATCCGGCCATTGGCGATCATGTCGCGCACGACGCGGCGATAGCTGCGCCCGACCGGCAGCTTGTTTCCTGCGTCCGTGCCGAGCTGGTAGCTCCCCGTCGCCATCCTTTTGACCGAGGCGATGCGGTCCCGGTTGACGATGTAGGAGCGGTGGATGCGGGTGAAGCGTTGCGGATCGAGTTGCTCGAGTAACGCGGTCAGCGACTCCCGGTGCAGGTAATTGGCGTCGCCGACATGGAGCCGCACATATTCGCCCTCCGCAGCGACCCAGTCGACCCGGTCGAGATCGACCCGCACCGTCTCGCCGCGCCGCTGAACCCAGATATGGCGGGCTTCGGCGATGTCGCCGCCGGTCCGTTCGCGGCGCAGCGCGTCGAGCTGGCCGGCCAATTCGGTGAGGCGCGCGCGGGCACTGCGGTCCTCGATCGACCGGCGGATGCGGTCGATCGCGATCTGCAACCGCCCGAGCCGGATCGGCTTGGTCAGGAAATCGATCGCCCCCGTCTCGAACGCGGTCGCCGCGAAATGCGGATAGGCGGTGACGAACACGATCAACGGCGCGGATTCGCCGGCGCGCGCCAGTTCCTCGACCACGTCGAACCCGTCGAGCGCGGGCATTTCGACATCGAGCAGCACCGCATCGGGGGCGAGCGCCGCGATCTCGGCCAGCGCGGCGGTACCGTTGGCGGCGGTGCCGACCACCTCGATCCCGTCGATCCGGCCTAGCAGGTCCTGCAAGCGCTGGATCGCGAGCAATTCGTCATCGCACAGAAGAAGTCTGATCATCGCCTCAGCCCATCGTCGACCAGGGAAGTTCGATCACCACGAGGAAGCCGCCATCGCCCTGCCGCTCGGCCAGGAACAGGCAGTCCTGCCCGAAGCGCGCGCGCAGCCGGTCAGCGATATTGGCGAGGCCAACGCCAGTGCCCTTGCTGACCGGCGCGCCGCCGATCGGCGCGCTGTTGCGCACGGTGATGCGCAGCCTCTCGCCCTCATGCCGCGCGACGATCGACAACAGGATCGGCTCGAGGCTGGTCGCGACCGCATGGCGCACGACATTCTCGACCAGGGGCTGAGTGACCAGGCTCGGTACCAGCGCCGCGCGGACCTGCTCGGGCACGTCGATCTCGACCTTCAGCCGGTCGGGGAAGCGCAGTTCCTCGATCGACAGATAAAGCGACTGGAGCTCGATCTCCTTTGCGAGCGGGATGTCCTCATGCGGATCGAGCGACAGGCCCGCGCGCAGGAAGTCGGCGAGATTCTCGACCATCGCCTCGGCGCGCTCCGCCTCGCGCCGCGAGATCAGCGCGGCGATCGAATTGAGCGTGTTGAACATGAAATGCGGGTTGAGCTGATAGCGCAGCGCGCGGAGCTGCGCCGCATGCGCGACGCGCTGCAGATGCGCGATGCGCCGTTCGCGATCGCTCAGTTCCAGGCTCGACGTGACGGCGAGCAGCAGCGCGCAGAGTGCCGCATAGGACCAGAACCATTGCAGCAATGCCGCGAGGTAGAGCCCGACCGAAAAGGACTCCATGTTCGATTCGGGCACGAGCAATTCGAAGATCGTGAGGTTCGCGGCGCCATGGATGATGCAGCCCACGACCGCCATCGCCGCCGCCGCGCTCAGCTTGACCCGCATCGATCGGCTCGCCAGCCGCCGCAATTGCTGCGCGATCAGGAAGGACAGGCCGATCGCCACCACCGTCACGCAGAAGCGTGGCAGCAGATAGGACAGCTTCTCCTCTTCGCCCATGTTGAGCCGCCGCATCAGCGTCAGCATGGAGAATTGAGTCGTCCAGAACAGCAGGATGAACCAGGTCATCGTGCGACGGATCGCCCGGATGCTGTCAGTCTCTTCCGGCAGGTTTTCGATCTTCACGTGCATCCGCCATCGTAGCGAGCGACACCTTGACGGGTAAACAGCGCCACCGTGACGTTGGTCGGCCTCAGCGTGCCGTTCGCACCATTTATGCCGTTCGTCGGGGCCTCGGCGCTGTTCGCGGCATCCCGGGTGAGACGCCGTGTTGCATGGCTATCATACACCGCATGCACGGCACCGCACCCCGTTCCGACATCGTATCGCGCGCACCGGTCGCGCCGCCGATGATAGGTGCGGAAGGACGCCGTCCGCTGATCAAGCGGGGTGCGCTGACCGCGACGTTCGATCCGCTCGAAATCTGCTGGAACGGCAGCCGCGTGCCGCTCTCCCCGCTCGAAGCCGCGATCATGGCCCGGCTGATCAAGCGCGAGCGCGCGCCCTGGTCCGACCTGCGCGGCCTGCTCGCGGAGAGCAATGCGCGGCCCGACACCTGCGAAGTGCTGGTGTTCCGCATCCGCCGCAAGTTCGCCGCGATGGGCGCGAGCAACCCGATCGAGACGATCCGCGGCTGGGGCCTGCGCCTGCATGTCGAGCGTGACGCCCGGGGATCGCGCTCGCTATGGATCGGCGCGACCGAGGTTATGGACTGGTCGGCCGGAGTGTGAATAATGGCGCCATGCGATACGCTCTCGCCCTTGCCCTGATCGCCAGCTGTGCGTCCGAGCCCGCGCTGGCCAGGCCTTGCACTCATCCGATGACGCGACTCGCGTCGGCGCAGCCGGACGCACGTCGCCCGGCGCCGGCAGCCCCGCGCGCGAAGGAGGACAAGCGCCCGCCCTGTGCAATCCTGCAGAAATGGACGCCGGACACGATGGACCATCGGGAAGCGCTGGCCTAGGCCGCCGGATAGCGCACGGTCACCCGCAACCCGCCCTCGGCGCGGTTGGCGAAGATCACGTCGGCTCCGTCGCGACCCGCCAGCGCGCGGACGATCGCGAGGCCAAGCCCCGCACCGCCGGTCTCGCGATTGCGCGAGGTGTCGATCCGGTTGAACGGCTCACCCAGCCGCGCGAGCACCTCGGGCGGTACGCCCGGCCCGTCATCCTCGACGATCAGGTCGATCGTCCCCGCTCCGGTCGCAAAGCGCACCGTGACGGCGGTGCCGTAGCGCAGGCCGTTGTCGATCAGATTGCCGAGGATGCGTCGCAGCGACAGCGGCGTCGCGCGCACCCGGATCGGCCCGGCCGGCTCGATCGTCACCGCCTCGCCCAGATCGCGCCGCACCGCGACGAGCGCGGCTGCCGCCGCGTGGAGATCGATCTCGATCGGCGGCACCGCTTCCGCCTCGCCGCGTGCCAGGAACAGGGTATCGTCGAGCAGCGCCGACATCTCGTCCAGGTCGCGCACCGCGCCGTCGCGGTGGCGCGGATCGTCGATGAATTCGGCGCGCAGGCGAAGCCGCGTCAGATAGGTGCGCATGTCATGGGCGATGGCCGCGAGCACCCTGGTCCGCTCCCCCATCAGGTCGCGGATGCGTCCCTTCATCTCGTTGAACGACGACGACAGGTCGCGCACTTCGCGCGGACCCGCGACGGGCAGGTCGGGCGCATCGAGGCTTGTGCCGAACCGCCGAACCTCGCGCGACAGGCGAACCAGCGGCCGGGTCGTCTGGCGCACCGCAAGCGCCAGCGCGGCCAGCACGATCAACCCGCCGATCGCGCCCAGCCAGGAGCGCGAGCGGAAATAGCCGCGCATCGAGGGCGAGGGCCGGCTGGTCAGCACCATCGCGCCGCCTTCGTGCAACCCGATCGCCACGGTAACGGGCGCGAAGAAGCGCGCGGGGCGCGGATGCGTTCCGATCAGCCGGCCGAACCCGGAATGCCGGTCGTTAACCGCGATATCCCGCCGGGGCAGCGCACGAGCATAATAGAGCGACAGCAGTTCCAGATCGGGGGTGGGCGTGGCGGTGATAGCGGGCAGGTCGGGCGCGAGCGCCACGGTGTAGAGGCCGCCGTTAAAGGCATCGAGCAATGCCTGGCGCTGGCCGGCCGGCGCGCGATCGAGCGCATCGGCCATCGCGCGGGCTTCAGCAGGAAGCGGCAGATTATAGGGCCGCCGATCGTCGCCGCGCGTCGGCAGGCTGGTCGCCGCGACGATCAGCAATTGCAGCGCGACGAAGCCTGCGAGCAGGATCGCGGTGATGCGCAGCGAGAGGTTCGATGCGATCGTCATGCCCGTTCCACGCCGACCGTGAACTGATAGCCGCCGCCGCGCACCGTCTTGATCAGCGCAGCCCCGCTCGGGCGGTCGGCGAGCTTGCGCCGCAACCGGCTGAGCTGGACGTCGACCGCGCGGTCGAACGCGGCGGCGTTGCGGCCGCGGGTCCAGTCGAGCAGCTGATCTCGGTTGAGTACACGCTGAGGGTGCGTGACGAAGCACAGCAGCAGGTCGAACTCGCCCGCGGTCAGATCGACCTCCTCGCCCTCCGGACAGGTTACGCACCGCGCGCCGGCATCGATCGCCCAGCCGGCGAAGCGGTAGCGCTCGACCGGCAGGGCCGCCGTCACCCGGTGCTGCTCGCGCGTCCGGCGCAGCACGGCGCGAACGCGCGCGACCAGTTCGCGCGGGTTGAACGGCTTGGGCAGATAATCGTCGGCACCGATCTCCAGCCCGACGATCCGGTCGATATCGTCGCCGCGCGCGGTGACCATCACGATCGAGACGTCGCCCGCCGCGCGCAAGCGACGGCACAGCGAGAAGCCGTCCTCGCCGGGCAGCATCACGTCGAGCACCGCGAGATCGACGCGCTGGCGTTCATGCAGCTGGTCGAACTCGGCGGCCGTACGGCAGCCGATCGCGCGGAATCCCTCACGCGCGAGCAGATCGACCACCATCGAGCGAATCTCCCGGTCGTCCTCGACCACGGCAATGCAGCTATTTTCCATCGTCGCCAGATTGCCCTGCCCCACGCCCGCGCGAAAGAGGGGCGGCCCGGCTGTTACACTCTGTAACCAAGTGACACCTGATCGACGCCAACCGCTTACGCTATGGCTGCATAAGCCGGGGCGCGGCGGCCGGATCGCCGCCAGTGCAAGGAGTCATCATGTACAAGCATATGCTGGGTTTCGCCGCCCTCGCCGCCGCCCTGGGCACGGCATCGGCGACGCCCGCCGAGGCCCGTTCGCGCGGGCATGTCCTCAGCATCCAGGGCGCGCATGGGCGTGGCCTGGTCCAGACCCGCTCGGTCAACCGCCAGCGCGGCGCGGCTTCGGTCCATCGCGGCCTGCAGACCAATAGCGGCCGCGGCTATGAGGCATCGCGCAGCCGGGAATACGGCCCCGGCCATTATTCGAGCGACCGCAGCGTCCACGCCAATAACGGCCGCGGCTACGATACTTCGCGCGACGCGAGCTGGGGCAATGGCGGCTATAGCGGCGGCCGCACCACCACGACCGGCGACGGCCGCACCGCCGGCCGCTCGACCAGCGCGACCACCAATGGCGACGGCACGGCGAGCTACAGCAGCACCGTGACTCGCCTCAACGGCAACACCCGCACCGTCAGCGGCACCGTCCCCCGCCCCTGACACCCCGGCGGCCGCCCCCTCCGGCGCGGCCGCCGCTTTTCCGAAGGGCCCGAGATGACCAAGACATTCCTGATTGCCGCCCTGCTTGCCACCACCATCACCGCGCCCGCCGGCGCGCAGATGTTCGGCGCGGGCGATGCGATGGACCCGTTCGCCAATGCCGATGCCAATGGCGACGGCGTCATCACCCGCGCCGAATTCCTCGCCGCGCGCAGCGCCCGCTTCGCGAAGATGGACCGCAATGGCGACGGCGCCGTCGCGCGCGACGATTTCGGCCGGCTGCTCAAGCTTCGCCCCCAGGCGGGCGAGCGCCTGAACGCGCTGATCGCGCAGATGGACAAGAATGGCGACGGCCGGGTGAGCCGCGAGGAATTCGCCGGCGCCCCGACCCTGATGTTCGACCGCGCCGACGCGAACAATGACGACAAGGTCGACCAGGCCGAGCTCGCCGCGGCAAAACAGCTTCTGGAGACGCTGAAGGCGCAGCGGAAAGGCTGATGCCGCTCGGGCTTTCCCCACCGGGCGCCGTGGAGACATTATGAAAAGCCTGTTCCTTGCCGCCATCGCGGCGACCTCGATCGCGGCCGCCCCGTCGCCGCAGCCAAGCGGCGCGGTCTGCGAGGCGCAATGGCGGGATGCCGCGCGCAACCGTATCGTGCCGGTGCGCATCCGCATGCCCGCCGGCACCGGCAAGGTGCCCGTCATCCTGTTCAGCCATGGATTGGGTGGCTCGCTCGACGCCGGGACGCTCTGGGCCGAGGCCTGGGTGCGCGATGGCGACGCGGTGATCCACCTGCAGCATGCGGGCAGCGACAGCGGCATCATCGGCAGTGGCGGCCTTCGCGCCGCCATGTCGATCGAGCAGCTTCGCGCGCGGGCGGACGACGTGCATTTCGCGATCGACGCATTGGCGAAACACAGGCGCGAGGGCGCGTGCGACCTGACAAGGCTCGACCTTCATCGCATCGGCATGTCGGGCCACAGCTTCGGCGCGCAGACGACATTGTCGATCGCGGGGCAGCATTATCCGGTGGCCGGCATGAATTTCGGCGACGGCCGGGTGACGGCAGCGATCGCATTCAGTCCGCAGCCGCCCGTCGCCGCGCGCGATACGAGCGCGTTCGGCGGCATCAGCATGCCCTTCTTCTCGATCACGGGCACGAAGGACCAGGTCGCCTGGCTCAACACGGTCACGCCGAAGGACCGCGAACGCCCGTTCCGTGCCATGGCACCGGGCGGCAAATATCTGCTGGTGATGGAAGGCGCTAACCACCGCATGTTCAGCGGGCAGGACAATATCCCGCTGCCCGACAGTAGCCCGGTGCCGCATGTGCGCGAGGTGGTGGCACGGGCGACCACCTTGTTCTGGCGCTGGACCCTGCGTGGCGACATGTCGGCGAAGGCCGAGCTGGATCGGCTGGGCGCGACTCTCCCGCCGCCGGATCGCTTCGAAAAACGCTGAACCTGGCGGCTGCCCTGCGACAGCCGGTCAGCCCGGCCTATTTGCTGGCGATGTCGCCCGTCTCGGCCTTGTAGGTTTCCCGCACAAAGGCGCGCGCGGCGGTCTGCGTACGGAAGGTGTCCTCGAGCAGCTCGGCCGACACGAGCGGATAGCCTTGCGAATTATAGCGCGTGGTCCGCACGGTGACGCGGAATACGCCGTCCTCGTCCTTGGCGACGAGGAAGGGGCGAACGGGGATTCTGGACATAGATACTCCTCAGAAATGGGCCGCGAACAAGGACCGGTTTTCGGGCGATCGAATGGTCATGAGATGGCCGATCGGTCGCTGGGTCGCGACGACGCCGCTTTCACAAGCGGGAAGCCAGCGCCGCCGATTTGCGATTTGGCGCTCCCCGAAGGAGTGCCAGCAAGGGGCGTGTGGGCGCTATTGCCGCCGGTGGCAAGGGCGCTGTCCCGGAAAACGCCGTTCGCTCAGCCGCCGATCAGCGCGATCAGGTCGATCATCGCGCGCGCCGCAGGCAGGCCGGGCGGGGTCGCGACATAGCGCGGTTGCCAGTCGGGGTGGAACTTCGCCTTGAACGAGCGGAGGCCGGCGAAGCCGTACAGCGCCTCGGCATGGCCATAGATCGCATGGCCGATCCGCGACCAGCCGGGCGCGAGACGCCCGCCGCCCAGCCCCGACAGCGGCGCCATGCCCAGGTTGAAGCGTTTGTACCCGTGCGCCGCGCCCCATTGCATCAACGACACGAGCAGGAAATCCATCGTGCCATAAGGCGTATCGGGCAGATGCCGCATCAGGTCGACCGATAGCTCGCACCGGTTCCGCGTCGCCCAGATATTGGCGAAGGCGACGATCCGGTCATCCTGCCACAGCACGGCGCAGTCGAAGCGGGTGATGTAATCGGGATCGAATCGACCGATGCTGAAGCGCTTCTCTACCCCCGCCTTGCCGCGCAACCAGTCGTCCGACACGGTTTTCAGCGCGGGGCCATGTGCCGCGACGTCGGCTGCCGACAGGATTTCGAAACGCAGGCCAGCGGCATCGGCGCGCCGCACCGAATGGCGCAGCGACTTGGCCGCCGGGCCGTCGAGCGTGAAGCGATCGAGCGGCACATGCGCTTCCTCGCCATATTTCATCACCTGCAGACCGAGTTCGACCAGCAGCGGCAGCATCTCGGTGCTTGCCTGGTAGAAACACAGCCGGCCATGCGCCGCATCGCATTCGGCGCGGATCCGCCATACAAGCTCGGACCAGGCGGCAGCGGGGCCGACGGGATCGCCCATCACGACCCAGGTGCGGCCCTGTACGCGGTACATCAGGAAAGCGTCGGCCGAGGCCGAGACGATGAAATGCTTGTCGCCGGTGAAGGCCAGCGCCGCATCGGCCCGTGACGCGACTGCCAGCGCGCGATCGGCCAGGTCGCGCGGCAGGACGCTTTCGCCATGCGCGCGCACCGGCGCGACAAGCAGCCGCCACATCGCCACGGCGACGAGGACGACCACCGCGCCAACGCTCGCGCGCAGGAAACGCGGGGCATTGCCCTTCCACGCGAACTCCCACCAGAGATCGGTCGAATAGGGCACATGCTTGTAGGCGAAGAAGCCGGCCCAGAGGCTGAGCGCGAGCGCCACCATCGCCGCGGCCAGCCAGAGCCGCTGGAACGGCGCGTCGAACACCCCGGCGCGGCGGTAGAATGCCGGGCGGCAATATTGCAGGATGCCGGCGATCACCGCCAGGATCGCCGCTTCCTCATAATCCACGCCCTTCAGGATCGAGAAGATCGCGCCGCCGACCAGTAGCAGCCGCGCGGCGATGAAGCCGCTGCGCAGTCGGGCATTGATCGCCGGCGAGACGAGGATCAGCGCGGTACCCGCCAGGCTCGCCGAGAAATGCGATGCCTCGATGAACGGCAGCGGCACGATGTCGGCCAGCCAGAAGATGCGGTCATGCACCGCCGGCAGCGCGCCCGATACGAGCAGCACCAGCCCGCCGGTGAACACCAGCGCGGCCAGCAGCGGCGGCGCCAGGGCGCGGCTGGCCTGCTCGACCATCGACACGCCGGCCGCGATCGGCCGGCGCAGCCGCCGTCCCTCGAGCACACCGAGCAGTCCCGCCGCCGCGGCGAGCGGCAGAAGATAATAGACGATGCGGTAAAGCAGCAGCGCGGCGAACAGGCCGGGCCGGTCGCCCGGGACGATCGCCAGCATCACTGCCTCGAACACGCCGATGCCGCCCGGCACATGCGTGACCAGCACCGCGACCAGACCCACCGCATAGGCGACCAGGAACAGGTCGAGCGGCGGCGCGGAGGGCGCGGGGATCAGGACATAGAGCGTGGCGGCGGCGAGCAGCAGGTCGAGCGCCGCCACGCCGATCTGCGCGCCCATGATCGGCAGCGCCGGCACCGGCAGCGCGAAATCGCCCCGGCCGATCCGGTCGCGCCCGGCGGCGCGTGCGACGAACAGCAGGACAACGGCCACCAGCATGGCTGCACCCGCAACATGCCCGGCGAGCGGCGCGATGGTGACGATGCCGAGGTCGATCGGCACCCCCACGGAAAACAGCGCTGCCGCGCCGACCACTGCCACCCCGCCCCAGAACGTCGCCGAGGCGAGCAGAGTGACGCGCGCGACATCGCCCAGCTCCAGCCCGGCATTGGCGTAGACGCGGTAGCGCGCCGATCCGCCGGTCAGCAGCGACAGGCCGAGATTATGGCTGACGGTGTAGCTGGTGAACGAGGCGAGCGCCGCCGTCCGCCACGGCAGCGGCCGGCCGATCGCCCGAAGCGCCAGCAGGTCGTAGAGCGTCAGGCAGAGATAGCTGCCGATGGTCAGCGCCAGCGCCAGCCCGATCCGTGCGTCCGGAATGGCGTGCAACGCGGCGCGCACATCCTTCAGCCGCACCTCGGCGAGCAGGGCATGGAGCGCTGCGAAGCCGAGCAGGGCGACGACCAGCACGGCCAGCGCGACCAGCCAGCGGCGGCGGCGCAGCATCCACTGCGCCGCGCCCGACCGCGCCGGGGACCGGATCAGACGCGTTTCCAGATCTGCGACTTGCACAGAAACCCTCCGATCAGGCAGCCGGAGATCTTCAGCGTATCGGGCGAAAGCCGCTCGATCCGCGAGGAGAAGCTATGCCCCATGTCGGGCACATAGACGGTGCCGGCCCAGCGATCGCGCCCGACCCGGCGATAGTCCTTGAGCAGCTCGATACCGATGAGATGGTCGATCCCGGCATCGCGCGCATCGGCCTCGGCCGTCGGGGTCGCGGCGGCAATCGCGCCGCACAGCGCATCGCCGCACGGCGCGGTCCGCACCCGCAGCGTCGCCTTCGGATTCTGCCACAGGCCGACCGGCAGGTCGCGGGTCGCGGTCATGCCGCCGCCCCCGGCCGGAGCGCCGGCGAGCATCAACAGGAGCGCGGCGATCATGCGTGGATTCCCGGCAGCACGGGACGAAGCGCTGCGACGATCGTCGCGATCAGCCGGTGCGGGTCGTTGTTCAGGAAATGCCCGCCCGGCAATGCGATCCGCGTCACTGGTGCGGGGAGCAACGGACACAGGCTGTCGGTCTCGCGGACGCCATAGATGCAGGTCAGCGGCGCCCAGGAGAGAGTACGCGCCGCATCGAGCGCGCGGGCGTCGGGTGTGCCGCGATAGGAAAGATCGGTCGGGTCGGCGCGGAAGAACACGGTCTGGCCCGGCACCACCAGCACGATCGCCGCGACCTTCGTGCGCAGGTCGGCCGGCAGGCGGGCAGCACCGGTGCCGAGCACATCCGACCCGAAGGACTGGCCGATCAGCACGACCCGGTCGGCATGCGCCCGCGCGAGCGCGCCGCGCACGGCATCGGCGACCAGCCCGTCGACCTCGGCCCGGCTGCGGTGCCGGCCGAAGACCGTGGGGGAATTCACCCCCATCACCGGGATGCCGCGCACCGCCAGCGCTTGCGTGACATGCGGCCCCATGCCGAAGCGCAGGCCGAGATCACCCGAGAAGAACAAGGCGACGACCGGCACGCGTCCGCGACCGAAATCGCCGAACAGGCGGATCGGATCGCGATCGAAGAAGCCGGCCATCGCTGCCAAAGCCAACAGCGCGGCAGCAATCGCGAGCGCGATGCCGCCAGCCCAGTGCAGCGCCCTGGAAGAGGAACCGCGCCGCCTCGCGCGGTCCTGGAAGGTCATTTTCATCGCCCGCTCCTATGCCGGGCCGCCTGACGCCGTGATGGATGGAACATGAAAAACCCGTCATCCAGGCGCCTTGCCGCTCGTTGTCCTGAGATAGTGCCGAGCGGTGGGGACGATAACACAGACTAAGGTTTATCTCCGGGGAGGTGGCCTGCCGGTGCCGTTAGTCGCGCTTTCGGGTCGGCAAGCCGAACTTGCCTTTTTATATCCTATCCAAATGATAGGAATATCCGCGAAAGCAGGTAAGGTGCGACATGTTGATGGCCAATGATTCGATCGACGGCGTGGTCCTGGGCCTCGCTGCGGCGCGGCGGGACTGGCGCGCCGCGCACCAGCGCCACGCCAATGCCGGCACCGCGCGCTTCCCGTCGCGCGTGGCGCTGGAGTTCATGCTCGAGCATCTCGAAGCGGCACTGTTCCCGCAGCGGCTCGGCCATTTCGAGGGCACGACCGAGGACGTCTTCGTCCGGCTCCGCCTCGATCAGGCACTCGGCCTGCTCGAGGCGGAGATTGGGCGCGAGCTGCGTTACTGGGAAGCAGAAACCGGCGACCGGTTCGATTGCGACCATGGCGACACCATCGTCCGCCTGTTCGCCGCCGCCCTGCCCGAGATCCGCCGGCTGATCGACAGCGATGTCGCCGCTGCCTTTCAGGGCGACCCCGCCGCGCGCAGCGTCGACGAGATATTGATCTGCTACCCCTGCGCGGTGGCGGTGATGTACCACCGGCTGGCGCACCAGCTGTTCGAACTGGGCGCGCCGCTCGTCGCGCGCGTCATCTCCGAGATCGCCAATACCCGCACCGGCATCGACATCCATCCGGGCGCGACGATCGGGCCGAGCTTCTTCATCGACCATGGCACCGGCGTGGTGATCGGCGAGACCGCGATCATCGGCGCGCGCGTGCGGCTGTACCAGCATGTCACGCTCGGCGCGCGGCGCCTGCCGCCCGAGGACGGGCACAGCGTGCGCGAGCGCTTCGCCCGCCACCCGATCGTCGAGGACGATGTAGTGGTCTATGCCGGGGCGACGATCCTCGGCCGGGTCAGGATCGGGCGCGGTGCGACGATCGGCGGCAATGTATGGGTGACCGGGGATGTCGCCCCCGGCGCGCTGGTGATGCAGCCGCCGGCCTTGTCCTTCGCCGAGGGAGAAGGGCCGGCGCTGTTTCCGGAGACTTAAGCGCCCCCTCTCCCGTTCGCCCTGAGCTCGTCGAAGGGCTGTTCTTTCTGCCTGCGAAGAGAAGAACAGGGCTTCGACAACCCCGGATCGAATCCGGGGCCGAACGGCAAAGGTTGCGCAACCTTGTGCAAGGGCAGACATTGAGCATGGAGAGGAGATCGCCATGGCGACCGCTTTGAACATCCGGACCGACCTGCAGGAACGCGCCGCCTCGCGCGGGATCGTCATCATGCCCTCGACCCCGACGATCGGCGCCGAGATATCGGGCATCGGCCTGAACCAGCCGCTCGACGACAGCGTGGCCGAGATCGTCCGCGAGGCCTGGCTCACCCACAAGGTGATCTTCTTCCGCGACCAGGACGTGGATTATGAAAGCCATCTCCGCCTCGGCCGGCTGTTCGGCGAGCTGGAGGGCCATCCGGTCATCCCGCATGTCGAGGGCTATCCGGAAGTGCTGGTGATCCGCGGCGTCGAGGGCGTGCAGCTCACCGCCGACGCCTTCACCCCATTCAAGGCCTATAACAAATGGCACACCGACGTGACCTTCCGCGAGCGGCCGTCGATCGCTTCGGTGCTGCGCGCCCGGCTGTTGCCGGCGCTGGGCGGCGACACGATCTGGTCGGATACGGCGGCGGCCTATGAGGGCCTGCCCCAGCCGGTGAAGGACCGCATCGCGAACCTCGATGCCGAGCATGACATCGTCGCCAGCTTCGGCGGGCGCGTGAGCGAGGAGAAAAAGGCGCAGCTCGCCCGCGATTTCCCGGCGGTGGCGCATCCGGTGGTACGCACCCATCCCGAGACCGGCGAGAAGATCCTCTACGTCAACTACACTTTCACGACGCGGATCCTCGGCATCCCCGAGGCGGAGAGCAAGGAGCTGCTGCGCCTGCTCTACGATCGGATCAAGGTGCCCGAATATCAGGTCCGCTTCCGCTGGACCCCAAACGCGATCGGCATCTGGGACAATCGATCGACTCAGCATTATGCCGTCGGCGATTACTGGCCCGCCGACCGTGTGCTGGAGCGGGTGACGGTCTCCGGCGACGTGGTGACGCGCTAGAATGTTCGTTCCCGTCCCGGTGCTGATCGCGGCCGGCGTCGTCTTTCTGGTGCTGCTTGCATTGGCCCTGCGGTCGGCGCGCAGCCGCGATCCGTTGATGGGGGGCGGACAGGCGCCGGTCTATCGCGCGCCGGCTGCGCCTCGCCTTCCGGCCGAGGCACTTGCTACCTCCCTGCCGCCCGAGGTGGAGGAACAGGTTCGCGCGCTGCTCGCGGCGGGGCGGAAGATCGACGCGATCAAGCTGGCGCGGGATGCGACGCATCTGGGGCTGAAGGAAACCAAGGATCTGGTGGAATCGCTGGAGTGAGGCGGGTCGAGCGGATCAATCGCCCCCGTCACCCCGGACTTGTTCCGGGGTCCATCGTGCCGCAAACCGAACGCCGCAGCTCTTGCGGAACGATGGATGCCGGAACAAGTCCGGCATGACGGTTGAGATGTCGCGCCTGCCTCAGCGCTTCGTCACCTCGGCGATCACTGCCTTGCCCTGGTCGATCGCCGCCGCGGTGGTCAGCTTTCCTGCCTGCACCTGATCGGCATAATCCATCAGCCGCTCGCCCGAGGCCGAGCCGGTCTCGGCGACTTCGGCGACCGAGACGCCCTTGTCCTTCGCGATCGCCGCGTCCCAGGCGGCGCGGATCGCTGCCCAATAGTCCTTCGTCGCGGTCCAGTAATCGTCGGCCGCCTTCACGTCATAGGCGTCGTCCCTGGCATAGGTGTTGAGCACCGATTCCTGGACGAAGGGCACGATCTTCCCGTCGACCGGGCCCATCTTGATATTGTCCTGCCAGTGGATCCAGCCCGCGGGCGAGGGCGAGTGGCGGTTGATGCCGAGATAGCGATCGTAGCGCGGATGCCGCACCGCATCGCGGCGGGCGAGCGGACGCCAGGTCCAGCTGCTGCGCCAGCGCCGGACGCCGCCATCGTCAGTCCATTCGCCCCAGCCACCGTAACGCGGGGAATCGTCGGTCTGCCACACGGTCTGCGACCAGCGGCTCTTGCGCATCCGCTCCGGGATCGCTTCGACATTCCAGCGGCCATTGCCGGCATAAGCGAGGAACGACGCCGGCTCGAAGCTCCAGTCCTGGCGCCAGTGCTTGATCACCATGGTCTTGCCGCCTTCGCCGGTGACGACGAGCATATGCTGCAGCACGATGTGGCGGCCCGTATCTTCGATCACGCGGACGCTTTCATGACCGCCCGAGATCTTGGCCGGGATCGGGGTATAGTCGGCGCGCCAGGGCGTGGTTTCCTTCATGTCGAAGGTCACCTTGTAATTGCCCGCCATGGCGAGGATCGCGGCGCGATCCGCTTCGAACGCCGCCCTTTCCTCGGCGGCGCTGCGCGGCGCGACAGGACCGTCGGCGAGTACGGGCGCCGCGAGCGGAAGAGTGAGCAGGCCTGCGACGAGCGCCAGACGGAACGGGAATGTCTTCATAAGCATGGTTCCTCGTGATGATCGGACAAGAGGGGGAGAGAAACAGTCCCGGGGGGCAAATCCGGTGGGTGCGACTGCTTCCCTCCCCAGCCCCTCCCGGAGAGGTAGGGAGGGGAAACGGTCAGAACTTCGCGGTCAGCGACACGCTCGCGTTGCGGCCGGGCTGGGTATAGGCGTCCGTGACGGTCGAGCTGGCGGCGAGCCCGCGCACATCGCTCCACCAGGCATATTTGCGGTCGAAGACGTTGAAGATGCCCGCCCGCAGGGTGAGCACATCGGCGACCCGGACATAGGCGGTCGCATCGACGATGGTGAAGCTGTCCGGGCGATAGGCAGTGGACGCAGCGTCGGACTTGGGCTTGCGCGCCGAATAGGTCGCGACGATCTGGCCGCCGAAGCGCCGGTCGGGCGCGTCATACCCGATACCGCCGACCAGCTTGACCGGATCGACCGTCACCAGCGGCGATTTCACGCCATTGGCGCCCGTGCTGGTGCCCTTGGTATAGCTGGCCGCGAACCGCGCGGTGACGCCCGCGACCGGGGTCACGTCGATCTTGCCTTCCACGCCGCTGATGCGGGCACGGGCAAGGTTGATGAACTGGAAGATGATCGGATCGGCGGGAGTGCCCGCATGAGTGCCGACCATCTCCTGGCTGATGAAGTTGCGGTACTTGCCGGTGAAGCCAGTCACGCCGGCGCTCACCACGGGCGTGACGATGCGCGCGCCGCCCTCGAAGCTTTCGCTGGTCTCGGGCCGGAGATCGGGATTGGGGATCGAGCGATAGGCGAATTGCGGCGAGGTCGGGTTGTCGAAGAACTGGTTGACCTGAGTCGGCGACGGCGCCTTGAAGCCGCGCGCATAATTGGCGAACAGCCGGATCGGGCCAAAGGTCGCCAGCGCGGCGAGCTTGGGCGAGACCCGCGACCCGCTCTGCTTGCCGGGGGGCGCCGAGGCCGTGGGGACGAGCGCGTCGGGCTTGGGCGTCAGCGCATAATGATCGAAGCGCAGCGCCGGGAACAAGGTGAAGGCCCCATCGGCAAGGCCGATCTCATCCGAGATATAGCCGCCGACCAGGGTATAATCAGTGATCGGGAAGGCGCGGGTCGGGAAGACGTCGGGCGCGGTCGGCACGGTGCCGCCGCGGATGCCCTCCTGCCGGGTGACGCTGACATCGCCGCCATAGACCAGCTTGTGCGTCAACGCGCCGGTCGCGAAGTCGCTGCGCAGTTCGACGCTTGCGCCATAGACGCGATTCGCGAAGGTGTTGAGGCGCGTGCGGTCCGCCGCGGTGTTGCGATCCTCGGCGGTGAACTGGCGGTTCTCGCCGTCCTGGTACCAGCCCGTCACATGCGCCGAGGCGATCGCGCCGGTGCCGGTATAGAGCCAGTCGAGCGCCACGCGGTCGCGCTTGGTGCGGTCGCTTGCGGTGAGGCCGATCACGCCGGTCGCCGGGACCGGCACGGCGGCGGAGATGCCGCTCAACACGGTCGTGCGCACATGGCCATCGAGATGATCATAGGTCAGGCGGACACGGTTATGGTCATCGGGCGACCAGACGAGCTTGGCCAGCACCGAATTCGAGCTGGTGTCCTGCGGGTTGGGCGCGGTGCGGTTCGCGTTGGGCGATCCGTTGGTGCCCATGTTCTCGAGCTCATGCCCGTCGCGGCCGGTATAGGCGATCATCGCCGACCAGTTGCCGATCGCCCCGGCGACGATGCCCGTTTCGGAGAACTGGTCGTCAGCCGAATCGAAGCCTGCACGGGCGATGCCGCCAAAGCTCTTGCCGCCGGTGAGGAAATCCTGCGGATCGCTGGTCACGAAGCTGACCGCCCCGGCCAGGCCGTCGCTGCCATAGAGCGCCGAGGCCGGGCCGCGCAGAATCTCGACCGACTTGACCACGCCGAGATCGACATAGTCGCCGCGCCCGGCCGACTGAGCGCCGAATTCGAACCCGTCGGGCACGCGCACGCCATCGACCTGGATCAGCACGCGATTGCCCTCGAGCCCGCGGATGTTGAAGCCGGCATTACCGTCGCGTCCGGTGACGCCCTGCGCCGCGCCGAAACGGGTCGGCGCACGGCGAACGCTGACGCCGGGTTCGAAGCGGACCAGATCCTTGATGTCGCTCGCGAGCTGGTCGGCGATCGTCTCGGCGGTGATCACGGTGACGGTGGCGGGCACGTCGGAGATCAGCAGCGGCGTGCGCGTCGCGGTGACCGTGACGAGGTCCTTGTCCTCGTCGGCGGGGCGAGCCTCGTCGGCGTGCGCGACGCCGACGGCCAGCGCCCAGGCGATCGCGAGCGCGGCGGCGCCGGTGCGGATGGGCGCGCGCGGCGTGGTGATGTGGTCGATCATGATACCCCCGAAGTGACACGTAATGCTAATGCGAGTGATTCGCGTTTGCATCTGCTAGGAGTGATGGGGGCGGGTGTCAATTCGCCGACGAAGAAGCTCGCATTCCTCCCCGGCACGGGGAGGAACTAGGACGGAAATTGCGGGTACTGGACGTTTACGGAAAGCGCGCTATATACCGATCGGTATGGAACAGGATCTTGCCCCGGCACCCACCAAGGGACGGCCCCGGGAATTCTGCGTGGAAAGCGCGCTCGCCTCCGCCCTCCGGGTTTTCTGGAGCCGTGGCTATGAAGGCGCGTCCATGTCCGAGCTGACCGCCGAGATGGGCATCACCAAGCCGAGTCTCTACGCCGCGTTCGGTAACAAGGAAGCGTTGTTCCACAAGGCGCTCGACCTCTATGAGCGCGAAAAGCTCGCTTATATGCGCTACGCACTCGACGCGCCGACCGCGCGCGGGGTGGCGGAGAAGCTGCTGCGCGGCGCGCTCGAAATCCAGATGAGCAATTGCGACCCCAAGGGCTGCCTCGGCGTGATCAGCATGAGCGCGTGCGGCCTCGAGGCCGAATCGATCAAGGCCGAGGTGGTCAAGCGCCGCGCCTCCTCCGAAGCCGCGATGATCGCGCGCTTCGAGCGTGCCAGGGAAGAGGGCGACTTGCCCGAGACGATCGAGCCGGTCGCACTGGTGCGCTATCTCACCGCGCTGCTGCAGGGACTATCGGTTCAGGCGGGTTCGGGCGCGACCTGCCAGGAGCTGAGCCAGCTGGTCGAAACCAGCCTCTCGGTCTGGCCCACTCGATGATTGAAATTAATTGTACCCACCGGTATGAAAGGCGCTTGACGCGCCGCAGCATGGCGTTATATACCGATTGGTATTGAATGCGGGTCCTTCACCGGCTCGCCATGGCGGAGGGAAACGCCCATGACCAAGTCGGACTGCTGAACCACCTGCGAGCGGCCTGAGGCCACTCGCGCATCATCATTTTCGAGGATCGGGGAGCGGATGGCATGAGGCCGTCCGTGCTGGTCTTTTTACGCCCCGAGCGCATCCGCCCGCGAGACATGGTGTCGTCGCGCTCGGCGCCCCGTGGCCAATCACTTCAAGGGGAATAGCCATGGCCTATCTCGACATCGACAATATGTTCGCCGCCCCCGTCCGCAGCCGCGCGATGGAGGTCTCGGTCGCGCCGGACGGCGAGACCGGCAGCTTCTCGGCGCTCGAATGGAGCGTGATCGCGGTCTCGCGCCGCGACACCTTGTCCAGCCTGGAGGAGCCCGGCCGGGTCTCCCGCGCGCTGGGCGGCCTGTTCGGCATCGGCACCCGCTCGCGGCTGGCCGACACCAGGCTCGAGGCGCTGCGCCGGCTCGCCGTCCATGCCTGGCGCCGCGGCTATGCCATCGCCCAGGCCGAGATCGACCGGTTCCTCGACGCCGGCTTCACCCTTTCCCAGGCCGAGACCCTGGTGGCCAGCGTCACCGGCGACCGGGTCGGCCTCGTCCAGATCTACGCCAATCCAAGGATCGCCGCATGAACATGATCACCCCCATCGAGAGCACGACCGCGCGACCGCTGGTCGACGGTTTCAACCGCATGTCGCGAACGCGGCGTGCGGCGATCGTCCTCATCCCCCTGGCGATCGTCGCCGCGGCCGGCACCAAGCTGGCCGGTGAGTCCCCGGCCGTTGCCGCCGCTCCTCCCCCGGCGGCGGTAACGGTCGCGGCACCTCTGGTGCGCGAGGTCAACGAGTGGGACGACTATGTCGGCCGCTTCGCGCCGAGCCGCACGGTCGAGATCCGTCCGCGCGTGGCGGGCGAAGTGACCGGCATCCATTTCCGCGACGGCGAGATCGTGCAGAAGGGCCAGCTGCTCTTCACCATCGATCCCCGCCCGTTCGCCGCGGCTCTGGCCGAGGCGCGTGCCAATGCGGCGAGCGCGCGCAGCGCGCTGGCGCTGGCCCAGGCCGATCTCGGCCGCGCGACCCGGCTGATCGCCGATGAGGCGGTGTCGGCGGGTGAAGTGGATTCGCTGCGTGCCAAGGTGCAGGCAGCGCAGGCCGCACTTGCCGCCGCCGATGCGCGCGTCCGGGTCCGGGCGCTCGACATCGAGTTCACCCAGGTCCGCGCGCCGATCGCCGGCCGCATCTCCGACCGCAAGGTCGATGCCGGCAACCAGGTCGCGGGCGGCGAGGGCACCAACGGCACGGTGCTGACCACGATCAACGCGCTCGACCCGATCTACTTCACCTTCGACGGGTCGGAGGCGCTGTACCTGAAGACGCAGCGCGCCCGTCAGCCCGGCGCCGAGCCGGCGGCGGTCGAGATCCAGCTGCAGGACGAGACCGAGCATCGCTGGAAGGGCCGCCTCGACTTCACCGACAATGGCCTGGACCAGCGCAGCGGCACGATCCGCGGTCGCGCGGTGCTGTCCAACCCGGGCTATTTCCTGACGCCCGGCATGTTCGGCAACATGCGGCTGGCGAGCGGCGGCAAGGCCCCGGCCCTGCTGGTGCCCGACACGGCCATCCAGACCGACCAGGCGCGCAAGATCGTGTTGACGGTCGACGCGCAGAACCAGGTTTCGGCCAAGCCGGTCGAACTGGGTCCGGTGGTCGACGGCCTGCGCGTGATCCGCTCGGGCATCGGGCCGAAGGACCGGGTGATCATCGCCGGCAACCAGATGGCGATGCCCGGCGCCAAGGTCGCCCCCACGGCAGGCCGCATCGCCGCCGCGACGACGGCGTCGGCCGCACCGGCGGTGTCGCTGCCCGTCGCCGGCGAGGCGACCATCGCGAACTGATACCAACCACCCCGTTCGCCCTGAGCTTGTCGAAGGGCTGCTCTTCTTCTCGACGGTGAGAAGGAAGAACAGTGCTTCGACAAGCTCAGCACGAACGGTGGTGAAGATATTTCCTCTCTGAAGGACGAAATCCATGCGCTTTTCGCGCTTCTTCATCACGCGGCCGATCTTCGCCGCGGTGATCGCGGTCGTCATCACGCTTGTCGGTGCGATCGCCTATATGACCCTGCCGGTGTCGCAATATCCCGACATCGTGCCGCCGACCGTGACGGTCAGCGCTGCCTATCCGGGCGCCTCGGCCGAGACGGTCGCGGAGACCGTGGCCGCGCCGATCGAGCAGGAGATCAACGGCGTCGACAACATGCTTTACCAGTCGTCGCAATCGACCGGTGACGGCAAGGTCGTCATCACCGTCACCTTCAAGCAGGGCACCGATCTCGATGCCGCGCAGGTGCTGGTGCAGAACCGCGTCGCCATCGCGGTGCCGCGCCTGCCTGAGGAAGTGCAGCGGCTCGGCGTGGTGACGCGCAAGACCTCGCCCGACTTCCTGATGGTCGTGAACCTGATCTCGCCCGACAACTCGCTCGATCGCGGCTATATCTCCAATTACGCGCTGACCCAGGTGCGCGACCGCCTCAGCCGCATCGACGGCGTGGGCGACGTGCAGCTGTTCGGGTCGCGCGACTATTCGATGCGCGTCTGGATCGATCCCGGCCGCGCCGCCGCGCTCGACCTGACCGCCGGCGAGATCGTCGCGGCGCTGCGCGCGCAGAACGTGCAGGTCGCCGCCGGCACCCTGGGCCAGCCGCCTTATGCCAGCGGCAACGCCTTCCAGCTCAACGTCGAGACTCAGGGCCGCCTGACCGACCCCAAACAGTTCGCCGACGTGGTGATCCGTACCGATCCCGATGGCCGCCAGGTCAAGGTGTCGGACGTCGCCCGGGTCGAGCTCGGCGCGCAGGATTACGGCTCCAACACCTATCTCTCGGGCAAGCCGACCGTGATCGTCGCGGTGTTCCAGCGCCCCGGCTCCAACGCGCTCGCCGCGGCGGAGGGCGTCTCCGCCGAGATGAAGTCCATGTCCGCCCGCTTCCCCAAGGGGCTCGAATACAAGGTCATCTACAACCCGACCGAGTTCATCGCGCAGTCGATCGACGCGGTGAAGGACACCTTGCTCGAGGCGATCGTGCTCGTCGTGCTCGTCATCCTGGTGTTCCTGCAGAAGTGGCGCGCGGCGATCATCCCGGTGGTCGCGATTCCCGTGTCGCTGATCGGTACCTTCGCGGTGCTGGCGGCATTCGGATATTCGCTCAACAACCTGTCGCTGTTCGGGCTGGTGCTGGCGATCGGCGTGGTCGTCGACGACGCGATCGTCGTCGTCGAGAATGTCGAGCGCAACCTCGAGCGCGGGCTCTCCCCGCTCGAGGCGGCGCGTACCTCGATGGACGAAGTGTCGGGCGCGCTGGTCGCGATCGTGCTCGTGCTCTGCGCGGTGTTCGTGCCGACGGTGTTCCTGACCGGCCTGTCGGGCGCCTTCTACCGCCAGTTCGCGGTGACCATCTCGACCGCGACGATCATCTCGCTCGTCCTGTCGCTGACCCTGTCGCCCGCGCTCGCCGCCCTGCTGCTCCGCCACAAGGAGACGACCGGGAGCGAGAACCGCTTCCAGCGGATCGTCAACCGCGCCGGCGACGCGTTCAACCGCGGCTTCGAGCGGATGAGCCTTGGCTATGCCGCGCTGACCCGCCGGCTGGTCAGCGCGCCGAAGAAGATGATGTTCGCTTATGCGGGCCTCATCGCGCTGACCGGCGGGGTGTTCTGGATCACGCCGACCGGCTTCGTGCCGGCGCAGGACCAGGGTTACTTCCTGACCGTGATCCAGCTGCCGCCAGGCTCCTCGATCGAGCGGACCGACGCGGTGATGCGCAAGGTCGCGGCCAAGATCCTGCCGCTCAAGGGCATCAAGGGCTCGGTCATGCTGGCCGGCTTCGACGGCCCATCCCAGACGCTCGCGCCCAATTCGGCGGCGGCCTATTTCCCGCTGCAGAGCTTCGAGGAACGCAGGAAGCTCGGCGTCACCTTCCAGGGCATCATGGCCGAGGCACGCAAGGCGACCGCCGACGTGAACGAGGCGCGGCTGCTGATCGTGCCGCCGCCGCTGATCCAGGGCATCGGCTCGGCCGGCGGATACCGGATGATGGTGCAGGATACCGAGGGACGCGGTTACGCCGATCTGGGCAAGAATTCCTATGACCTGATCGGCAAGGCCAACCAGACCAGCGGCCTCGCCCAGATCTACACCTTCTTCGACACCGCGACGCCGCGCATCTTCACCGATGTCGACCGGACCAAGGCGAACATGCTCGGCGTGCCGCCCGAGCGGGTGTTCGAGGCGCTGCAAGTCTATCTCGGCTCGGCATTCGTGAACGACTTCAACCTGCTCGGGCGCACCTATCGCGTCACCGCCCAGGCCGATGCGCCGTTCCGCAACACCACCGCCGATATCGCCAACCTGAAGACCCGCTCCAATTCGGGCCAGATGGTACCGATCGGGTCGGTCGCGACCTTCCAGGACAAGACCGGGCCGTACCGCGTCGTCCGCTACAACCTCTTCCCCGCGGTCGAGGTGGACGGCGACACGGCACCCGGATTCTCCTCGGGCCAGTCGCTGGTGACGATGGAGAAGCTCGCCGACAAGACCCTGCCCGCCGGCTATTCCCATGAGTGGACCGGCATCGCCTATCAGCAAAAGGCAGCGGGCAGCACGGCCGGCCTCGTCTTCCTGATGGCGGTGGTGTTCGTCTTCCTGGTGCTGGCAGCGCAATACGAGAGCGTCACCCTGCCGCTGGCGATCGTGCTGATCGTGCCGATGTGTCTGCTCGCGGCGATGACCGGCGTGAACCTGCGCGGCATGGACAATAACGTCCTGACCCAGATCGGTCTGGTCGTGCTGATCGCGCTGGCCGCGAAGAACGCGATCCTCGTGGTCGAGTTCGCCAAGCAGGCCGAGGAGCAGGAAGGCCTGTCGCCAATCGAGGCGGCGGTGCGGGCGGCGCAGACGCGTCTCCGCCCGATCCTGATGACCAGCTTCGCCTTCATCCTCGGCTCGGTGCCGCTGGTGATCGCGACCGGCGCGGGCGCCGAGCTCCGCCAGGCGCTGGGCACCGCGGTGTTCTTCGGGATGATCGGCGTCACCGGCTTCGGCCTGCTCTTCACGCCGACCTTCTATGTCGTCTGCCGGGCGCTCGCGATGCGGTTCACCCGCCGTCGCGAGCACCAGCTGCCGGCGACTCTTCAGCCCGCCGAATAAGGAGCGGCCGTCATGAAACAGCTATTGCTTGCCTCGATCTCAGCGCTGGCGCTGTCAGCCTGCGCCGCCGGCCCCGACTTCGTCGCGCCGGTCGCCCCGCCCAAGGCGGCGGGGCAGTTCATCGGCAGCGCCAGCCCCAGCGTCTCGACCGCCCCGGCGGACGACCATTGGTGGCAGCTCTACCGCGACCCCGCGCTCGACCAGTTCGTCGCCGAGGCGCTCGCCGCCAACACCGACATCCGCGTGGCGGTGGCGCGGCTCGACAAGGCGCGCGCGTCGCTGCGCGGCGTTCGCTCCGACCGGCTGCCCCAGACCTCGATCGGCGCGACCGGCGGCTATGGCCGCACCCCCGACAGCCAGCGCCTGCCGGGCTCGGCCGCCGAGGGCGAATCCTATGATGTCGGGCTGAGCGTCTCCTATGAGGTAGACCTGGCCGGTCGCGTCCGCCGCAACATCGAGGCAGCGCGCGGCGATGTCCGGGCGGCGGATGCCGATGCCGATGCGGTGCGCGTCGCGGTGGTCGCCGCGACCACCCGCGCCTATGTCGATGCCGCGTCCTCGGCCGAACGGCTGGGCGTGGCGAAGCGCATCGTCGAGCTGCTCGACAAGTCCGCGACCCTGACCGGCAAGCGGGTCGAAGCGGGTCGCGCGGCCAAGCTCGACCAGGTGCGCATCACCACCCTGCGCGACCAGCGCGCTGCGCTCGTCCCCGCGATCGAGGCGGAGCGCCAGGCGGCGTTGTTCCGGCTGGCGACCCTGACCGGGCGGACGCCGCAGGAACTGCCCGAGATCGCCGCGGCGCGGACCGACACGCCGCATCTCGACCAGCCGATCCCGGTCGGCGACGGCCAGGCGCTGCTGGCGCGGCGGCCGGACGTGCGCGCGGCCGAGCAGCGGCTGGCGGCGGCGACGGCGCGCATCGGCGTGGCGACGGCAGAGCTCTATCCGCGCATCACGCTGGGCGGATCGGTCGGGTCGAGCAGCGCGAGCATCGGCGATCTGTTCGGCGGCGGCGCGCTGCGCTTCCTGCTCGGGCCGCTGATCAGCTGGTCCTTCCCCAACCAGGAAGCGGCGCGGGCGCGCATCGCCGAGAGCGAAGCAGGCAGCCGCGAGGCGCTTGCCCAGTTCGACGGGACGGTGCTCCAGGCGCTGGAAGAGACCGAGACCGCGCTGGCCACCTATCAGGGCGAACTGAAGCGCCGCGCCGCCCTGCAGGCCGCGCGCGACGGGGCGGAAGCGGCCGCCCGTATCACCCGCGCCCGCCAGCGCGAGGGACAGATCGACTTCCTCGAAGTACTGGATGCCGAGCGCACCTTCGCCGATGCGGACGCCGATCTGGCGGCGTCGGACGCGCGGATCGCCGGCGCGCAGATCGACCTGTTCCGCTCGCTCGGCGGCGGGTGGCAAAGGCCGGTGATCGCGGCGCGGTAGGGGGAGGGAACCCCCCACCATCCGTTCGCCCTGAGCTTGTCGAAGGGCTGTTCTTCCCCTTAGGCTCGCCCAATGAGCTTCTGGGCCTATATGCTGCACTGCCGGGCCGGCCGATTGTACGTCGGCCACACCGACAATCTTGAAGCCAGAATCGGTCAGCATCAAAGCGGACTGATCCCTGGTTACACGCGAGACTATGGTCCGGTGACGCTTGTGTGGTCGCAGGAATTTCCGAGCCGGATCGAGGCACTTGAGGCCGAACGGCGGATCAAAGGGTGGAGCCGTGCCAAGAAGCTGGCGCTGATCCGTGGCGATTGGGATCTCATTTCACGACTGGCGAAAGGGAAGAACAGTCCTTCGACAAGCTCAGGACGAACGGAGGAGTGGGATCCGCCCCAACTCTAACGTTGCGCCGCTTGCGTCCCCCTCGCCCAGCCCCTAGCGCGCAGGGGCTTCACCCCCTTCGAGCGAGCCCGATGCGCCCGATTCTCTCCTTCCTCGCCCTCGCCTTCCTCGCGCTGGCGGCACCCGCCACGGCGCAGCAGCACAGCAGGCCCGCACCCGGCCTGGTGCGCGTGCGGATCGTCACCGCGCTCGGCCCGATCGTGATTGCGCTCGACGCGAGGCGCGCGCCGAAGACCACCGCGAACTTCCTCGCTTATGTCGACGACAAGCGGCTGGACAATACCAGCTTCTACCGGTCGGCGCGGAGCAAGGCTGACCCGACTTACGGCTTCGTCCAGGGCGGGATCGGCACCGATGCGCGGCGCATGCTGCCGTCGCCGGTGCCGCTGGAGCCGACCAGCCGCACCGGCATCCGCCATGTCGATACGGTGATCTCGATGGCGCATGGTCGCGACGAGAATGGCGCGACCGGCAATTTCGCGATCATGCTCGGCGCGCATCCGAGCATGGACGCGAAGGCGGGTTACACAGGCTATGCCGCGTTCGGCCATGTCGTGGAGGGCATGGACGTGGTGCGCAAGATCCTCGCCCAGCCCATCGGCGGCGGATCGGGCCCGATGAAGGGGCAGATGATCCTGAAGCCGATCCCGCTGATCCGCGCCGAACGGATCGACGGCACACCCAGGCCCACCGGCGTGGTGCAGCCCTGGCTGATCGGGGTGAAATAGCGGCGGCGCCTCCCTGTTCCGTGCTCATAACAGGGTGAATTTCCCGCGGACCAGGGCGGCTCGGTCGGGGAACGGGGACGGATCGAAGCGTAAGCAATCGGCCATTATGAGAAACAGCGGGGCGGGTTTCACGCGCCTGATCGGTACACTGTCCCAGACCAGCGAATAGTTGAATCGACGATAGAGCGCCTCGCGCCTTATTGTGCTCCCGCGAAGGCGGGAGCCCAGGCTGGGTCCCCGCCTTCGCGGGGACACAAGGTTCTTTGCTCGAATGACGACTGACGTCTGTCTTGGGCTAACTGCGCTTCTAAAGGCTCCGTGCAGCCTTTTCGGCGTCGGCAACCTCCGGCTCCCAGCCGAACACGCTGCGGCCGCCATAGTCGTGCGAATTGCGGCATTCCTCCGCGACGAACTCGGGCAGGGTCGGGCCGGTCGCGTGGCGTTCCATGGCGCGGGCCTGGGCGTCGAGGCGCTGGATCGCGGCGAGCTTTTCGTCATTGCCGAGCTTCGCCTTGCCGACCGCCTGCTTCATCACCGCGATGGTCCGGTCGAAGACCTTGATCGGCACGGGATAGGGATGGCGATCCTTGCCGCCATGCGCGAGCGAGAAGCGGGCGGGATCGGCGAAGCGGCAGGGCGCGCCGTGGATCACTTCCGCCACCATCGCCAGCGAGCGCACCGTGCGCGCGCCGACGCCGGGGACGAGCAGCAGTTCGGGAAAATCGGCCGGGCCATTCTCCGCCGCGGCGGCGAGCGTGCCGTGGAGGCGGCGGATCATCACGTCGGACGGGCGCACGTCGTGATGGCCGGGCAGGACCAGGTGCGGGAGCATCGGCTGGTCGGACGGCGCGGCGGGCTTGACCGGTTCGAGCGCGGCGGCCTCGCGGGCGATGCGGTCGGGGCCGAGATCGCGGAGCAGGTCGAGTTGCGCGTCGCGAGACGCGGCGGCGCGGCGATCGGTGAGGTTGACGATCTCGCCGCCGCCCCTGCCCTCGATCGCGGCGTGCGGCGCGTCGACGAAACTGCCCAGCCCCTCGGACGACCAATGGTAGCGCCGGGCCTGGCGCAGATCGCCGTTCATGCCCTGCTGCACCACGACCCATTGCCCGTCATCGGCGATAATGAAGCCGTGGAGATAGAGATCGAACCCATCCTGCACCGCGGCACTGTCGACCTTGGCGACGAGCCGGCTGGTGCGCGCGAGGCCGGCGCCGTCGAGCCCGACCCGGTCACCGATGGCGACCAGTTCGCCGGGCGTGCGGCGCGACTGTTTGCCGCGACCGCCGCAGACATGAAGGCCGAGCTCGCTCGACAGCGGCGCGAGGCCGCGTTTCAGCGCGCCGATGACGCTGGTGGTGATGCCCGAGGAATGCCAGTCCATGCCCATCACCGCGCCGAAGCTCTGGAACCAGAAGGGGTGCGCAAGCCGGCGCAGCAGCTCGTCCCGCCCGTAATGATGCACGATCGCCTGCGCCATGACCGCGCCGAGGCTCGCCATGCGCGCGCTCAGCCATGGCGGCACATGGCCGCCATGCAGGGGAAGATCGGCACTGCCGGCGCGATTGACCATCATCACCTCTGGAACGAACTGGGAACATGCTAGCAGGCGATCGCGGCGCTGGCCACAACGAACGGGGGAACGGTCCCTCGCCCCCATGCATTGAGGTCGCCTCAACCGGCGAGGATGACCATGGCGAAATCGAACCCGAAAAAGACCGTCGCCGAGCAGCGCGCGATCCAGGCGCAGGTGGCTAAAGCCGACAAGAAGCCGAAAAAGAAGGGCGGCGCGATGCAGGCGGGGGCGCGAAAATATCCCGAGCCACCGCTGCCGCAACAGCATCAACTGAAACCGGGCAAGGAATCGAAACTCGATCCGGCGCCGATGTACGATGCGCCTTTCTACAAGGGATCGGGCAAGCTGGAGGGCCTGGCGGCGATCGTCACCGGCGGGGATTCGGGGATCGGCCGCTCGGTCGCGATCCTGTTCGCGCGCGAGGGCGCCGATGTCGCGATCCTGCATCTCGACGAGGACGAGGATGCGCAGGTCACCAAAAAGGCGGTCGAGCAGGAAGGCCGGCGCGCCATGGTCATCGCGGGCGACGTGCGCGACCAGGCATTCTGCAAGGCCGCGGTGAAAGAGGTGGCGAAGGCGTTCGGGCGGCTCGACATCCTCGTCAACAACGCCGCCTTCCAGGTCCATTCCAGCTTTGCCGACCTGACGGCCGAGCATTTCGACCAGACGCTGAAGACCAATCTCTACGGCTATTTCTTCATGGCGCAGGCAGCGGTCGCGAAGATGAAGCCGGGCGGTGCGATCGTGAACACGGGCTCGGTCACCGGCATCATGGGCAACAAGGATCTGCTCGATTATTCGATGACCAAGGGCGGCATCCATGCCTTTACCCGCAGCCTGGCGACGCACCTGATCCCGCAGGGCATCAGGGTGAACGCGGTCGCGCCGGGGCCGGTCTGGACCCCGCTCAACCCATCGGACAAGGAAGCGCCCGACGTCGCGACCTTCGGCGCCRASACGCCGATGAAGCGCCCGGCCCAGCCCGAGGAGATCGCCCCGGCCTATGTCTTCCTCGCCTCGCCGCAATGCTCCAGCTACATCACGGGGGAGATATTGCCGATCATCGGGGGCTATGGCGGCGGGTGATCCGCAGCCCAAGTAATTCTGTTGGAACCTGCGGAAAAACGGACAGTAAAGCGGGATTTTCGCCAGCCAACGTCGACCCCGAATTTTCGGCGCGTTACTGTGGCGACGGATGGCGCCCAGGCTATCCATGCCCCGCTCAGTCGTATTTCCGGGAAGAGCGCCGCGAATTCGATCGACATGAATATTACCGTTTTTCCTGCGCATTTTCGAGAATTGATCAGGAGTATTTGCGGTATTCCTGATGTTATTTGTCACCTCGTCATCGGATAAGGGCATGGCGTGACGGCTCCGGTGCGGCGGCATGGGCCGACGACGACCGCAGCATAGGACGCGGCGGGAGCCGGTTGAATCGAACGCCGCGGCCGTTGCCATTGCGACCGCGACGTTTCCCGGTACATATCACCGTCGTGGCGCTGACACCTGAAGCCCGGGCCCGATAGCGGGCGCGCGATCATCCAGCGGCGGGACGGTCGCCGGTAATCCCGCTCGGGTCGAAGAATCGTGTTGATCAAAAGCAAGTCGCGCCGATCGCGCGGACCTTTCCCGTCGCCCTGCAGTTGACCCCGCGAACAGTGACGGGAGCGGACAATGGCGACGAAAAGCGGCGTGACATCGGGCAATGGCGGCGAAACCCACCAGACGGTGTCGAACGAGGCGGAGAACGGCCTGACCACCAACCAGGGCATCCGCGTCTCGGACAACCAGAACCAGCTGAAATCCGGCCCGCGCGGCCCCGTGCTGCTGGAGGATTTCGTCCTTCGCGAGAAGATCTTCCATTTCGACCATGAGCGCATCCCGGAGCGGATCGTCCATGCGCGCGGCTCGGCGGCGCACGGCTTCTTCGAATGCTATGAGAGCCTGGCCGACATCACCAAGGCCGACCTGTTCCAGCGCGCGGGCGAGCGCACGCCGCTGTTCACGCGCTTCTCCACCGTGGCGGGCGGCGCCGGATCGGTCGACACGCCGCGCGACGTGCGCGGCTTTGCGGTAAAATTCTACACCAAGGAGGGCAATTGGGATCTGGTCGGCAACAATATCCCGGTGTTCTTCATCCAGGACGCGATCAAATTTCCCGACCTGATCCATTCGGTGAAGATGGAGGCGCAGACCGGCTATCCCCAGGCGGCCAGCGCGCACGACACCTTCTGGGACTTCATCAGCCTGATGCCGGAATCGACGCACATGGTGATGTGGGCGATGTCCGACCGGACCATCCCGCGGTCGCTGCGCACGATGGAGGGGTTCGGCATCCACACCTTCCGGCTGGTCAACGCCAAGGGCAAGTCGACGTTCGTGAAGTTCCACTGGAAACCGAAACAGGGCGTGCAATCGACCTGCTGGGACGAAGCGGTGAAGATCGCCGGCGCAGACCCCGATTTCCACCGGCGCGACCTGTTCGAAGCGATCGACCGGGGCGACTTCCCCGAATGGGAGCTCGGTATCCAGGCGTTCGACCAGAAATTCGCCGACAGCCTGCCGTTCGACGTGCTCGACCCGACCAAGATCATCCCCGAGGAAATATTGCCGGTGCGCATCATCGGGCGGATGGTGCTCGATCGCTATCCGGACAATTTCTTCGCCGAGACCGAACAGGTCGCCTATTGCCCGGCGAACGTGGTGCCGGGCGTGGACTTCACCAACGATCCCCTGCTCCAGGGGCGGCTCTTTTCCTATCTCGACACGCAGCTGAAGCGGCTCGGCTCGACCAATTTCCACCAGCTGCCGATCAACGCGCCGAAATGCCCGGTGATGAATTTCCAGCGCGACGGGCACATGCAGATGGCGATCCCCAAGGGCCGCGCGAATTACGAGCCGAACAGCCTGTCCGAAGCGGGCGAGGATGGCGGCCCGCGCGAATGCCCGATGACGGGCTTCACCAGCTTCCCCGCGGCCGACGGCCCGGACGAGCAGGGCGACAAGCTGCGCATCCGGCCCGAGAGCTTTGCCGATCATTACAGCCAGGCGCGATTGTTCTTCCGCTCGCTCGCCGCGCCGGAACAGGCGCATCTGGCGTCGGCGCTGGTATTCGAGCTGTCGAAGGTCGGGCTGGAGCATGTCCGGGTGCGGATGATGTCGAACCTGGTCAATGTCGATCCGGACCTGGCCAAGCGCGTCGCGGACGGGCTCAACATGCCCCTGCCCAAGGCGTCGAAAGCGGCGGTGGCGCCGCAGGATCTCGATCCCTCGCCCGCGTTGCGCATCGTCGAGGGGCCGCGCGCGCCCGCCGACATCAAGGGCCGGTCGATCGCGGTGCTGATCGCCGACGGATCGGACGCCAAGGCCGTTGCGAGCATGGTCGACGCCATCACCGGCGCGGGCGCCCGCGCGGTGATCGTCGCCCCCAAGGTCGGCGGGGCCAAGCTGTCCGACGGCAAGCTGCTCAAGGCCGATGCGCAGCTCGCCGGCTATCCCTCGGTACTGGCCGATGCGGTGGCGATCATCCTGTCGGAGGAAGGCTGCGCGGCGTTGCTGAAGGAAGCGGCGGCGGTGCAGTTCGCGATGGATGCGTTCGGTCATCTCAAGGCGATCGGCCATTCGCCCGAAGCCCAGCCGCTGCTCGACAAGGCCGGGGTGGTGCCGGACGAGGGCGTGGTGCCGGCGGACAAGGGCTTCACCGCGGCGGCGGCGAAGCGTTTCTGGGACCGCGAGCCGGGCGTGCGCACGCTCGCCTGATCGACGGCGGAACCACAAGGCCTTCCAAGTCGTTTCGCGGGTTCAACGAAAAGGATAGTATGATGTTGGGAACTATTGCCGCAATCCTGGTGGTGCTCTGGCTGCTCGGCTTCTTTGCCTTTCATGTCGCGGGCGGGCTGATCCATCTGCTGCTGGTCATCGCGGTGGTGATGATCATCCTTCACTTCGTGACTGGCCGCCGCACGGTATAGGCAAGTCTTTTCGACGCGACGCCCGATTATCTGGTAGCGCACGCGCTCCAGCTAATCGGGAATGGCGCGTTATCATGAGTGACAATGGCGACAATGCGCGGCAGGTCGAGCAATTGCTCGAGTCGCCCATCCTTGCCGATGCGCTGGAAAGCGACCGGTTCAAGCAGTTCCTCGACCATATGCCGGTGGCGATCGCGGTCGCCGAGCTGGGCAATGTCGAGCGCATCACCTATGCCAATCTCGAGTTCGAGCGGCTGACCGGGCAGTCGGCGGGCTGGTTGCAGGGGAAAAGCTGGGAGGCGCTGCCGGGCAGCGCGACCGCAGCGGACGGGCGCGCGCTGAGCGAAGCCGCGACCGGCGGCGACGAGCATATCGGCAGCTTCACCATCGCGCATGACGGCGGGGAGCGAACGGTCGATGCCTGGTCGAACGTGATCCAGGACGAGGACGGATCGCCGCTGTTCCGCCTCGTCGCGCTTGCCGAGATCGGCCAGCGCAGCGACGAGAATGAGCTCGAGCAGAAACTCCAGACGAGCGACACGTTGCTGCGCGAGCTGCAGCACCGGGTGAAGAACAACCTCCAGATGATCACCGCGCTGATCCGGCTGGAAGCGCGCAACCTGCCGGACAATGCGACCGAGCAGCGTTTCGACCGGCTGGCCGGGCGAATCGATGCGCTGGCGCTCCTGTATCGCTCACTGTCCGACGAAGGGGTGAGCGAGAGCGTCGATCTCGGCATCTATCTCAGCGAGATCGCCTCGTCGGTGATGCGCGCGCACGCGGTCGAGGGCATCCGGCTCGACCTGAAGGTCGATACCTGGCCGGTGTCGGTCAATGTCGCGATGCCGGCCGGGCTGGTCGTCAACGAGCTGCTGACCAATGCGCTGAAACATGCCTTTGCCGGGCGTGAGGGCGGCACGATCACCTTGCACAGCATCGTCGACGATGACGGGTGCCGCGTCGTCGTCGCCGATGACGGGATCGGGCTGGCGGACGGGGTCAGCTGGCCCAAGAAGGGTAAGCTGGGCGCGCTGATCGTCCAGTCGTTGCGGCAGAATGCGAAAGCGCGGGTCGAGGTGGAATCCGCGCCCGATACGGGCATGCGCGTCACGATCTTTTTCGCGCGGGCCGATGCCGCGCCGAAAGAGGATTGAGACGGGGCGCGTCCTGTCGGCTCAGCGGGCGTGCGTGCCGATCGGCAAGGTGACCTTCACCGCATGAGTCTTGATCGGCATGAGCAGGATGAGACCGGCGCAGACCGCGCCGAGCAAGCCCATTGCGCGCTCGCCGCGACGGAAATCGCGGACGGCCTGGCAGATGCAATAGACCGCCACCACCGGCAGCCCGAGAAACCAGAACCACATCAACCTTCCCCCTGCCCCGTCCCGGCGCTCAGCGCGGCGGGATCGCCAGCTCGAACGGCGTGACCGGCAGACCGCTCGTGTCGGTGAGGGTACAGGTCGGGCTGTCGCCCCAGCAATAGCGGATACGCGTCGCATCCATGGCATCAGCCTTCACCACCACGGTCGTGCCGTCGATGCGGGCGTCGGCGTAGCGGCACGATCCGGCCGCCGGGCCGCATAGTTCGAACGCGTTGGGCTGGCCGCTCCAGGCCCCCAGCGTGCCGGTGATCTGGCCGAACGGGATGACGACGCCATCGGCCGTGGGCCATGCCGTGCCCGGCACCGCGCCGGCGGGCGGGATCGCATCGCCATAGACGATATGGCGCGCGGCGATGGCAAGGCGGCGGCCGATGTCCTGCTTGTTCGAGGGGTGGAGATTGGTCGCGTCGCCGATATCGACGGTGACGATCGAGGCGGCCTTCGCATCCGCCATCGCCGCGCGGCGCTGCGCCTCGCGGACTTCGGACCAGACCGATTCCACCGGCGCGGTCGGGCGCGGGCCGTAATTGGGGATTTGCACGATGAGGAACGGCAAGTCCGCGCCGAAGCGGCCGCGCCAGTCGCCCATCATCGCCGCCAGCGTCGCCTGATACCGGCTGCTGAAATAGATGTCGGATTCGCCCTGATACCAGATCGCGGCCTTGAACCCGTAGCCGCCGATCGGGGCGATCATGCCGTTATAGAGCTGGGTGACGCCGTGCGTCGGGCCCCAGGGAAGCTGCGGCGCGATGAGGCCGTTCGGCACTTCCGCATAGCGCCATGGACTGGACAGCGGCACGGCGGTGCCGTCCTTCAGGCGGATCGCGCGCGTCTCGGCCTGGCCGCTCATCCCGCAATTGCGCCAGCTGCAGAAGATGTTGGTGACGATGATGTTGGCGCCCGCATGAAGCACGCCCGCAGGGATCTCGTGCAGCGCCTGTTTCGACCAGCTGGTGCCGCCGACGCCCTTGCCGTTGATCCAGCTCTGGTCCTCCTCATTGACCGAGCCGAGATCGAGCGTCGCGGCTTGCGCTGCCTGCGCCGCGGTGAGATCGACGCTGGTGCGCAACCACATCTGACCGACGAAACCGTCGGGCGAATTGCCGGTCCACAGCGCCCAGGGGCCGAGCGCGGCAGGGGCGGTTTTCCAGTCGGTGACGGGATAGGCGGGCTCCCAGGGATTGCCCCTGGCGGCTGCGGCACCGTTCGCTTTCCACCAACTTTCCCAGCTTGCGTCCCAGCGGCGCTGCGCGGCCTGGGGGTCGGTGCGGTAGAGCGCGAGCATGTCGAGATCGGCGTTGTACTGGCCGAGCCTGCGCAGATTCGGCTCGCTTACCCAGTCGCGCACCCGGCTGCCGCCCCAGGCGGAGACGACGAGGCCGACCGGGGCGTTGGTGGTCTTTTTGATCTCGCGGGCGAAATAATAGCAGCTCGCCGAGAAATTGCCGACCGTGTCGGGGGAACCGACCGTCCAGGACACGGGCGTGGCGAAGGTGGAAAGCGGGGTCAGGCTGTCCTTCGTCGCGATGCCGAGCTGGCGGATCTGGCCGTCGGTCGCGGCGCGCATCTCGAACGCCGCATTGCCCGCGGCGCGGACCGCGAGCTGCATGTTGGACTGGCCGGTGCAGAGGAAGACGTCGCCGAGCAGCACGTCCTGGACGGACTGGGTTGCGGCGCCGTTGCGCGCCTCCAGAATGTAGGGGCCGCCGGAGGGGAGCGCCGGGAGCGTGGTGCGCCATTGGCCGGCCTTGTCGGCCTTGGCGGTGGCGGTGGCGGTGCCGAGTTTGACGGTGACGGTCGTGTTCGGCGCGGCCTGGCCATAGACCGGGATCGGCCTGTCGCGCTGGAGGACGGCGTGGTCCTGGAACATCGTGTGGAGGAGCGGGGTTTCGGCTGCGATGGCGGGTGTCGCGAGGCCGAGGCTGGCCAGGATCAATGCGCGGAATGGGCCCTTCATCGTCGCTCTCCCCCGTCCGCTCTCGCGCGGATCGTATAGGATATAGGAGCAGTGTTTGAGGGGGTTGTCCAGTGACTCCTCATTCCTCCCCGAGCTTGCTCGGGGAGGGGGACCGCGCGCTTCTTCAGCGCGGGGTGGAGGGGCTGGCGTGCGGGGCAGATGTTACGCGCTCCAAGCCCCTCCACCATTCGCTGAAGAAGCGAATGGTCCCCCTCCCCGTTCCGGGGAGGAACTAGGCGCAGATCTTTTCCAGCTCCGGGCCGTAATTGTGGCGCTCGGGTACCGGCAGGCCTTTTGCCTGGAGCTGGGATTCCGGGCGGCCCGGGGCGTCGGGTTCGCGTGGGTCCATATAGCCCTTGTACCAGGGATCGCGCTGCGCCTCTTCCAGCGTGACGAACTTGAAGCCGCGGCTCTTGTAGAGGTCGAGAAGTTGCGGCAGCATCTCCGCATCCAACCCGCCGACATGCATCAGCAGGACATAGGGGATGTCGCGGCCGAGCAGCGATTTGAAGACGCCGCGGCCATAAGTGATGCTCTCGTCCGCCGCGTCGAGATAGCTCTTCTTCAGCCAGGCGATCGCGTGCGCGTCCTTCTTCGCGACGCAGCGGGCATAGGGCGCGTTCCACATATAATCGCCGAAGCTCATCGTGACGCCGGCAATGCGGTAGCCGCGATCGGCGAGCAGCTTGCGCACCGCCGCCTTCTTCTCCGGCGTGTCGCCTTCCGAGAGGTTGGGATAGCGGAACCAGTGCCAGTTCTGGCCCTTCATCCGGTCGGCGACGACGCCTTCGCCCCTGATCACGTCCTGCTCGAACTCGGCAGCGGTGTGCGTCGCGAGGTTCATATGCGACCAGGCATGGTTGCCGAGCGGCAGGCCGGCGGCGCGCCAGTGGTCGAGCATCGCGGTCGAGGCCGGCTCCTCCTCGGTGCGCACGCCGTTGACGAAGCCATAGACCGGCGGGAGTTTCGCCGCCTTCCACGCGGCGATGATCTTGTCGCCGATCTCGACCCGCGTCGTGCCCTCGGGCAGCGCGCTGTGCGAGGGAAGATCGTCCCAGGTGAAAGCGATCTCCTGCGCGGTCGCGGTTCCGCTTGCCGCGATCGTCAGGGTGGCGGCGATCATCATGCTGCGCAGCATC
Organism: Sphingomonas sp. P2_B6; assembly: GCF_056404755.1. NCBI lineage: Bacteria > Pseudomonadati > Pseudomonadota > Alphaproteobacteria > Sphingomonadales > Sphingomonadaceae > Sphingomonas > Sphingomonas sp. P2_B6. The sequence continues at coordinate 237,571 of NZ_JBFUDK010000005.1, forward strand.
GTCATTCTCCGGATCAGCGGAACAGGGCGAGGTCGATGGACTCACCCATCGCGCGGTAGCCGGCATCGCCGGGATGCAGCGCGTCGCCGCTGTCATAGGCCTTGGCCATGCGCAGCGGATCGGCCGGGTCGGCGATGGCCTTGTCGAAATCGATCACGCCGTCGACATTGCCGGGCGTGCGGATCCAGGCATTGACCGCGGTGCGCACGGCATCGCCCTCCGGTCCGTAATAGCCGGCGCCCTTGTACGGCAGGATGGTCGCGCCGATCACCTTCACGCCGCGATCATGCGCGCGGGCGATCATCTGGCGGTAGGCGCCGGTGATGTCGGCGACGCTGGGCAGCGCGGTCTTGGCGCGGGTCGCGCTGCCGATGTCGTTGATGCCTTCGAGGATCACGACATAGCGCACGCCGGGCACCGACAGCACGTCGCGGTCGAAGCGGGCGAGCGCGGCCGGGCCTGCGCCGGTGGCGAGCAGGCGATTGCCCGAAATGCCGGCATTGGCGACCGCGAAGCCGGTCTTGCCTGCCTTGGCCAGCCGAGCGGCCAGGATATCGGGCCAGCGATTATTGGTGTCGCGGCTCGATTGCGCGCCGTCCGTGATCGAATCGCCGATGGTGACGATGGTCGCGGTGGCGGGGCCGCCCGAGACGTCGATGCCGGTGAGGATGACACGCATCGTGTTGGTGGGGCCGCCGGGCGGGAAGCTGGCGGCGGCGGTCTGGTCGCCCGGGGCGATCTGCGTAGTCGCGACGCCCAGGGCGTGGACGCTGAGCGAGGTCGTGTCGCCGGGCACATGGATGCTAACTACGACATTGGCGAGCGGGTCGGTCTTGAGCGCGACGGGGTCGCTGACCATGGGGGCGCCGGCCGGGATGACGGGCGAGGCGTCGCCGTCGAAGGTGACGATTCGGTCGCTGCCGGGGACGACCTCACCATTGGGGCCGGCGAGCCCGACATGGACGGCGCCGATCGGACGCGGTTCAGTGGCCGTCTCGTTGGACAGGCGCAGACGCAGGGTCGAGCCGCCGGCCGAGAGATGCGCGACCATGCGATAGGTGACGTCCGAAATGGGGGCGGCGGGGCCTTGTTGCGGCTGGGGCGGTGGCGGCGTGGGCTGGCCCGGCTGCACTGGCGGCGGGGGACGTTGGCCGGGCCGCTCCATCGGCACAGCCTGCCAGCTCCTCGTCCAGACCTTCGACTGGGCGGTGGCGGCGATCGGCTGACACACCAGCGCCAATGCGGCGAGGGACAGATAGGGACGGAAGCTTCTCACCATCTTCTCCTTTTTTATCGTTTCGCCGCCTTGTGACGGTCATTCCCTACCCTCGGCCGGTGCCGCGATAGCGGTACCATAGCGGGCGTTATCCGCGACTCCAACTGGCCCGAATCGGGCATTTCGCGACAGAAATGATCGGGCTCACCTGCCCCTTGCCAGCGACCCCGGACAGCGGGATAACCGCGCCAAGAATCATATAGAATATCGGATATGTCCGAGTCGGGGAGAGGAAGCATGAAGAAATCGCCTTTGTTGTGCGGTGTGCTGCTGAGTGCCATGGCGGCCGGCGGCGTCGCCACGGCCGCGGGCCAGGACGTCGTGACGCCAGTGATTCCGAGCGACTCCGCCGCGCGGCCGCGATCGCCCGAGGCGCAGGCGGTGCTCGATGCCTCGACCGTCGAGCTGGTGCGCGAGATGAAGGCGCAGGGCATCACGGCGTTGCGCATTCCGAAAAACGCGGTGATCCCCGGCCGGCCGGACTTCGCCAATTACGACGAGGCCAAGGCCAATCCCTATCCGAACCTGCCGCCGCTGATGACGCTGCGCGATGGGACCAGGGTGACGACGCCGGCGGGATGGGCGAAGCGCCGCGACGAGATCAAGGCGCTGTTCGACACGCAGGTCTACGGCAAATATCCGGCGCGTCTGCCCAAGGTGACCTGGACCATTGCCAGCACGGCGGAGCAGGATTTCGAGGGCATCCCCGTGATCGTCAAGCATGTCGTCGGCCATGTCGACAATGCGGCCTATCCGGCGATCAGCGTCGAGATCGCGGCCGACATCGTCACCCCCGCCTCCGCCAAGGGCAGGAAAGTGCCGGTGATCATCGGCGGCGGATCGCTGCGCCCACGGCCGATGCCGCTCGCCCCGCCGACCCGCGCCACCACCGGCATGTGCATGCTGAGCGGCCCGGTGGTCGATTCCTCGGGCAAGCAGTTGCTCGAGAAAGGCTGGGGCTTCGTCTCGGTCGACAATAATGCGGTGCAGGCGGACAACGGGGCCGGCCTGACCAAGGGCATCATCGGCCTGGTCAACAAGGGCCAGCCGCGATCGATGGACGATTGGGGCGTGCTGCGTGCCTGGGCTTGGGGCGCCAGCCGGACGATGGACTATCTGCTGACCGACCCCGATGTCGACGGCAGCAAGGTCGGCGTGATGGGCCATTCGCGCGGCGGCAAGGCGGCTTTGGTGGCGCTGGTCGACGATCCGCGCTTCGCGATCGGTTTCATCTCCTCCTCGGGCGCGGGCGGCGCGAATTTGTACCGGCGCAATTATGGCGAGGCGCTGGAGAATGTCGCGGCGCCGAACGAATTCCACTGGATGGCGGGCAATTTCCTGAAATATGCCGCGGTCGGCCACACCGCCGACGAGATGCCGGTCGACGCGCATGAGTTCGTCGCCCTGGTCGCGCCGCGCCCGATCTTCATCGGCGGCGGCGGGCTGATCATGGATCCGCCCTGCGCCATTCCGGGCGATGCGTGGCAGGACGCGCAGGGCATGTTCATGGCGGCGGTCGCAGCCAGCCCGGCCTGGGAAGTGCTGGGCAGGAAGGGCATCGGCACCTCGACCTTCCCCAAGGTCGAGACGCTGATCGACAGCGGAGACGTTGCGTTCCGCCAGCATCCCTGGGGCCATACGCCCAACCCCAACTGGCACTATTTCATCCAGTTCGCGCAGAAGGAACTCAAATGATGCGCGAGCTCGACTTGTCGCGCCGCGGCGTGCTCGCGCTGGGCGCGGGTGCGGCGCTGACCGCGAGCGCCGGCCCTGCCCTCGCCGCGGGCAAGCTTACCGCCGGCGAGGTGATCGAGCGGATGAAGCTGCAGATCGGCGGTCCGTGGCGTGACGGCGGGGTGGACGGCTTCAAGGCCGGCGGGCCCGACACGGTCGTGACCGGCATCGCCACCACGATGATGGCAACGTTCGACGCGATGAAGGCGGCGGCGCGCCAAGGCCTCAACATGATCATCACGCATGAATCGACCTGGTTTTCGCATCAGGACCGGCTGAGCGGGATCGAGGACGATCCGCTGTACCGGACCAAGCTGGCCTATACCAAGACGCACAATCTGGTGTCGTACCATCTGCACGATCACTGGCATGCGCTGCGCCCGGTCGACGGGATCAATCTCGGCACGATGCAGCTGATGGGCTGGACCAAGTTCATGCATGCCGACAACCAGCGGCTGTTCACCATTCCGAAAACGAGCCTGCTCGCACTGTCGAAGGATTTCCAGAAACACATGGGCGCGAACACCATCCGGGTGATCGGCGATCCGGCGCTGCCGGTGTCGATCGTCTATGAAAGCTGGGGCAATTGCAGCGCCTTTCCCGGCATCAACTTCCTCAACAGCGAGGCGGACGTGCTGGTGATCGGCGAGACGCAGGACTGGGACCTGATCGCCTATGCCCAGGACCTGGTATCGTCGGGCCGGAAAAAGGCGCTGATCGTGCTCGGCCATGTGAAGTCGGAGCAATGGGGCATGAAGGCCTGTGCCGAATGGCTCGGCGGGTTCGTGAAGGAAGTGCCGGTCAGGTTCGTGCCGATCATCGAGCCCTATTGGAACGTGCGCCGCCCGGTGTTCGAGATCGATACGAGGATCTGAAGCGCCATGACTCRAGCCACCGCCCGACCCGCCGCCCCTGCCCGCCCCCCGCTCCACACCGGACCGGTGACCGCGCTGCAACTGGTCGACCGCATCATCGCCAAGTCCGGCGCGCCGGGCCGGCCGCAGACGGTCGACCGGATCGTCGCGGGCGACCCGACTACCGCCGTCACCGGCATCGCCACCACCGCCATGGCGACGTTCGATTGCCTGAGGGCCGCGGCGGCCAAGGGCGCCAATCTGATCGTCACCTTCGATTCACCCTTCTGGTCCGAGAGCGACAATCTCGACCGGCTTGAGGGCGACGATCTGTTCAAGGCCAAGCGAGACTTCATCCGCACGCACAACCTCGTGATCTTCAACTTCCACGATCACTGGCGCGACCGTACGCCCGACGGGATTGCGACCGGCATGGCGAAGGAGCTGGGCTGGTCGGGCAATCTCGCCGATCCGGCCAATCTCAACCTGTTCAAGCTGGCGCCGACGACCTTGCTCGGCCTGGCGCAGCAGCTTCACGACAAGCTCGGCGACCGCACCATGCGCATCGTCGGCGATCCGAAGCTGCCGGTGACAACCGTCGCGACGAGCTGGGGCAATGCCTCTCAGCTGCCGACCATTGCCCTGTTCAACAGCGCGGTCGATGTGGTGGTGTGCGGCTACACGCGCGAATGGGAAGCGGTGGAATATGCCCAGGACCTGATCGCAGCGGGCAGGAAAAAGGCGCTGATCCTGCTCGGCCAGGCGAAGTCGGTCGCGGGCGGGATGCGCTATTGCGCGGAGTGGCTGACGACGATCATCGACGAAGTGCCGGTCGCGTTCATTCCCGAGGTCGAGCCTTACTGGAATCCGGATGAGCCGGTGTTCGGGAGCAATATGCGAGTTTGATTTTCGATCGGTAGCGCACTTTTCCGGGTTGGCGCGGAAGCGTCGGAACGAACAACGGTGCCCGGGATTGTGCGAGCAATGGCCAAAATCCTTCTCCTGCTGGCTGCGGCAGCTTCGGCTTCCGACCCAGTTCCCGAGCCCGTGCAGTCTTACGACAGCTACCGATCCTGGTTTGTTGCGTGCGACAACACACTCGCCTGTGTCGCGAAGGGGTTCAGCGACAGCGACGCGGGCGCCGAGATCCGGATCGAGCGGGATGCAGGGCCGAACGGCGAGGCGATCGTCTCGATCAGCGCCAATCACGGCTTTGCACTTGGCGATGTCGCGATCGACGGCCGGCCGGCAGGCCTGACGGCGCCGGCCTGGCAATTGACGACGTCCGATGGAGAGACCTCGGCGACGAGCGATGATCCCGGCGCGGTGCGGGCGATCGTGCAGCGCCTCCGCATGGCCTCGAAGCTGACGCTGGGCGGAGATGTTGCGGTGCCGCTGGACGGCTTCGCTGCGGCTGTTCTGCGCCTCGACGATCGTCAGGGCAGAGTGGGCGGCGTTACCGCCCTGCTGAAGCCGGGTCCGCTGCCCGCAGCACGGGTGCCCGCGGCGCCGATGCTGCCCAGGATTTCCAGTCATCCGATCCAAGCGCAATTGGCCGCGGCTGAGGAAGCGCGGCTGATCGCCTCGGTTCGTGCCAGCGAGAAGGCCGAATTCGACAAGGAGGAATGCGGGGAGACGCCGGAATTGCCCGAGGCACATGCCCTGGACGAGGGCCGGGCGCTCGTCCTGATCCCCTGCATCATGGGCGCGTATCAGGGGTCCTCCCTTGCCTTCATCGCCCCCCGTGCGGGTGGCGCCGCGCATCGGCTTATTGCGCCGACCCCGTATCGCGGCGCTGGATCCGGCGGATCGGGCGCGGCCTATTTCACCGAAAGCGCGTTCGATCCGAAGACGGGCACGCTGAGCATGGCGGCCAAGGGCCGCGGACTTGCCGATTGCGGCATGTCGGCGAGCTGGATCTGGGACGGTGAGACGTTCCGCCTCTCCGAGATGACGCTCCAGCAATCCTGTGGGGGCACCGCGCCGGGGGACTGGCCGACGCTGTTTCGATCGACCCGTTAGCAGTCAGACAAAGGACGATCGATGCGTATTTCATGGAAGCTTCTTGCAATGCTTGCGACCGTCGCTGGCGCGCCGGCAACGGCGGCGCCCTGGTGGTATGCCGGCCATGCCGGAGACCGGGCGGTGTTCGTCGATGCGGGATCGGTCGAGCGCGATGGGCAGAGGGTCGACTTCGCGTCGAAGGAGGTGATCCGCCGCCAAGGCGATCCCGTCGCGATGCGGGTCAAGTTCATGCGCGCGGACTGCGCCGGCCGCGTCCTGGGCTGGGTAGGCGTCCAGCGCTTCGGCCATGACGAGGCAGTGATCGACACCTCGACCCGCCGCGCCCCGGAGATGGCGAAGCCCGACGGCCCGATAGCGCAGGCCGAGCTGGATTTTGCCTGTTCCGACGCAGCCGCACGGGAAGCGGCCGGCTATTTCCCCCTGACCATCGACGATGCGGCATTTACCGCGGCGGTCCTCGACGAGGCCAATGCGGGCCAGTCCCCGCGCGCCGTGCACGATCGCCTGGCCGCCGACGGCACCGTGCCGGTCGTTCGCTCCTCCGCGCCGCCGCCGGCCAGCTTCGGGAAGAAGCAGACGGTCCCGATGGGGCAGCCGATGGTGCCGCCACGCGACTATGCCAGAGGGCCGCAGGTGCCCGATCCCAGGGACCATGACGCGATCGAGGTCGGGCGAATCTACGACATCGCCTATCAGGGCATCAAGAACGGCGAGATGCAGTTCGAGGTCCGCGGCTATTCGATCGATGATCTGGTGCATCCCGGATCGGGGCAGACCGAGACCTTCAGGCTGGGCACAGGGCAGGTCCATATTCGCGACCTGGCGTTCACGATCGAGAAGGCACTGCCGGACCGGATTACCTACAGCGTCACGATCGATAGCGGGTCCGGCACCGGCCCCGGCGAGCGATAACGAAGCGCTCGTCGTTTCCACCCAACTACCCGCAACGCGTCTCATTGCTGCCTTCCCAACTGGACCCAGTACCGGGTTGAACATGCCCCGCATGTTCAAGGATCGTCCGGGGGACGATCCGACCCGGTACTCTCCGCCGGGGAAGGTAGAAAGGGGAGAAACGAGGCTTGCATCGATGCCCGGTTGCGGCATGGTAGCGATACCGCCAACGAGCGGCAGGGAGAGTGGGGATGGCTGATTCAGAACGTCTGGCGCGCATTGCGGCGGACCCCCGATACCTGGCGCTGACGCGACAGCGCGGCCGGTTCACCTGGACGCTGACCTGCGTGATGCTCGCTGCCTATTTCGGCTTCATCTTGCTCATCGCCTTCGACAAGAGCGCGCTTGCCGCGCCGATCGGATCGGGCGTGACATCGGTCGGCATTCCGGTCGGGCTCGGCGTGATCCTGCTCGCGATCGGGCTGACCGGGCTGTATGTGCGCCGCGCCAATCGCGACTACGACGCGCTGGTGCAGAGCCTGGTCGAGAGCAAGGGCGAATGACCCTCGCCCGCGCCGCCGCGCCCATTGTCGCTATCGCCTCCGCCGCCCTGCTGATCGCCACTCCTGCCCTGGCGGACGGCGTGGCGGGCCAGACGGTGCAGCAGGCGACCAACTGGACCGCGATCACCATGTTCGCGGCCTTCGCGATCCTGACGCTCGGCATCACCCGCTGGGCGGCGCGGCGCACGCGCACCGCGTCCGATTTCTACACTGCCGGCGGCGGCATCACCGGGTTCCAGAACGGGCTGGCCATTGCCGGCGACTACATGTCGGCGGCGAGCTTCCTCGGCATCTCGGCGCAGATCTTCGCGGATGGCTATGACGGGCTGATCTATTCGATCGGTTTCCTCGTCGGCTGGCCGATCATCCTGTTCCTGATGGCGGAGCGGCTCCGCAATCTCGGGCGCTATACCTTTGCCGATGTCGCCTCGTTCCGCTTCGCGCAGACGCCGGTCAGGACCTTCGCGGCGCTGAGCACACTGGTCGTCGTGCTGTTCTATTTGATCGCGCAGATGGTCGGCGCGGGGCAGCTGATCAAATTGCTGTTCGGCCTGCGCTACGAATATGCCGTCGTCATCGTCGGCGTGATGATGACGCTGTACGTGCTGTTCGGCGGCATGACCGCGACGACCTGGGTGCAGATCATCAAGGCGGTGCTGCTGCTCGGCAGCGCGAGCTTCATGGCGTTCATGGTGCTGGCCCAGTTCGGCTTCTCGCCCGAGGCGCTGTTCGCGCGCGCCGTGCAGGTGAAGACCGATCTCGCCGTGGCGACCGGCCTGTCGGGCGCGGAAGCGGCGACGCGCGGGCGATCGATCATGGGGCCGGGCAATTTCATCAAGGATCCGGTCTCGGCGATCTCGTTCGGCATGGCGCTGATGTTCGGCACCGCCGGCCTGCCACACATATTGATGCGCTTCTTCACCGTGCCCGATGCCCGGGCGGCGCGCAGCTCGGTGCTGTGGGCGACGGGGTGGATCGGCTATTTCTACCTGCTGACCTTCATCATCGGTTTCGGCGCGATCGTGCTGGTGGCGACCGATCCCGGCTATCTCGACGCGACCGGGGCCTTGCGCGGCGGCAGCAACATGGCGGCGATCCATCTGGCGCAGGCGATCGGGGGCAACATCTTTCTCGGCTTCGTCTCGGCCGTGGCGTTCGCGACGATCCTGGCGGTGGTCGCGGGGCTGACCCTGTCGGGCGCCTCGGCGGTGAGCCACGATCTCTACGCGACGGTGTTCCGGAAAGGTGCGGCCGATTCAGCGGCCGAGCTGCGCGTGTCGCGGCGGACGGTGCTGGTGCTGGCGGTGGTCGCGATCCTGCTCGGCATCTTGTTCGAGAAGCAGAATGTCGCGTTCATGGTGAGCCTGGCCTTCGCGCTGGCGGCATCGGGCAATTTCCCGGTGCTGTTGCTCTCGCTGCTGTGGAAGGGCTGCACGACGCGGGGCGTGGTGGTCGGCGGATCGGTCGGGCTGGTGACGGCGCTGGTGCTGACGATCCTGTCGCCGGCGATCTGGGTCGCGATCCTGCATCACGACAAGGCGATCTTCCCTTATTCGTCGCCGGCGATCTTCACGGTGCCGCTGGCGTTCTTCACGATCTGGCTGGTGTCGGTGCTCGATACGTCCGCGCGGGCGGCGGTGGATCGAGGGGCGTATCTCGAGCAGCGGGTGCGGTCGGAGACGGGAATCGGGGCGGCCGGGGCTTCCAGCCACTGACCGCTCCCTCCGTCGTGCCGGACTTGTCCGGTGGTACCTACTTTACTTGTTCCCCGGCGAAGGCCGGGGCCCAGTTGGGGGACGCCTATAAACTGGCGCCCCGCTTCACAACGATAGCCTTCCCGACTGGGCCCCGGCCTTCGCCGGGGAACGAGTAGGTACATGCTTCAGCGGGACCGCCACCGAACAGGTCCGAGTTGACGGCGTGGCGCAGGCGGCGGATCAGTCCGCCGCCGCCTCGACCGACTTCGCCCCCCACAGCGCATAGAAGAGCACATAGAGCTCACACGCCGCGGTCAGCAGGAAGGACAGTTGCAGGCCGTACGCATCGGCCAGCCAGCCATGCACGATCACCAGCGCGCCGCCGGCGATGGCCATGATCAGCAGGCCCGATCCTTCCTCGGTCAGCGGGCCGAGGCCGCGGATGCCGAGGGTGAAGATCGTGGGGAACATGATCGAGTGGAACAGCCCGACCGAGATCAGCGCCCACATCGCAATCGGACCGGTGGTGAAGGTCGCGATGAGCATCACGACCAGCGCTCCCACGCTGAACGCCGCGAGCACGGTTTCGGCCGGGATACGCTGCATCAGATAGCTGCCGAGGAAACGCCCGACCATCATCCCGCCCCATAGCAGGAAGAGATAATGCGAGGCCTGTTCGTGCGTCAGATTGCCGATCTCCGGCGCGGAGACGAAGTTGATGAACAAATTGCCGACGCCGATCTCGGCGATCAGGTAGATGAAGATCGCCGGTACGCCGAACACCAGGTTGCGGTGACGCCACAGGCTGTGGCCGTGCCGTGCCTCGCGCGCCTGGCCGCGGGTCGAGGCGTTCATGTCGGGGAGTTTGAAGCGCGCGATCACCACCGCGAGCACGACCAGCACCGCGGCGACAATCAGATAGGGCAGCTGCACCGATTGCGCGTCGGCCAGCCGCTCCGCCGGGGTCAGCACCGCGCCCGCTGCCGCAGTGCCCGAGGTGCTGCGCCCGAGGATCAGATAGCCGCCGAACAGGGGCGCCAAGGTCGTGCCCATCGAGTTGAACGCCTGGACCAGGTTCAAGCGCGACGAGGAGGTTTCGGGCGATCCGATCACCGCAACATAGGGGTTGGCCGCGACCTGCAGCAAGGTGATGCCGGCGGCGATGATGAACAGGGCCGCGAGCACGACGCCATAGGAGGGGATCATCGAGGCGGGGACCATCAGCACCGCGCCGAAGGCCATGATGATCAGGCCGGCGACGATCGAGCGCTTGTATCCGATCCGCTCGATCAGCATCGCCGAGGGGATCGAAGCGAAGAAATAGGCGATGAACCAGACCGATTCGATCAGGGTTGTCTGGGTATAATTGAGATCGAACACGCTGCGCAGATGCGGCAGCAGCGTGCCGTTGATCACGGTGATGAACCCCCACATGAAGAACAGGGTGGCGAGCAGGCTGAGCGTTGCCCGGTAGCCGGGGCCCGCGCCGGCGCCTGCCCCCAGCGGCGCCGTCGTATTGAGTATCGGTCCCGCCATTTTCACGTCCTCTGCTGCATCGCTTGTTTTTTGTCTGAGTATATGTAAGCAAAATCGCGGTCAACGGCGCCGGTTCGAGCAGCCGTGGTGGAGGGCGATTTTTCATGCAGAAGGTTTTGATCATGCTGGCGGCGATTGGAACCCTTGGCGTGGCCGCCGAGGCCCATGCCGCCTCCGCGGCGCGCGAGACCGTAGGCGAGGTCGGCGGCGCGAAGGTCGAGGCGATCACCCTGTCCAATGCCAAGGGCGTGACGGCGCGCATCCTGAGCTATGGCGCCACGCTGCAATCGCTGGTCGCGCCCGACCGCGACGGCAAGCCGGCCGATGTGGTGCTCGGTTACGACGATCTCGCCGGCTATGTCGACAAGCCCAATTATTTCGGCGTGACCGTCGGCCGCTATGCCAACCGCATCGCCAGGGGGCAGTTCGCGATCGACGGCAAGACCTATCAGTTGCCGATCAACAATGCGCCCAATTCGCTGCACGGCGGGACCAAGGGCTTCGACAAGGTGGTGTGGCGCGTCGTCTCGGTCGAGAACGGGCCCGTGGCGCGCGTGACCTTCGGCTATGTCAGCCCGGACGGCGACCAGGGCTATCCCGGCAAGCTCGACGTGACCGTCACTTACGGCCTCGACGAGAAGGGATCGCTGTCGATCGAGTACAGGGCGTCGAGCGACAAGCCGACCATCGTCAACATGACCAACCACGCGATCTTCGATCTGGGCGGCGAAGGGTCGCCGATGGGCGCGATGGGTCACAGGCTGACCATGCCGGCAAAAGCCTATACCCCGGTCGACGCCACCCTGATCCCGACCGGCGAGCTGCGCCCGGTCCAGGGCAGTGTCTTCGATTTCCGCAAGCCGCGCGTGCTGGCCGAGGGCCTGCGTGACGGGCGCGACACGCAGATCGTCGCGGGCCGCGGCTACGACCATAATTTCGCGATCGATGCCGGGCTGACCGCCGAGCCCAAGCTGGCCGCGCGGCTCGAGGACCCCGTCTCCGGCCGGGTGCTCGAAGTGCTCAGCACCGAGCCCGGACTGCAACTCTATACCGGCAATTTCCTCGACGGCACGCTGGTCGGCAAGCACGGCCATGTCTATCGCATGGGTGACGGCGTCGCGATGGAGCCGCAGAAATTCCCCGATACGCCCAACCAGCCGGCCTTCGGCTCGGCACGGGTCGATCCGGGCAAGCCTTATCGCCACCTGATGATCTACCGCGTCTCGGTGGCGCCACGCTGATGACGACACCACCACCTTCTGGGCTGCGTTCGCGCGCCTGGTTCGACAACCCCGCGAACATCGACATGACGTCGCTCTATATCGAGCGCTACATGAATTTCGGCCTGTCGCAGGAGGAGCTGCAATCGGGCAAGCCGATCATCGGCATCGCCCAGACCGGGTCAGACCTTTCCCCCTGCAACCGCCATCACCTCGTGCTGGCCGAGCGGCTGCGCGAAGGCATTCGCGAAGCGGGCGGCATCGCGATCGAATTCCCGGTCCATCCGATCCAGGAGACGGGCAAGCGCCCGACCGCGGGGCTGGACCGCAACCTCGCTTATCTGGCGCTGGTCGAGGTGCTATACGGCTATCCGCTCGACGGCGTSGTGCTGACSATCGGYTGCGACAAGACCACGCCGGCCTGCCTGATGGCGGCGGCGACGGTGAACATCCCCGCCATCGCGCTGTCGGTCGGGCCGATGCTCAACGGCTGGCACAAGGGCGAACGCACTGGATCCGGCACGATCGTGTGGAAGGCGCGCGAGCTGCTCGCGGCGGGCGAGATCGACCATGCCGGCTTCGTCAAGCTCGTCGCCTCGTCGGCCCCCTCGACCGGCTATTGCAACACCATGGGCACGGCGACGACGATGAACTCGCTGGCCGAGGCGCTCGGCATGCAGCTGCCCGGATCGGCGGCGATCCCCGCCCCCTATCGCGACCGGCAGGAAGTGGCGTGGCGCACCGGCAAGCGCATCGTCGAGATGGTCGCCGAGGATCTGAAACCCAGCGACATCCTGACGCGCGACGCCTTCACCAACGCGATCGTGGTCAATTCCGCGATCGGCGGATCGACCAATGCGCCGATCCATCTCGCCGCGATCGCGCGCCATATCGGCGTCGACCTGCCGCTCGACGACTGGCAGACGCACGGCCACAAGGTGCCGCTGATGGTCAACCTGCAACCGGCGGGCGAATATCTCGGCGAGGATTTCTATCATGCGGGCGGCGTGCCCGCGGTGGTGGCCGAGCTGATGAAGCAGGGGCTGATCCGCGAGGACGCGATCACCGCCAATGGCAGGACGATCGGCGACAATTGCCGTGACGCGACGATCGAGGACGCCGATGTGATCCGCCCCTTCGCCGAGCCGCTGATGGCGGATGCGGGCTTTGTCGTGCTCAAGGGCAATCTGTTCGACGCGGCGATCATGAAGACCAGCGTGATCAGCCCCGAATTCCGCGCGCGCTACCTGTCCGACCCGAACGATCCCGACGCGTTCGAAGGCCCCGCGGTCGTGTTCGACGGGCCCGAGGATTATCACGCGCGCATCGACGATCCGGCGACCGGCATCACGGACCGGACGCTGTTGTTCATGCGCGGCGCCGGGCCGATCGGGTATCCGGGTGCGGCGGAAGTCGTGAACATGCGCCCGCCCGCCTATCTGATCCGCGAAGGCGTGCACGCCCTGCCCTGCATCGGCGACGGGCGGCAATCGGGCACGTCGGGCTCGCCCTCGATCCTCAACGCCTCACCCGAGGCGGCGGCCAATGGCGGCCTGGCGCTGATCCGCACCGGCGACCGGGTGCGCATCGACCTGCGCGCCGGCACGGCCAATGTACTGATCGACGATGCGGAGCTGGCCGAGCGCCGCCGCGCGCTGATGGCGGCGGGCGGCTATGCCTATCCCGCCTCGCAGACGCCGTGGCAGGAGATCCAGCGTGCGATCGTCGGCCAGCTGGATAGCGGCGCGATCCTGGAAGGGGCTGATCAATATCAGCGGATCGCCCAGACGCGCGGGTTGCCGCGGGATAATCACTAACCATCCGGTTGGGAGTCCAGCCGACCATTCTCCGTTCGTGTCGAGCGAAGTCGAGACACATTGGCTGGGCATTGCGCAGGTTTCTCGACTTCGCTCGAAACGAACGGTGTTGAGGTCAATCCACCGAACCGTCATGCCGACTTGTCCATCCATGACCCCATCGGCGCCGCAGCCCTTGCGTTTGCGTTTGCGGGCCGATGGCCCCCGGAACACGTCCGCGGTGACGGTATTGACTGAGGCTAAGACGCCTTTCCAACCCAAAAAAAGGGCCGGCGCGAAGGCCGGCCCGGAGGGGGGAGGAGAGGAAAGGGTTCAGAATTTGGAGCGGACGCCGAACAGGACCTGGCGGCCGGGATAATAGACGCTGTAGGTCGCGTTTTCGTAGCCGAAGGTCGTGCGGAGCGGCGCGTTGGTGATGTTCAGCACGTCGAGCGTCAGGCGGAACGCCTTGTTCAGGAACGGCAGTTCGTACCCGGCGGACAGATCGAGCTGGCCGCGCGCATCGCTGATCAGGCCGACCGGCAGATTGTTCTGCGGGCCGTTCGCCGCCACCGTCTTGTCGTTCCAGACATAGTTGACGCTGATCGAGACGCCGTGCCCTTCGTAGAAGCCCTGGAGGTTGTAGCTCCACGGCGCCACGCCCGGCGCGAACAGGCCGCTCGACGAGCTCTGCTTGATATAGGTCACGTTGGCTGAGGCACCGAGACCCTTCACCGCGAAGTCGAGCGGCTGGACCCAGGTGCCCTCGATGCCGTCGAGCACCAGATTCTGCAGATTGACCGGCCGGTTGACCGTCACCGTCGCGACATTCGGGCCGCCGCGCAGGTCGATCGCCTGCTGCTGCGTGGTGTTGAGGTCGCTATAGTTGATGCCGAGCGAGGTGAACGGCACGGTCGACTGCTGCGTCACGGTGAAGCCGTCGACATTCTTGTGGAACGCCGCGAAGCCGACATAGCCGATGCCGCCGGTATAATATTCGCCGCCGATATCGATATTGTTCGAGGTGTAGGGCTTCAGATCCGGGTTGCCCGCGGTCGCGATCTGCGCCGACGGATCGGAGAAGGTCAGGCCCGGCAGCAACTGGCTGGCATCGGCACGCGTCATGCTGCGCGAGGCGGCGACGCGCAGCTTGATCCGGCTGGTCAGGTCATAGGTCGCGTTGAATGAGGGCAGGAACTCGTCATAGCCGGTCTTCAGTGTGACATCGACCAGGCCCGTCGCGGTCTGGGTCGGGCCGACCACCGTCTGGTTGGTGTGGACGTAGCGGATGCCGGCATTGATGTGCAGATCATTGCCCGCGACCGTCGCGACGGCATTGGTCTCGGCATAGGCGCCGAAGGTCTTTTCCGCGATGTCGCCGGTCGCGCCGCCGGTCACCGCGCCGCTGCTCTCCGGCGCGCTGTCGCGGAAGGACGCATAGTTGGTGGCCTTTTCCAGCGCCGCCAGATTGGGGATGATCATGCTGGTATAGCCGACGCTGCCATCGGCGAGATGGCCGAAATTGTCGACGCTCCAGCGCGACAGATATTGCGCCACCGCCGAATTCGGCACCGAGCCGGTCAGGCCGTTGCAGGTCGCGCCGCACACCGAGGTCTGGAAGGCGATGCTGTTGTCATAGGCGCGGATCGAGCGCGAGGCCTCGTCATAGGCCAGGCCGAACTTGAAGTTGGTCGTCTTGTCGCCGATCGTCGTGTCGAGATGCGCCCCCTTGGTGGTCGTCTCGCGGCGGACATTCTGCACGTTCACGCGGTACCATTGCCAGCCGAGATTGGGATCGCCCAGGTCGCGGTTGGTGGTGATGATCGGCTGCGCGGCGCCGGTGCTGTTGTCATAGGTGACCTCCAGGCCGGATTCGCGCGGCGTCTGGAAATCGAACTGGGGCTGTTCGCGGAAGAAGGTCGAATGGCCGTAATTGAGCTGCGCGTCGATCTTCACGTTATCGGCCGGCTGCCACGAGACGTTCGGGTTCACGTTCCAGAACTCGGTGGTCTGGTGGAACACGTCATTCTCCAGGAAGAAGCTGGAGTTGGCGAAGGTGCCCTTGGTCACGACATTGTTCTGATCGACCGTCAGGCCGATCGGGACCATGCCGCCGGTCGAGGTCGGCGAGGTGCCGGGCCCGGAGTTGCGGACATACCAGTTCATGTTGAGCCGGTAATAATCGCGGATCGACTTGGCGTAGATGGCGTCGACGGCGAAGCTGAGCGTGTCGCTCGGCCGCCATTCGACCGACGCCAGCGCCGAGATGCGCGAGCGCGTGCCGTCAGTGAAGCTGTTGCGGCCGAGCCGCGGGATGATCGCCTTGGAAAGCTGGTCGAGCGACAGGCCCGAGGTCGCGGCGAGATCGAGCGGGGTGCCCGGGGTCAGGCCGTGGCCGACATTGTTCGGCGTGACCGACGCATAGGAGAACCCGTTGCCGCCTGCATTGCAGCTGGCGGTCGGGCAGGTGAGATTGGCATCGGTCCAGCCGATCGTTTCGAAGCCGTCGATCCGCGTCTTGGTCTGCACGCCCGAGACGCCGATCAGCACGCCGAAATTGTCCCAGGTCTTGCTGGCGACGATCGCGCCGCGCGGGCTGACCTGCTGGTTGCTATCGGTATATTGGCCCTGCGCGATCACGGTGACGTGCTGGCCGGGATTGTCGAACGGGCGCGCGTTGCGCAGGTTGACGGTGCCGGCGATGCCGCCCTCGAGCGTCGAGGCGACCGGGCTCTTCGCCACGTCGAGGCGGGTGAACAGCTCCGACGGGAAGAAGTCGAGATCGACCTCGCGGTTCGAATTGCCGCCATTGGTGCCGCCGTCCGAGGCGATCGCGATCTGCGTGTTGTTGAGCAGCACCTTGGAGAAGCTGGGGCCGAGGCCGCGGATCGAGACCTGCAGGCCCTCGCCGTTGATGTCGCGGTTGAGCTTCACACCTGGCATGCGGTTCAGCGTTTCGGCCAGGTTGGTCGCGGGCAGTTTGCCGATGTCCTCGGCGAAGATCGAATCGCCGAAGGCGACGGCGTTCTTCTTGGCGTTGGTCGCGCTGCGCAGCGAGGCGCGGATGCCGGTGACGACGATGTCGTCCCCCGTTGCGTCGTCGGGGTTCGTCGGATTGGTTTCTTGCGACGCGGCAGCGTCGGGCGCAGTATTTATACTCTGAGTATTTACGACCGGAGCGGCCGTTTCCTGTGCCGAGGCAGTTCCAGCGATCGTCAGGGCACCGATACCGGTGGCGGCCAGCAGGGCGGTCCGCAGGGACTGATTACGCAGGAACATAATGATTTACCTCTCCGAAGGCGCCCGCTCGTCGACGGATCGCCTGATTGCACAAAGCGCTGGTAGCGCTACCAATCCGGGCCGCTAATTGTCTGGGTAAAATCTGTCAAGCAGCGATGTTCGGTTGAGCGCAGAACCGGAACGCATCGTCTCTTTGCGCGATGCAGCGCCGTCGCGACCTCCGGCAAGAGGCCGCCCGGAGCGCGGGCAATAGCGATAGCGTTACCTCGAGGCCATGCTCTTCAGCACGATCGTGGCGTCCTTGAGCGCCCCGGACCGGGCACGCAGGGTGATCGTCCCGGTCTTGCCGACCCTGGCCCGCACCACCACCAGCGCGAGGCCGTTGAACGCCTTGCGGGTCGGCGACTGGAACGACTCGAAGCTGGTCGGATCGCCATTGTCAGTCGCGACGATCTCGCCCGGCCCTTCGACCGTGAAGGTCACCGGATCGTCGGCGCGCGGCACGGTGAGCCCGTCCTTGTCGGTGATGCGCACGGTGACGAAGGACAGATCGCGGCCATCGGCGTCGATCTGCGCGCGGTCGGGCGTCGCCTCGAGCGCGGCGGGCGCGCCCGCGGTCTTCACCACCTCGGTCGCCCAGGGCTTGCCGCCCTTCCAGGTGACGACCTTCAACTCGCCGGGCGCATAGGTGACATAGTCCCAGCGGAAACGATATTCATAGGGCGCGCGGGTCTTCTTGCCCTGCGACTTGCCGTTGACGAACAATTCCGCTTCGTCGGCCGAGCTGAACACATGGACCGGCGTCACCTGCCCTTCGCGACCGGGCCAGGTCCAATGCGGCAGGACATGCGCGAACTTCAGTTCCGGGCGCCAGCGCGCCTGATAGAGCCAGAAGCGATCCTTCTTGAAACCCGCCAGATCGATGATGCCCGAATAGGAGCTGCGCGCGGCATAATAGGGCGTCGGCTCGCCGAGATAGTCGAAGCCGGTCCAGACAAATTCGCCCGCGACGAACGGGTTCTGGTCGTTCGAGGCGAAGACGCGGTCGGGCGAGGAGCCGAAATCGGCGGCATGCAGCTCATAGGCGCTGACCTGCATCCGGTCCGGGTCGCCGCCCGAGCCCGGCCGCACCGGGCCGCTGATCGCACCGGCCACCGGGAAGAGATATTCGCCGCGGCTGCTGAGCGCGGAGGCGCTTTCGGTGCTCAGGATCACCTTGTCGGGATATTTCGCATGAAAGGCCGCGAACTGGCCGGGATAGGCGCGGACGCCGGTGCCCTGATAGTTGAGGCCGATCACGTCGACCGTCCCGGGCAGCGCCATGTCCGGCTTGGCATAGTTCATCGCGGTGGTGGTCGGGCGAGTCGGATCCTCCTCGCGGACGATCTGGACCAGCCCGCGCGAGATCGCGGCGCCCTCCTCCGCGGTATATTGCTCACCGACTTCGTTGCCGACGCTCCACAGGACGACCGACGGATTGTTGCGGTCGCGGCGCAGCATCGCGCGCAGGTCCGCCTCGTGCCAGTCGGGGAAGATCAGGTGGAAATCGAGCGGGGTCTTCTTGCGCTCCCACACGTCGAACACTTCGTCTATCACCAGCAGGCCCATGCGATCGGTCAGCTTGAGCAGTTCGGGCGCGGGCGGATTGTGGCTCATGCGGACCGCGTTGACGCCCATCTCCTGCAGCAGTTCGAGCTGCCGCTCCGCCGCGCGCACGTTGAACGCCGCGCCGAGCGCGCCGAGATCGTGATGATTGTTGACGCCCTTCAGCTCGATACGCTCGCCATTGACGAACACGCCCTTGTTCGCGTCGAAAGTGACGGCGCGAATGCCGAACGGAGTCTCGTAACGATCGACCGGCTTGCCGCCCAGCGTCACGGTGGTGACGGCGACATAGCGGTTGGGCTGCTGCGTCGGCGGCGGGCCCCAGAGGCGCGGATTGGCGAGGCTGGTCGCGCCCGCGATCCTGGCGCTGCCGCCTGCGGCGATGCGCGTGTTGGCGGGCGCGATGCGGGCGACGACGGCGCCCGTCTTCCGGCCGGCGGCATCGAGCGCATAAATGTCGGTGCGCACGCTCGCATTCGCCTCGACGCGGGACTCATTGTCGAGCGAGACGTCGAGCGCGATTATCGCCTTGTCCTTCGCGACGTCGGGCGTGGTCACGCGCGTGCCCCATTGGCCGACATGGACGGGATTCGCCTTGGTCAGCCACACATTCCGGTAGAGCCCGCCGCCGGGATACCAGCGCGCCGATTCGGGCGGATTGTCGAGGCGGATGACCAGTTCGTTCCTGCCGCCGAAGGCGAGATAGGGTGTCAGGTCGAGCCGCCAGCCATTATAGCCATAGGGCCAGCCGCCGACGAGCTTGCCGTTCAGCCAGACCGCCGAATAGGACATGGCGCCCTCGACATCGAGGAACACCGACTTGCCCTTGTCGCGCGCGGGAATATCGAGCGCCTTGCGGTACCAGCCAATGCCCCAGCTCTCCAGCCGGCCCATGCCGCCATAGGGACCGGTCTTCAGGAAAGGCCGCTCGATCGCCCAGTCATGCGGGAGCGTCACTTTCTGCCAGGCGCTGTCGTCGAAGCCAGCCTGGACGAAGGAGACGTCGCTGCCGGGGTTGCCCGCGGGCCGAACGTGGCGCTTCGCCGGATCGCGGATAAAGGCATTGGCGCTGGGCAGGATCCAGGGCTTGAGCACGGACTGGGCGACGGCGGTGACGGCCCTGGCTTCGTCGGGCTTCGCATCGGCTGCCTTGCCGTCCTCGCTCTTCCCGATCTCGGGCCGCACGTCATAGGACAGGCCGGTGACGCCTGCGGGGTCGCCCATATGGAAACGCCAGCCGCTGTTGATCGGGACGCGCTCGCGCGGGGCGGTCTGGGCCTGGGCGCCCGACAGCGCGAGCGTTGCCGTGACCATCAGCGTGGACAGCCGCGCCAGGGTTCGAGCCAGATTTGCCACGACATCTTCTCCACGCACGGCGACCCTGGCGGTCGCGCCCTTCCCGGAACGGCGGGACGCTATGGCGCGCGACGCGAACGGGTCAAGAAATTTGTAGGAGTTATTCTTCCCCTATTTGCCTTCCTAGGCGGAGGTGCGGGCCCAGATAGGGGACGTCGATAAACGGATGCTGCGCGTCGTCACAAGCGCTTTCCCAACTGGGCCCCGGCCTTCGCCGGGGAAGAAAAAGGAAGAAAGGAAGGCCTCACGCCCCACCCGGCTCCATCGACAATTCCGTATCCTCCAGCGCGCGGCGGATCAGCTCCGCCATCGCGGCGCGGGCCGCATCCGGGTTCGCATCGGCGATCGCGTCGTACAGCGCCTGATGCTCGGGCAAGGGATCGCGCGGCAGCTTGCGGTTGCGCTGCTTGAAGATGGTGGTCCAGCCGACCGCCGCCGCAATGGTGCTGGAGAGCGTGGTCAGCGGCTCGTTGCGCGTCGCCTCGAGGACCAGATGATGGAATTGCTGGTCCGCCGCGCGGCCCTCGGGCGTGGCGAGGCCGTAGCGCCCCATCTCTTCCAGCGCATGGCCCATCTGCGCCAGCTCGCGGCCCGTGCGGCGTTCCGCCGCGACGGCGGCCGCAGCAGGCTCGACGATCATGCGCAGCTCGAACAGGCTACGGATGAAGCCCTCGCTCGGTTCGCCCTCGAACATCCAGGCAAGCACATCGGGGTCGAGCAGGTTCCATCGGCTGCGCGGGCTGACGCTGGTGCCTGCCTTGGGGCGGCTTTCGACCAGTCCCTTGGCCATCAGCATGCGCACTGCCTCGCGGTACACGCTGCGCGATACCTGGAGCTGCTCGGCGAATTCGATCTCGCCCGGCAGCACGTCGCCCGGCTTGTACACGCCCGTGACGATCTGGACGCCGAGATCATGCGCGATCGTGCCGTGGATCCGGCGCCCTTTTGGTTGCTTTCCCGGCGTCACCTGTCCCCCATCCACCTTCTCCCTGTCCGGCCCTTCCGTCGTCGCAGAAAGGCTCGTCCGTCGATAGCCTATAGCATTCGTATCCGAACATCACGTGCCGGCTCGATCGCGATCGGATTACGCGCCGGCAGGCGGAAAGGCGGCGCCTCGACCTCGAAGACATCGCCCGGCTCGGTGCGGATCCCTTCCGAGAAGGACAGGGTCGCCGTGCCGAAGAAATGGACATGCACGTCGCCGGGATGGCGGAACAGGTCATATTTGAAATGATGGTGCTCGAGATTGGCGATGCTGTGCGACATGTTCGCCTCGCCCGTCACGAAGGGGCGTTCCCACAGGGTCTCGCCGTTCCGCACGATGCGGCTGGTGCCGCGGATATCCTCGGGCAGGCCGCCGAGCAGCAATTCCGGGCCGAGCGCCGCCGCGCGCAGCTTCGAATGGGCGAGCCACAGATAATTGCCGCGCTCGGTGACGTGATCGGAGAATTCATTGCCGATCGCGAAGCCGAGCCGGACCGGATTGCCGTCCGCATCGATCAGATAGATGCCGGCGATCTCCGGCTCCTCGCCCGCGTCGAGCGCGAAGGCGGGGGAGCGAAGCGGCGCGCCGGGTGCCGTCAGTTGCTCGCCATTGCCCTTATAGAACCATTCGGGCTGCGCGCCCGTCTCGCCGGCGGCAGGTTTGCCGCCCTCGACGCCCATCAGGAACATGCGCATCGAATCGGTCTGCTGCGCTGCCTCGGTCATCGACCGGTGCATCTTGTCGCGCCCCTCGGCCGAGCCGAGATGGGTGAGGCCGGTGCCGGTGAGCAGCAGATGCGCCGGATCCTGGTGGTCGATCGGTGACAACAAAGTGACCGAGTCGAGATCGACCACGCCCGCGTCGCCCGTCTGTGCCGCCTGCTCGGCGAGCGTCACGCCCGCCGCGAGCGCCGCCTCGGCCAGCGCACGGATGCTCTCGACCCCGGCCAGTTGCCGCGGCGATTCCGTGCCGCGCAGCACGGCCACGCCACGCGTGCCTCTGCCATTGATGAACTGCACGAGCGACGTTCGCATGACCCTCTCCTGATTAGCGCTTGCGTAATCATATACTCAGACAATAAGCTAAAGCCAGCCGTCTTAAACGGCATCTTTGAGAGGATCGGGGCGATGGCGGCGATGGGACGGTTGAAAAGGGTTGCGCGGATCGCGCTGGCGGCGGCGCTGGCGCTCGGATCGGGCACTGCCTGGGCACAGGCGAAAGAGGCGAGCATCACCGTGCATGCCGACAAGCCCGGCCCGAAGGTGCAGCGCGAGATTTTCGGCCAGTTCGCCGAGCATCTCGGCACCGGCATTTATGGCGGACTGTGGGTCGGCAGGAACTCGCGCATCCCCAATACCGATGGTTTTCGCAACGACGTGATCGCGGCGCTCCGTGCGATCAAGGTGCCGCTGATCCGCTGGCCGGGCGGCTGTTTCGCCGACGAATATCATTGGCGCGAGGGCGTCGGCACGAAGCGTCCCGTGAAGGTCAACACCCATTGGGGCGGCGTGACCGAGCCCAATGCGGTCGGCACGCACGAGTTCATGAACTTCACCGAAGCGGTCGGCGCGGAGGCTTATGTCTCCGGCAATGTCGGCAGCGGCACGCCGCAGGAAATGGCCGACTGGGTCGAATATATGACCTCGCCGACCAGTTCGACGCTCGCCAACGAACGCCGCGCGAACGGCCGCAAGGAGCCGTGGAAGCTCCCCTATTTCGGGCTGGGCAACGAGCTGTGGGGCTGTGGCGGCAATATGAGCCCGCAATATGCCGCCGACGTGACCAAGCGCTATTCGACCTTCGTCAAAGTCCCGCAAGGGACGAAGACGCTGAAGATCGCCAGCGGCGCCAGCGACTCCAATTACGACTGGACCGAAGTGATGATGCGCGAGACGGGGCGCACCATCGACGGCATCGGGGTGCATTATTACACCGTGCCGGACACCTGGCAGAAAAAGGGTTCGGCGACCGGATTCGACGAAGCGGACTGGGCGAAGACCCTGTCCAAGACGCTGCTGATGGACGAGTATGTCACCAAGCACAGCGCGATCATGGACAAGTACGATCCTGCAAAGCGCGTCTGGCTGGCGGTCGACGAATGGGGCACCTGGTACGATCCGACGCCGGGCAGCAATCCCGGATTCCTGCAGCAGCAGAATAGCCTGCGCGATGCGCTGGTCGCGGCGATCAACCTCAATATCTTCACCCGCCATGCGGACCGCGTGAAGATGGCCAATATCGCCCAGATGATCAACGTGCTGCAGGCGATGATCCTGACCGACGGCGACAAGATGGTGGTGACGCCGACCTATCAGATATTCGGCATGTACGTGCCGTGGCAGGACGCGACGCAATTACCCGTCGACCTGACCAGCCCCTGGTACAACAAGGACCAGTGGGCGATGCCCTCGCTGAGCAGTTCGGCGGTACGCGGTGCGGACGGCGTGGTGCATGTCTCGCTGGCCAATCTCGATCCGGTGAATGCGCTGACCGTGACCCTGAACGTCGATGGCAGCACGGCATCGACCGTGACCGGCAGCGTGCTGACCGCCGACCGGATCGACGCGCATAATCGCATCGGCGAGCCGCTGGCGGTTGCGCCGCGCGACATCGCGCCGGTAACGGTGACGGGCGGCAAGGCAGTGCTGACCCTGCCGGCCAAATCGGTGACCGTCGTGGCGCTGAAGTAAGGAGCGTTGATGCTGCCGATCGCCATTGTCGGATTGGGCAAGATCGCCCGGGATCAGCATGTCCCGGCGATCCGTGCCGACGCCCGCTTCCAGCTTGTCGGGGCGGTCGATCCGCATGCACCGCCCGGCGAGGTGCGGATCTATCCCGATCTGCCCGCGCTGCTCGCGGCCAATGCGCCGGCCGCGGTGGCGATCTGCACCCCGCCCTTCGCCCGCGTTACGGCGGCGCGAGAGGCGATCGCGGCGGGGCTGCACGTGCTGCTGGAAAAGCCGCCCGGGCTGACCGTCGACGAGGTGACCGGGCTGGAGGCGCTGGCGCGCGACGCGGGCCTCACCCTGTTCACCGCCTGGCATTCGCAGGAAGCGGCCGGGGTCGACCCGGCGCGCGCCTGGCTGGCGGGGCGGACGATCGACGCGGTTCGGGTGACCTGGAAGGAAGACATCCGCGTCTGGCATCCCGGGCAGGAATGGATCCTGGAAGCGGGCGGCTTCGGCGTGTTCGATCCGGGGATCAACGCGCTGTCGATCCTGACCGATATCCTGCCAGCACCGCTGACGGTGGAGTCGGCCGGGCTGGACGTGCCGGCGGGTCGGTCGCAGCCGATCGCCGGGACGCTGGCGCTGCGCAGCGGCGCGGTGCCGGTCTCGGTCACGCTCGATTTCCTGCATGAGGGCGTGCAGCGCTGGGACATCGAGATCGATACGCCCGACGGCATGCTGAAGCTGGCGATGGGTGGCGCAGAGCTGACCATTGCGGGCGAGGCGATTCCGGTGGGGGCGAATGTGGAATATCCGCGGCTTTATGCGCGCTTCGCCGAGCTGGTGGCGCGGGGGGAGAGCGATGTGGATCTGGCGCCGTTGCGGCTGGTGGCGGAGGCGCTCGAGGTTGGAGTGCGGCGTGAGGTTGAGGCGTTCGCGTTCGCCTGACCTTACCGTCATGCTGGACTTGTTCCGGCATCCATTCTGCGGCGGGGCGCAGCCCACATCGTGGAGCGAAGCGCCCGAACCACGATGGCCCCCGGAACAAGTCCGGGATGACGGTGAGGGGTTAGGCGGCGCGTTCTGCAATCAATCCTCCGAATGGGCCGAATGCCCAGCCATCAATGTTGCCCACTTGCTCGATCACCTTCCATGAGTCCGCATCCTCAGGCGCCCACCCCCGCGCTTCCGCCGAGAAGTTGAACACGCACAACAGCCGTTGCCCGTCCGACTCCCGCTCGAACGCGAGTAGCGTCTCCGATGCCTCGACGAACCGGATCGCCCCGGTCCGCAGTGCCTCATTCGCCTTACGCATCGCCAGCAGCCGCCGGGTGAGTGCCAGCATCGACGCCCCGTCCCTTTCCTGCCGGTCGACCGCCAGCGCCGCATGGTCCGGGCCGAAGGGAAGCCATGGCTCCACCGCCGAGAAGCCCCGCCCCGCTTCCCCGGCCGCCCAGGGTATCGGCGTGCGGGCGCCGTCGCGGCCGAGGGTCAGGGGCCAGTTGGCGATCGCTTCGGGATCGCGCAGGCGGTCGAACGGAATGTCGACCTGGGTGAGACCGAGCTCCTCGCCCTGATACAGGAAGATGTTGCCGCGCAGCGCCACGAGCAGCAGCATCTTCATCCGCGCGAACGCCGCCTCATGCCCCGGCGGCGCCCAGCGCGAGACCGCGCGGGGCGCGTCGTGATTTTCGAACGCCCAGCTCGGCCAGCCCATGCCGGGCGTATCGGGCCAGCGTTCCAGCACGTCGCGGACCAGCGCCGGCGTCAGCGTCTTCGCATAGAGGAAGTTGAAACCGTAGGCCGTGTTCAACCGGTGATCGCCTTGCGTGAAGCTCTGCATCTCGGGCTCGACATCGGGGCCGCCGACCTCCGCCACGGTGAAGCGATCCGGATAGCGATCGGTCAGCGCGCGGACGCGTTCGAGGAACAGCGGAATATCCGGGTGCGACTGGTTGTGGATATGGAACTGGAAATCGAACGAGCGGGTGCGGCGGCTGTTGCCGAGACGCGCGGGGTTGTCGCGCAGCGCGGGATCGACCATCGCGCAGCTGATCGCGTCGAGCCGAAAGCCGTCCACCCCGCGCTCGAGCCAGAAGCGCGCGACGTCGAGCAATGCGTCCTGCACGGCAGGCAGATGCACGTTGAGCTGCGGCTGGCTGCTGAGGAAATTGTGCATGTAATATTGGCCGCGCCGTGCGTCCCAGGTCCAGGCCGGACCACCGAACACGGATTGCCAGTTGTTGGGCGGCGTCCCGTCGGCCCTGGCATCGGCCCAGACATACCAGTCGTGGCGCGGGTTGGTGCGGTCGGACCGGCTCTCGGCGAACCATGCATGCTCGTCGGAGGTGTGGGCATAGACCTGGTCGACGATCACCTTAAGCCCGAGGCCATGGGCGCGGGCGACCAGCGCGTCGAAGTCGGCCAGCGTGCCGAACAGCGGATCGACGCCGCAATAATCGGATATGTCGTAACCGAAATCCTTCATCGGCGACGGGTAGAAGGGCGACAGCCACACTGCATCGACGCCCAGCGATGCGACATGACCCAGATGCGCAGTGATGCCGGCAAGATCGCCCACGCCGTCGCCGTTCGAATCGGCGAAGCTGCGCGGATAGATCTGGTAGATCGCTGCGCCGCGCCACCATGCGCTCGTCTCGTCCGATCGCGTCACAGCCCCTCCCCTACGGTTTCCGTCCTTTTGCGCGCCGCCCCGGGCTGAAAGCAACGGCCATACGCGAACGGGGATTGCCGCGACGCCAAGTCACTGACATCCTGACCGGCAGAAAACAAAAAATAGACATGCAGGGGTGGACAGAGTGACCGGACGGCCGCGCCAGTCCTTGGCCGGACTGTGGAATATTTCGTTCGGATTCTTCGGGATCCAGGTCGCGTTCGGCCTGCAGAACGCGAATATCAGCCGCATCTTCCAGTCGCTCGGCAGCGATGTCGACAGCCTTGCCCTGTTCTGGATCGCCGGGCCGATCACCGGCCTGATCGTTCAGCCGCTGATCGGGCATTTCAGCGACCGCACCTGGGGGCGGTTCGGGCGGCGGCGGCCCTATTTCCTGGTCGGGGCGCTGCTCGCCGCGCTGGCGCTGATCGGCATGCCGCATGCGCCGGTGCTGCTCGCCGCGGCATTGCTGCTCTGGGTGCTCGACGCCGCGATCAACGTGTCGATGGAGCCGTTCCGCGCCTTTGTCGGCGACATGGTCGGCCCGGCGCAGCGCACCATGGGCTATGCCTTTCAGACCGCGTTTATCGGCGCGGGCGCCGTGCTCGGCTCGCTCGCGCCCTTCGCGATCACCGCGCTCGGGGCAAGCAATGTCGCGCCGCCCGGCGTGATCCCCGATGCGGTGCGCTACGCCTTTTATCTCGGCGCGGCGGCGATCCTCTCCGCCGTGCTGTGGACCGTGACCGCCACGCGCGAATATCCGCCCGAGGCGCTGCGTGTCTTTGCCGGGGAGGATGCGACGCCGGCGCCCGATGACGGGAAAGCGGGCGATGACGGGAAAGCGGGCAATGCCGTGGCGCAGATCCTGCGCGATATCGTGCACATGCCCGGAGAGATGAAGCGGCTGGCGGTCGTCCAGCTCTTCTCCTGGTCGGCGCTGTTCATCATGTGGGTCTACACCACGCCGGTGGTGACCCGATACGTCTTCGGATCGACCGATCCATCGTCGAAAGCCTATAATGACGGCGCCGACTGGGTCGGCATCCTGTTCTCCGTCTATAATGGTGTGGCGGTGCCCGCCGCCTTTCTGCTGCCGCTGCTGGTGCGACGCATCGGCTGCGCGCGGACTCACATGATCTGCCTGCTGATCGGCGCGGCCGGCTATACCGCGATGCTGGGCATCCACGACGCGCAGATGCTGATCCTGCCGATGATCGCGATCGGCGTGGCCTGGGCGTCGATCCTGACCATGCCCTATGCGATGCTGGCGAACGCGCTGCCAACGGGCAAGCTCGGCGTCTATATGGGCATCTTCAATTTCTTCATCGTGCTGCCGCAGCTGTTCATCGCGCTCGTGATGGGTCCGGTGATCCACCGATTCTTCCCGACCGAGCCGATCTGGACGATCGCGATCGCGGCCATGCTGATGGCGTTCGCCGCCGTGGCGATGCTGCGCCTGAGCGACCAGCCGCAAGAAGCCACCGGAATCAGCGCGGATCCGAAGATGGCGCTTTGACAATCCTATAGGATACACGATACCTACCCGGTTAGCGCTACCACCGGCGCGATTCCGCTGACGTCCGAGAAGCACGGGCGCACCGGCCAGGAGAGGATTATCGCGATGCGCATCACGCGTAGGGACCTGGTCGTGGCGCTGGCGTCGGTAGCGGTCACCTGTTCCGCCGGCCTGATGGCGCAAACCCAGACCAGGAAGATCATCGGCCCGTCGGTGTGGGACTGGAACGCGATGAAGGTCACCCCGACCGATGTCGGCGAAGTGCGCAGCCTGGGCAATGGGCCGACCGCGACGCTCGACGATCTCGAGATGCACGTCACCACGCTCAAGCCCGGCCAGACGTCCCACGCGCCGCACAAGCACCCGAACGAGGAGCTGGTGATCATCCGCGAAGGCACGGTCGAGACCCTGTCCGACGGCGTGTGGAAAAGGCTCGGGCCGGGATCGGTGATCTTCAACGCGTCCAATTCGCTGCACGGGCTGCGCAATGTCGGCACGACCAACACGACCTATCATGTGATAAACTGGTCGACGCCGGCGACGCCGAAGAACTGAGCGCCGGCCACCAGGAGAGACGACATGAATTCGATCGACCGCCGCTCGATGCTGACCGGCGCCGGCGTTGCCGGGCTTGCCGCCGCGCTGCCGGGCGAGGTGATGGCGCAGGCGCTGAGCGGCAATGCCGTCCCCGAGACGGTCAATACCGGCGCGCCGACCGATCCCCGGCCGAAGCACCACATCAAGTTCGCGGTGATCGGGCTCGACCACAACCATATCTATTCGATGACCGCGGCGGTAATCCGCGGCGGCGGTGAGCTGGCCTGGGTCTATGCCACCGATGCCAAGCAGCTCGCCGCTTTCCAGAAGCTCTTCCCGAGCGCCAAGCTGGCGCGGAGCGAGGCGGAGATCCTCGAGGACAGATCGATCCAGCTGATCGCCGGCGCGCCGATCCCCGATTTGCGCGCGCCGCTGGGCATCCGCGCGATGAAGGCGGGCAAGGATTATCTCGGCGACAAGCCGGCGATCACCAGCCTGAAGCAGCTCGCCGATGTGCGCGCGGCGATCAAGGCGACGGGGCGCAAGTTCGCGATCATGTATTCCGAGCGGCTGGAAGTGCCCGCCGCGATCAAGGCGGGCGAGCTTATCGATCAAGGCGTGATCGGCCGCGTCGTCCAGACGATCAACATCGCCCCGCACCAGGTGAACCCGGCGAGCCGGCCCGACTGGTTCTGGGACAAGGCGCGGTACGGCGGCATCCTGACCGATATCGGCAGCCACCAGGCCGAGCAGTTCCTGTTCTTCACCAGGAGCAACCGCGCCGAGGTCGTCGCGTCGCAGACCGGCAACATCAACCATCCCGACAAGCCGCTGTTCGAGGATTTCGGCGACATGACGATGCGCGGGAATGGCGGCACCGGCTATCTCCGGGTCGACTGGTTCACGCCCAAGGGGCTCGGCACGTGGGGCGACGGGCGGCTCTTCGTGCTGGGCACCGAGGGCTATATCGAGCTGCGCAAATATGCCGACCCGACCGGCAAGCCCGGCGGCAACCATCTGTTCGTCGTCGACGGCAAGAGCGCGCGCTATCTGGATTGCAGCAAGGTCTATCTGCCGTTCGGCCCGCAATTCGTGACCGATATCGTCGAGCGCACCTCGATCGCGCAGGACCAGGAGCAGGCACTGCTGGCGGCCGAACTCGTACTCAAGGCCCAGAAGAACGCCACCCGGCCGATCACGGCCTGACGGAGAGACATTGTCATGACCAAAGGTTTCTCGCGGCGCGACCTGATCAGGACCGGGGCAGTGGCCGCGGTCGGCTTTCCGTCGATCGTGCCGGCCAGCGTGTTCGGCGCGAATGCCCCGAGCAAGCGCGTCAATATCGGCGCGATCGGCGTTGGGCGCATCTCGCGCATCCATGACATGGCCGAGGTCTTCAAGTTCGACGACGCGCATATCGTCGCGGTGTGCGACCTCGACACGCGGCGCGTGCAGCAGGGCATCGAGCTGGTCGACAAGACGTACGGCGAGAAGGCGGGCAAGCCCTATTCGGGCACGCGCGGCTATGCCGACTATCACGAGCTGCTGGCCAACAAGGACATCGACGCGGTCATCATCTCGACGCCCGACCATCAGCATGCGCCGAATTCGATCCATGCGGTGCGGGCGGGCAAGGATGTCTATTGCCAGAAGCCCGCATCGCTGACGATCGCCGAGGGGCGGCAGATGGCCGACGCCGTGGCGAAGACCGACCGCATCCTGCAGATCGGATCGCAGCAACGATCGCAGGACCCGTGGCCGCAATTCCACCGCGCGTGCGAGCTGGTGCGCAACGGGCGGATCGGCAAGCTGACGCATGTCGAGATCGGCCTGCCGGGCGATCCTTCCGGGCCCGAGGCGCCGCCGATGCCGATCCCCGCCAACCTGAATTACGACGCGTGGCTCGGGACGACGCCCGAGGTCTATTATACCGAAATCCGCGTGCATCCGCAGGACGGCACGTTCAGCCGGCCGGGCTGGCTGCGCTGCGAACAGTTCGGCGCGGGCATGATCACCGGCTGGGGCGCGCACCATGTCGACATCGCGCATTGGGGCATGGACACCGAACATAGCGGCCCGGTCGAGATCTGGGGCAAGGCCGAGTTCCCCAAGAGCGGGTTGTGGAACGTGCATGGGCCGTTCGAGACCTATGGCAAATATGCGAACGGGGTGGAGATGAAGATCTCCGGCGCCTTGCCCAATGGCGTGAAGTTCATCGGCACGGAGGGTTCGATCTTCGTGACGCGCACCGGCGGCGGGGTGACGGCGAGCGATCCGGCGATCGCCGCGGCGGGGACGAGCGGGTTGCTGGCGAGCAACCCCAAGATCCTCGACAGCGTGATCGGGCCGAACGAGATCCACCTGCCGCGCAGCCCCGAACAGCATCGCAACTGGATCGATTCGATCCGGACGCGCAAACCCAACATCTCGCCGGCGGAGCTGGGGCACCGGGCCTGCTCGACCTGCCTGCTGCACTGGACCGCGATGCGCACCGAACGGCGGCTGCACTGGGACCCGGTCAAGGAGCGCTTCATCGGCGACGATGCGGCGAACGCGATGCTCAGCCGGCCGCAGCGCAAGGGTTATGCGATCTGACGACCGGCCGGAGGGGCTAACGCGATGGGATTTGGTGACAACTTCTTTTCCTCTTCATCGCAGATGGGCAGGGGGACCGCGCTTGCGCGGTGGAGGGGACTTGGAGCGCGGCGACGTGGCCTTGCTCCAAGTCCCCTCCACCACCCGCTGAAGAAGCGGGCGGTCCCCCTCCCCACTGCGTGGGGAGGAACAGTTGGGGCGCTTCTGCTGGCTACTGGCGCACCCGCCCAGGACGTGACGGCCCAGGAAGTGATCGGCCCTACCTACACCGATGCACCCGAAATGGCGGTCAACCCGGGCCAGCCGATGGGCACGCTGCACGGCTTCGTGATGCTGTCGCAGGATTCCAAAATCTATCCCGGCATCCGGCAGCTGCAGAACGAGACCACGGCGAAGCGCGATCCCTTTGGCAACCGGATCGCGGCGAAGGCCGAGTTGCAGTCCGAACCGGCGCCGTATCGCCGCGAAGTGATCGTCTACATCCCGGCAGGCTATAAAGCCGGGACCGAGACGCCGTTCATGGTCGTCCAGGACGGGCGCGATTATGCGACACGGGTGGCGCTCGCGCTCGACACGTTGATTGCGCAGAAACGCGTGCCGCCGATGGTCGCGGTGATGATCCAGTCGGGCGGCGGCGATGCGCAGGGCTCCGAGCGGGGGCTCGAGTATGACACGGTCTCGGGCCGTTATGCCGAGTTCGTCGAGCGCGAAGTACTGCCGCTGGTGGCGCGCAACTACCGCGTCAACTTCACCAAAAACCCGGAAGGGCGCGCTACGATGGGCGCAAGCTCCGGCGCGGCGGCGGCGTTCAGCATGGCGTGGTTCCACCCCGAATGGTATCGCCGGGTGCTGTCCTATTCGGGCACCTTCGTGAACCAGCAGAGCCCGCCCGATCCTGCGACGCCCGAGGGCGCCTGGGACTATCACGCGCATTTGATCCCCGAGAGCCTCCGGAAACCGATCCGCATCTGGATGCATGTCGGCGAGAAGGACCTGCATTTCGACGATCCGGAATCGACCTTCCACAACTGGCCGATGGCCAACCAGCGCATGGCCGCCGCGCTGAAGGCGAAGGGCTATTCCTATCATTACGTGTTCGCGAGGGACTCGGTTCATGTCGACCAGCGGGTGGTCGGGCAGACCTTGCCGGGGGCGATCGAATGGCTTTGGCAGGGGTATCGGAAATGATGGTTGATCGGTTGTTCCCCGGCGAAGGCCGGGGTCCAGTTGGGAAGGTTGGAGTAACGAAGCGCAGCGCCTGCCGAGATATGTCCCCCAACTGGGCCCCGGCCTTCGCCGGGGAGCTCAAGAGGTTGGGAATGGGCGTGTCGCTGGCGGCTTTGCTGCTGTCCGGCACCGCCGTCGCGCAGACCACTCCTCAGCCCTGGCGCAACCCTGCCTTGCCCACCGAGCAGCGCGTCGATGCGCTGATCGCGCAGATGACGATCGAGGAGAAGGCGTCGCAGCTGGTCAACCAGGCGCGGGCGATTCCGCGGCTCGGGGTGCCTTCCTATGACTGGTGGAGCGAGGCGCTGCACGGCGTGGCGAACAACGGCTTCGCCACCGTGTTTCCCGAGCCGATCGGGCTCGCCGCGACCTTCGATGCCCCCGCGATCAAAACGATGGGCGAGGCGATCGGCACCGAGGGCCGGGTGAAATGGAATTTGATCGAGAAGGCCGGGGGCGAGCACCGCATCATGCAGGGCCTGACCTTCTGGTCGCCCAACATCAACATCTTCCGCGATCCGCGCTGGGGCCGGGGCCAGGAGACCTATGGCGAGGACCCCTATCTGACCGCCACGCTGGGCGTGAACTTCGTGCGCGGCATGCAGGGCGACGATGCGCATTATTATCGCGTGTCCTCCACCGCCAAACATTATGCGGTGCACAGCGGCCCCGAGCCGGGGCGGCACAGCGACAATATCCCGGTGAGCCTGCACGACGAGGAAGACACCTATCTGCCTGCGTTCCGCGCGCTGGTGGTGGACGGCAAGGTCGAGTCCGTGATGTGCGCGTACAACGCGATCAACGGCCAGCCCGCCTGCGCCAATGAATTCCTGCTCAAGGACAGGCTGCGCGACGCTTGGGGCTTCAAGGGGCATGTGGTGTCGGACTGCGACTCCATCGCCGATATCGAGCGCGGGCATCATTATACGAAGACGGTGGCCGAGGCGGCGGCGATCTCGCTCAAGCTGGGCGTCGACAATGATTGCGCCGAATATGGCCGCAGCGCAGGCGCGACTTCCGATTACGATCGCTATGTCGATGCGATGAAGCAGGGGCTGGTGAGCCAGGCGGTGGTCGACACCTCGCTGCGCCGGCTGTTCACGGCGCGCATGCGGCTGGGGCTGTTCGACCCGCCGGCAATGGTGCCGTTCAACGCCATTCCGGACAGCGCGCTCAATTCGCCCAAGCATGGCGCGCTCGCCACGACGCTGGCGCGCGAGGCGATGGTGCTGCTCAAGAACAATGGCGTGCTGCCGGTGAAGCCTGGCGTGAAGCGGATCGCCGTGGTCGGTCCGCTGGCGGATCAGGTCGATGTGCTGAACGGCAATTACAACGGCACGCCGGTCGCGCCGGTGAGCGCGCTGGAGGGTATCCGCAAGGCCTTTCCCGGTGCGGAGATCCTGTTCGAGCCGGGCACCGACTTCCTGCGCGCGGCCGAGCCGGTGCCGACGGCGTCGCTCTCGACGCCCGATGGAGCGCCGGGGCTCAAGGCCGAATTCTGGCGCGGCGCGGATTTCGCGGGCGCGCCGGCGGTGAGCCGGACCGATGCGATCATCGCCTATAGCCGCAACACGCCCGCGGTGATTCCGGATGCGGCGGTGACCTCCGCGCGGTGGAGCGGCTTCGTGGCGGCGCCGGACGACGGGCTGTACAAGATCGGCATCAACGGACGATCCGCCAAATTGTGGATCGACGACAAGCTCGTCGCGGACAACATGAACCCGCAGCAGCGCGGCGCCAACCTGGTCGAGATGCGCTTCGAGAAGGGCGTGAAACACAAGGTGCTGATCGAGCAGACGCCGAGCCGTTTCCCGCCGCGCTTCGTGTGGAACGAGGTGCGCACCGACGCGCTCGCGCGTGCCGTCGCGGCGGCCAAGGGCGCGGACCTCGTCATCGGCGTGGTGGGCATCACTTCCGCGCTGGAGGGCGAGGAGATGACGGTGAACGTGCCGGGCTTCGTCGGCGGCGACCGCACCAGCCTGGACCTGCCCGCGCCCGAGGAAGAGGTGCTGAAGGCCGTCAAGGCGACGGGCAAGCCGCTGGCCGTGGTACTGATGAACGGATCGGCGCTGTCGGTGAACTGGGCGGCGGCCAATGCCGATGCGATCCTCGAGGCATGGTATCCGGGCCAGGCCGGCGGCACCGCGATCGGCGAGACGCTGTCGGGCGCGAACAACCCGGCGGGGCGCCTGCCGGTGACCTTCTATACCGGAGTCGACCAGCTGCCGCCGTTCAAGGAATATGCGATGAAGGAGCGGACCTATCGCTACTTCACCGGCAAGCCCCTGTACCCGTTCGGGCACGGGCTGAGCTATACCAGCTTCGCTTATGGCAAGCCCTTGCTCTCCGCCGCGACGGTGAAGGCGGGCGATGCGCTCGGCGTCGACGTGACGGTGCGCAACACGGGCAAACTCGCCGGCGACGAAGTGGTGCAGCTCTATCTGAGCTTCCCGCAGGCGCCGGGCATGCCGGTCCGGGCGCTGCGCGGCTTTTCGCGGGTGCATCTGGCCGCGGGCGCCGCGACCAGGGTGCATTTCGACCTGGATGCGCGCGGGCTGTCGAGCGTGACCGAGGCGGGCAAGCGGATCGTCGCGCCGGGGGCCTATGGGCTGACGGTCGGCGGCGGGCAGCCGGGGACCGGGGCCGCGACCATGGCCGCCGGCTTTCGGGTGACGGGAACGAGCGCCCTCGCCGAATAAAACGCCGCCCCGGATCGGACCGGCACAGTAAACGCCTGCAACAGGTCTTGGAGAAGGCGCGGCGTTGCGCGATCCGGTCGAATAGTCGCCGAATTTCGCGAGGCACCTCCGAGCGGGGCGAAATCGAGCGATTCTTGAGCGCTGCGCGGCGAATAGGGAGCGGGGCGGTTGGAGAGGCGCAGAAATAGCTGAATCATGCGATTCGGGCGCATGACGGTATTGCCGCGATAGGGACGGATTATTTCCCGAATTACGCGAGGGGTATCGGTTTATCATGACGCTTTTCTTCGGGCTGAACGCCAATAGTCCGTACGGCCTCCACGGGCCGGGTTCGGGGAGTTCAGCACGAAAGGGCACCGACTTGAATCGGCGCGCGCGGAAATGGCCGGTCCCTTCGTCGCCCGCACAGGCCGGTCGGGCGCACGGGTCCGCTTCGGACCCTTGACGCGTTCGGCCGACGCGCCCACGCCGCCGCTCTTTACCCCAATACAGGCGTGCCGCGTATCCTGGCCGCCTTTCGAGTGATTGATTTTAAATGCGAATTCCTCGCCTGTTCAGCCGATCGTCCAATGACATGGCGATCGATCTCGGGACTGCCAATACCGTCGTCTATCTGCGCGACCGCGGCATCGTGCTCAACGAGCCCTCAGTCGTCGCCCTCGAAACGCTGAACGGCGTCCAGCGCGTGCGCGCGGTGGGGGCGGAGGCCAAGCTGATGATGGGCAAGACCCCCGAGAGCATTCGCGCGATCCGGCCGATGCGCGACGGGGTGATCGCCGACATCGATGTCGCCGAACAGATGATCAAGCATTTCATCGACAAGGCGCATGGCGGGAAGAGCCGGCTGCCGCGCAATCCGGAGATCGCGATCTGCATCCCCTCGGGCGCGACCCCGGTCGAGCGCCGCGCGATCCGCCAGGCGGCGCAGAATGCCGGCGCGCGCAAGGTCCATCTGATCGAGGAGCCGATGGCCGCGGCGATCGGTGCCGGTCTGCCGGTGACCGAGCCGATCGGGGCGATGGTGGTCGATATCGGCGGCGGCACCACCGAAGTGGCGGTGCTGTCGCTGCGCGGGCTCGCCTATAGCACTTCGGCGCGGGTCGGCGGCGACCGGATGGACGATGCCATCGCCTCCTATATCCGGCGCAAGCACAATCTCATGATCGGCGAATCCACCGCCGAGCGGGTGAAGATCGAAATCGGCAAGGCGTGCGAGGAATCCGCATCGACCAGCCTGATCATGCGCGTGAAGGGCCGCGACCTGGTCGCCGGCGTACCCAAGGAAGTCGAGGTCAGCCAGGCCGAGATCGCCGGATCGCTGGCCGACCTGGTCGGCCAGGTGGTCGAGACCGTCCTCGGCGCGCTCGAGCGGACCGAGCCGGAACTGGCCGCCGATCTCTACGACCAGGGCATCGTGATGACCGGGGGCGGATCGCTGCTGGCGGGCATCGACGAGGCGCTGGCCAAGGCCACCGGCCTGCCGGTGATCGTCGCGGAGAATGCGCTGATCTGCGTGGCGATGGGCGCCGGGCGGGCGCTGGAGGACCCGGTGCTGAGCGGGGTGATGGTGGAGGCGTGAGGGGCGAGCCGGAACCCGCCGCTGCGTCGGATCCGATCACAGCCAATATATGCCCCCCGACTGGACCAGCACCGGGTTGTCCGGCGGACGATCCGACCCGGTACTCCGCCGGGGAACTGCCAGGGCGGGGGGCGAAATCTACCCCGTCGCTTTACGCCGCCGGCACCCGGTACGCGCCGCAGAGCTTGTTGCCGTCGGGATCGCGCAGATAGGCGAGGTAGAGCTTGCCGAAGCCGCCTGCGCGAATGCCGGGCGGGTCCTCGATCGAGGTGCCGCCATGCTCGACGCCGGCCTTGTGCCAGGCGTCTGTTTCTTCCGGGCCGCTCATCGTGAAGCCGATCGTACCGCCATTGGCGCAGCACGCTTCCTTGCCGTCGATCGGCGTGGTGACGAGGAAGGTGCCGCCATTGTGCCGGTAGATGAGCCGGCCTCTATCGTCTTCGAAGGCGGGCTTGCCGCCGATCGCGCCGAACAGCGCATCGTAGAAGGTCCTGGACCGGGCAATATCGTTGCTGCCGACCGTCATGTGACTGAACATCGCGTTTCTCCCCTAGCGCCGGGATTCTCGCCCCGGCGGGAGGGCGCGTCAAGACGCCGTGGCGGGCTTGACGCCGGTGGGCCGGGCGCGCAGCTCGGCGCGGGCGTGGCCGATGATCTGGGCGCCGCCCCACAGGCCGAGCCCGGCCATGACGCTCGCGACGATCAGGTCCGGCCAGGCCGTGCCGGTGCCGAACACACCGATTGCCGCGAACATCACCGCGAGATTGCCGATCGCGTCGTTGCGCGAGCAGATCCAGACCGAGCGCATGTTCGCATCGCCGGTGCGGTAGCGGAACAGCAGGGCCGCGACCGCGGCATTGGCGACGAGCGCGATGAAGCCGACCACGCCCATCACCTCGGCCCTGGGCGTGGCACCGTGGAGCGCGGCCCAGAAGGTGGCGGCGAGCACGGCCAGGCCGAAGGCGAAGATCGTGCCGCCCTTCACCAGCGCGGCGCGGGCACGCCAGGCCAGCGCCATGCCGGCAACGCCGAGGCTGATCGCATAATTGGCCGCATCGCCGAGGAAGTCGAGCGCGTCGGCCTGGAGCGCGCGGGAGCCGCCCGCGACGCCCGCGCCCATCTCGCCCACAAACATCGCCGCGTTGACCGCGAGCGCGATCCACAGGATGCGGCGCCAGCGCGAATCATTGGTCGGTGTCGTCTCGCTCGCGCAGCTGCTGCAGGCCATCGTCATTCCCTCGACAGATCAGGAGTCGGATGGGCATATGCACCCTGTAGCAACTACAGGGTCAAGCCATGGCTGACGCATTCACGATCGGGCATCTCGCCAGGGCGACCGCGACCAAGGTGGAGACGGTGCGCTATTATGAGCGGATCGGGCTGCTCGCCGCGCCGGGGCGGACGCAGGGCAATTACCGCGCGTATGGGACCGAGGCACTGTCGCGGCTGAGCTTCATCCGGCGCGCGCGCGACCTGGGTTTCTCGATCGACCAGGTACGCGAGCTGCTCGATCTGGCCGCGCAGGGGCAACGCGATTGCGGGTCGGTGGATGCGATGGCGACCGGGCATCTTGCCGAGATCGACCGCAAGCTGGCCGACCTGGCCGCATTGCGGCGGGAGTTGAGCACGCTGATCTCGTCGTGCCGGGGCGGGGCCATATCCGACTGCCGGATCCTCGAGGCGCTGGCACCGCGCACGGGTTGAGGAGTCAGATCATCGGCAGGCTGCGGGGTTTCCGTCCCAGCGGGAAGGCAGCGTCGATCCGGGCGAGCGCCGCTTCGTCGAGGAGGAGGTCGCCCGCACCGGCATTGTCGGTGGCGTGGTCCGGCGAGGACGCCTTGGGGATGACGAAGGCATGGCGGGCGAGCGCCGCGAGCGCAACCTGCCGGGCGGTTGCACCATGCTCCGCCGCGATGCCGGCGAGCACGCGGCCGCCCGGGCTCGATGGTGCGGGGAAGGCGCCGCTGCCGAACGGGCTGTAGCCGACCACCGCCACGCCGTTGCGGTCGCACCACGGGACCACGGCGTGCTCGATGGCGCGTTCCTCCAGGTGATAGAGCACCTGGTTGCAGGCGATGCGGCCCGGACCGGCGATGGCGAGCGCTTCGTCGAGATCGTCCTCGTCGAAATTGCTGACGCCCCAGGACAGGATCTTGCCGTCCCGCACGAGCCGTTCGAAGCCGGCGATGGTTTCCTCGAGCGGATAGCTGCCGCGCCAGTGGAGCAGGTAACAATCGAGCCGGTCAGTGCCGAGCCGCGCGAGCGAGCGGTCGCAGGCGATGATCGTGCCGGCGCGCGAGGCGTTGTGCGGCAGGACCTTGGAGACGAGAAAGACCTCGTCGCGGCGGCCGGCGATCGCTTCGCCGACGATCGGTTCGGCATCGCCGTACATTTCGGCGGTGTCGATATGCGTCATGCCGGTATCGAGGCCGCGGCGGAGCGCCGTGACGGAAGCGGCGCGGTTGCCGCCGTCCATGCGCCAGCTGCCCTGGCCGATGATCGCGACGTCGCGCGCGGTGCTGCCGAAGGGGCGAAGGCGCATGATCAGCCGAGCGCCTGTTCGATCCAGGCGACAATCCGCTGCGTCGGCATCGCGCCCGAGGTCCGGGCGATCTCGCGCCCCTTGCGGAACAGGATCATGCTGGGGATGCCCTGAATGCCGTAGCGCGCGGCGATGGCGGATTCGGCCTCGGTATCGAGCTTGGCGAGCCGGACCCGGGGTTCGAGCTGCGCCGCCGCCGCTTCGAAGGCGGGGCTCATCATGCGGCAGGGGCCGCACCAGGCCGCCCAGAAATCGATCACGACGGGCAGGTCGCCCTGCGCCACCTGCCGGTCGAAGGTGGCCGACGTGAGGTCGACCGGCTTGCCCGCGAAAAGCGGCCGGTGGCATTTGCCGCAGGTCGGGTTCTGGTCGAGCCGGGCACGCGGCACGCGGTTGAGCGCACCGTCATGCGGGCAGGCGACCAGCAGGGTTTCCGTATTCGGCATGCGCGTCTCCAACCCTGCCCGGCGCTTGCGGTTCCCGGATCAGCCCGTCAGCGCAGCGGTGAGCGCGAGCATCGGCGGGGTGAAGGCAAGCGGGCGCGTCAGCGCGACCGCCAGGGTGATGACGCCGAAACCCCAGAGATAGGCGGGATGCACCTTGCGCCGCGTGAACAGATCATAGGTCATCGCGATGCCGATGAAGACCAGCATGATGAACCAGATCGTCCAGATGATCCAGGTGCCGAGCAGCGGCAGCGGCAGCAGCCGGCCGACGCCGGGCGTCATGATCTGGATCGCGGCGCAGAGCATCAGCCGGCGGTGCCAGTCGGTACGCGCGCGCATCTGCACGCCCGCCCAGGTGAGGCCGGCAAAGACCAGCACGGTCAGCCAGTCCATCACGAGAAAGACATTGGGTTCGAAGAAGGGCGGGATGCGGTGATGGATCGCCGCCAGGGTGTTCACGCTGACCCCGACCAGCACCATCCAGCCGACATAGACCGCAGCGAGCCGCCCCAGCCTGCGATGCAGCGCGAGATTGCCCTGATAGACGAGCAGATTCTGCGTCACATAGATGCCGAGCCAGCCCATGAAGGTGATGCCGTGGACATGCACCCACCAGGGCGCGCCGAAGCTCGACCGGCCGGCGACGAGCTGGAGGCTGAAGCCGGCGACCACGGTGGCCGAGATCACCAGCGCCATGATCAGGAAGAAACCGCGGTCCCTGGAGACGCTGTCGCGCCCGAAACCGCCCGCCAATGTCGCCATATCGCCCGCCCCCGCAAAACGTTGCGGCAGGGTATCAAAAACCGGCGGCGCTCACCAGTGTCATCATGGGCCGGACGGGATGGTGATGCCGCGCCGCGTACGGCGGCGATGGAAGAATTTCAGCAGCGGTCGCTCGATCAGGAGATAGGCAATGATCCCGCCACCGATCGCGCCGAAGAACGCGACCACCGCCATCGGCGCCATCGGCAGGTGCAGCAGCCGGGCGAGGACGAAGCAGCATTGCAGCGGGAAGATCTGCCACAGATAGATCGAATAGCTCGCCTCGCCGAGCAGCAGGAACGGCCGCCATGTCGGGACTCTGCCGCGCGCCTCCAGAATCAAAGTGCCGACCAGCAATGCCGTCACCAGGACCATCGCAGGGCGGGCCAGCAACGCGAAGATCACGACCGCCGCCAGCGCGACGCGCGGACGGCGCAGCGCCGGCCGAAGCCACATCATGGCGACCCAGCCGCCGACCACGAATTCGAGGAGTATCGGGAGAGTCCACAAGGCGAGGATCGGGCCGCTCGGACCAAAGATCCTGCCGAGCAGCACGAGCCCGCAGAGGATACAGGTCAGCACTGCCAGGCGGTAGCGCGGCAGGAACAGGATCAGGGTGAAGAGCGTGTAGAACAGCATCTCCACGTTGAGCGTCCAGCCGACCGCGAGGATCGGCGAGGCGATGTTCCGCATGGTCTGCGGGCCATAGGGAATGAAGGCAAAGGAGGTGAACACCCGCACCGGATCGATCGCGACATTGGGGGCGATGCCGATCAGCGCGGCCACCACCATCGCCGACGTCGCGATCCAGTAGAGCGGCGCGACGCGGAGCAGGCGATCCTTGAAAAAGGCCCAGGGCCGCGCCCCGCCATCCGTGATCGCGATCATCAGGAAACCGCTGAGCACGAAGAACAGGTCGACGCCCCAGGCACCATAGCGCCAGGGCACGCCCGCCGCCTCGGTCACATGGAAGAGGACCACGCCGGTCGCGGCAATGCCGCGCAGATATTGCAGGCCGATCAGGCGCCGCCGTTCGGGGGGGCGTTGGGGGGGACGCTCTGGCGGGCTTTGCGAAGGGCGTTCGGGCGCGCCCGGCTGGTCGATCGTCACGCCGCCTTCCCCCTTTTCACCGGACGATAAAGCGCGATCGGCGCGTCCTCAAGCGGTTGGGCCTTCCCACTCCCGCTTTGGGGCATTACGGCATTGACGCATGTCCAGCTTCACAATAATGCGACGCACTCGCAATAAGGAGTCGTCATGTACCGCTATCTCGACCGTGCGATCCGCCGGCTCGACGAACCGGAGCAGTTCCTGCTCGTCGCGATGCGGACCTGGGTCGGCGCGGCGCGCGCCGGGCGGTGCTGCTGCCATGCGCTCCATGCCGGCTTCGCGCGGCGCGGCATCGCCGAGGCGCTGCCGGATTTCAACATGATGATGGCGACGCTCGACCAGGACGGCTTCGGCCAGATCCGCTTCGGCGCCGCCGGATCGGCCCGGGTGACCGACGACGAGGCGCGCATGCTCGCGCTGTTCGAGGTCGCGCAGCAGGGGCCGATCGCACGGCTCAAGCGGGTGGCCGCCGGTCTGGTGGTCGAGGATGCGGTGGCGCGACTGGCCCAGGCGGCGGATTTTGTCGCGACCGCCATGGCCAGCGACACAGCCACCGGCACCGGGCACCCATGAACATGCCCGTCCGCGCGCCGCGCACCATTGCCGACCATGCCGCTTTCCAGACCGTGCCGGTGCGCTGGGTGCGGCACTGGAACGAGCATCTGTTCAGCTTCGCGATCGAGCGGCCCGCGAGCTTCCGTTTCCGGTCGGGCGAATTCGTCATGATCGGGCTGCCCGGCGACGACGATGCCGGCGGCCGTCCGCTGATGCGTGCCTATTCGATCGCCAGCCCGGCCTGGTCGGACGAGCTCGAATTCCTGTCGATCAAGGTACCCGACGGCCCCCTCACCTCGCGGCTGCAGACGATCCGGCCTGACGACCAGCTCTATCTGGGCAAAAAGCCCACCGGCACGCTGGTGCTCGACGCGCTGCTCGGCGGGAAAAGGCTGTTCCTGCTGTCGACCGGCACCGGGCTCGCCCCGTTCCTGAGCGTGGCGCGCGACCCCGATGTCTATGACCGGTTCGGGCAGGTGGTGATCGTCCATTCAGTGCGGCGCGTGAGCGACCTTGCCTATCATGACGAGCTGACCGCGCAGCTGGCAGGCGATCCGCTGGTGGGCGACCAGGCATTGCTGCAATTCCATTATGTGCCGACCGTGACGCGCGAGACGTTCCACACCAGCGGGCGGATCGATGCGCTGGTGGAGACCGGGCAATTGTTCGGCCCGCCGCTGGCCGGCGCGAAGGCGTTCGATCCGGAGCATGACCGCGTGATGCTGTGCGGCAGCACCGCGATGATCCGCGACACCGCGGCGATGCTGGAGGCGTGCGGGTTCGAGGAGGGGTCGAATGCGAAGCCCGGACATTATGTGATCGAACGGGCGTTTGTTGGGTAAGGCGACGGCCTCCATCCGTCATGCCGGACTCGTTCCGGCATCCATGTTTCCGCAAGCGCTGCGTCCGGACATTGAGCGCTGCGTGTGCCGCCCGATGGACCCCGGAACAAGTCCGGGGTGACGGGAGGTTTGGGTAGCCGCCATTTTGCCAACTCACCCTTAGATAGGGGGTGCGGTTGATTGTCGGATGCGCCATCCCGATCTGCACGGCGCGGCGGCATGTTGCCCCGGTTGCGATGGCGGAGACATGAAGATGGCAGGACCCAGGCTGTTCGAACCCCTGTCGATCGGCACGCTCGCGCTGTCCAACCGGATCGTGATCGCGCCGATGTGCCAATATTCGGCGATCGACGGATGCATGACCGACTGGCACCTGATGCATCTCGGCTCGCTTGCCCTGTCGGGCGCGGCGCTGCTGACGATCGAGGCAAGCGCGGTGCTGCCCGAAGGGCGGATCACTTATGCCGATGTCGGGCTGTATGACGACGCGACCGAAGCGGCGATCGCGCGGACGATCGAGAGCGTGCGGCGCTGGTCGGACATGCCGATCGCGATCCAGCTGGCTCATGCCGGCCGCAAGGCATCGACTGAAGTGCCATGGAAGGGCGGCGCGCAGATCGCGCCCGGCAATCCGCATGGCTGGCAGACGGTCGCGCCCTCGCCGATCGGCTTCCACCACAAGGATCATGCGCCGCTCGGGCTCGACAAGGTCGGGCTGGACCGGGTGCGCGACGCCTTTGTCGCCTCGGCGCAGCGCGCGGCGCGGCTCGGGCTCGACGCGGTGCAGCTGCACGGCGCGCATGGCTATCTGCTCCACCAGTTCCTGTCCCCGCTGTCGAACCGGCGCGACGACGATTATGGCGGCAGCCTGGAAAACCGGATGCGCTTTCCACTGGAAGTGTTCGATGCCGTGCGCGCGGCCTTCCCGGCCGACAAGCCGGTGACGATGCGGGTGTCCGGGACCGACTGGGTCGAGGGCGGCTGGGACGTCGAGCAGACCATTGCCTTTGCCCGGGCGCTGGAGGCACGGGGATGCAGCGCGGTGCATGTGTCGAGTGGCGGGCTCGACCCGCGGCAGCATATCCCGACTGGCCCGAGCTATCAGGTACCGCTGGCGCGCGCGGTGAAGCAGGCGACCGGCATGCCGGTTGTGGCCGTGGGCATGATCACCGAGTACGAACAGGCCGAGGCGATCATTGGCACCGGCGATGCGGACCTTGTCGCACTGGCCCGGGGCATTCTCTACGACCCGCGCTGGCCGTGGCACGCGGCGGCGCATCTCGGGGGGCAGGTCAAGGCGCCCGACCAGTATCTCCGGTCGCAGCCGCGGCAGTTTCGCGACCTATTCAAGGGCTGAGCGCTACATCACTACCATCGCCACCGCCGCGGCGGCCATCACCGCCGTGGCGACCCAGCCGAAGAAGAGCAGCGCCTTGTGGGCGGTATAATCCCCCATGGTCGACTTCAGCGAGACGACGATCATCATCGCCGCCATGATCGGCACGGCGACCACGCCATTGATCACCGCGCTCCAGAACAGCGCCTTGATCGGGTCGATCGGCGACCAGTCGATGCCGATACCGAGCAGGGTCGAGATCGCGATGACCGCGTAGAAACCCTTCGCCTCGAGCGGTTTGCGTTCGAGGCCGGTGTTCCAGCCGCGCGATTCCGCGATCGCATAGGCCGTCGAGCCGGCCAGCACCGGGATGGCGAGCATACCGGTGCCGATAATACCGAGGCTGAACAGCAGGAAGGCGAACTGCCCGGCGACCGGCCGAAGCGCGCTGGCCGCATCGGCGGCG
Source organism: Sphingomonas sp. P2_B6 (assembly GCF_056404755.1). Taxonomy (NCBI): domain Bacteria; kingdom Pseudomonadati; phylum Pseudomonadota; class Alphaproteobacteria; order Sphingomonadales; family Sphingomonadaceae; genus Sphingomonas; species Sphingomonas sp. P2_B6. The sequence continues at coordinate 281,904 of NZ_JBFUDK010000005.1, forward strand.
CTGGCGATGTCCGTCTTGCCCGAGGCGTGGAGCGTCGCCGCCGTGCCGATCATGATCGCCAGCGCGACGAGGTTCGACACCGCCATGCCGCTGAACGTGTCGAAGCTGATCCGGCGGAATTCGCCCGCCGCCTCGTCCGGCGCGTCGTTGAGCGCGTGCTTGGCGATGTCCCGGTCGACTTCCTCGACCTCCTGCGAGCTTTGCCAGAAGAAGAGATAGGGGCTGATCGTGGTGCCGAAGACCGCGACGATCGTGGTGACCGCGCCGACGCCCGCGACGCTCGGCCAGACCAGGCCCCAGCCGACCGCCGCCCAGTCGACATGGACCATCAGAATCAGGGCGACATAGGCGAGCAGCACCAGGGTCAGCCATTTCAGGATGGCGGCATAGCGGTGATAGGGCACGAAGACCTGGAGCAGCAGCGAAACGATGGCGAAGGCAGCGGTGAACAGATGGCCGCCCGCCCCGGCGACGAGTTCGGCCGCCGCGCCCATCGCGGCGAGATCGGCACCGATGTTGATCGTATTGGCGACGAACAGCAGCAGCACCAGCCCGGTCACGGCCCAGCGCGGCAGCACCTTGGCCATGTTGCGGGCAAGGCCGGCATCGGTGACCCGGCCGATCCGTGCGCTGACCAGCTGCACCGCGGTCATCAGCGGATAGGTCAGCACCAAGGTCCAGAGCAGGCCGAAACCGAACTGCGCACCGGCCTGGGAATAGGTGGCGATGCCGCTGGGATCGTCGTCCGCCGCGCCGGTGATGAGGCCGGGGCCGAGCTGTTTGATCAGGCCGGGTCTGCGGGCGATTTTTTCGGGAATCATGAAGGATCCTTGGCGCGACGCCGGCCGGTCGCGCGAGTCATCGGATCAGGTTTCTTCGGCGGCGTCCAGCCGGGCGGCGGGGTCATGCGCTGCTGGCTGGTGCCGAGGCCCATGCGGCCCGGCTGCTGGCGGATCAGCCCCGAGGTGTCGGCGGCCGCGGCCTCCTCGGCCGAGGCACCGCCACGCAACAGATTGAGCTGGTCGCGCAGGCGCTTCGCTTCCTCGAAATCCAGTGCTGCGGCGGCGGCCTCCATGCGCTTTTGCAGCTCTTCGATCTCGGCGCTCATGGCCGCATAACGACCAGCGAGAGGAATGGTCCCGGGCGAAACACGTCCTCTTCCCCGGCGAAGGCCGGGGCCCAGTTGGGGGACGATAATGGACGAGCGCTGCGCATCATTACATCAGCCTTCCCGACTGGGCCCCGGCCTCCGCCGGGGAAGGGTTGGAAGAAAGTGCGTCACACCACTGGCCCGACCACGACATCGTCCAGCGCCAGCCAATCCGCCATGCGCCGCAGCTCCAAGGTCAGCCGCTCCATCGTCCCGGCCGGTGCGCCGGGCTCGAGCGTGACTCGGTGCGCCAGCAGGCGCGAGGCCTGGCGATCGGCCTTCAGATCCACGCGCGCGACAAGGCGGTCGTCGAGCAGGAAAGGCAGGACATAATAGCCATGGATGCGCTTCTCCGCCGGCGTGTAGATCTCGATGCGGTAGCGGAAATCGAACAGGCGTTCAGTGCGGGCGCGTTCCCACACCAGCGGATCGAACGGGGCGAGCAAGGCCGCCGCCTGCACCCGGCGCGGGCGCTTCGCGTCGCGGTGAAGCCAGGCCTGGTGCGTCCAGCCCCTGACCGCGACCGGGACCAGCACGCCCTGCTCCGCCAGCTCGGCGACCGCCCGGCTCGCATCATCCGGCGTCTGGCGGAAATAGTCGCGCAGATCGGTCGTGGTGGCGATGCCGTGCGCGCGGGCGGCGATCTCGATCAGGGCGCGGTGCGCGTCCGCCTCGGGCGGTGTCGGCAACGACAGGATGCGCTGCGGGATGACGCGCTCGGTCAGGTCATAGACGCGCTCGAAGCTGCGCCGCCGGGTCGCGGTGGTGATGTGCCCGGCCCAGAACAGCCATTCGAGCGCATGCTTGGTCGCGCCCCATGCCCACCAGCCGGTGCTGCTCCTGCCCTCCTCGAAATCCGAGGCGGCGAGCGGCCCTTCGGCGCGGATGCGGGCAAGGATCGCCTCGGCCTCGGCCCGGCGCTCCCCGGCAAAGGCGCGCATGCTCTTCCAGCCGGCCACGCCCGAATCCGCGCGCGCCATGCGCCAGCGCAGCAGGGGGTGAAGCGACAGCGGCAGCAGCGACGCCTCGTGCGCCCAATATTCGAACAGCCGCCGTTCCGCCTTGCGGCCCCAGGCGGCGGCGTCGAGCAGGGTGCGGTCATAGCCGCCGAGCCGGGAGAAGGCAGGCAGATAATGCGCGCGGACCAGCACGTTGACGCTGTCGATCTGGTGCAGCGCGAGCCGGTCGAGCGTGCGGCGCAAATGACCCTGATCGGCGCGCGCGGGATGCGCGGCGCCGAAACCCTGCGCGGCGAGCGCGATCCGCCGCGCCTGTGCGAGCGAAAGACTCTCGGTCAGGGCTGTTCGGCCCGATAGGCGGCGCGGGCATAGGCATGGGCCGCCTCGCGCTCGCGCGCCGTCTTGAACGCAGTCTCCGGATCGGGCGCGTCGCCGAGCGAGTGCAGCAACGCCCAGAGCGCGAAGCGGCGGCCGGGCTCGGCCTCGGTCCAGAAGGCCGTGCCGAGCCTCTCGATGCCCAGCTCGATCGCCGCGTCGTCGAGCGTCTCGATCGCCGTCGTGCCGAAATAATGATGGAGCAGCGCGTCGAGATCCAAACCCGTTCCCCTCAGCACCGCCGGAGCGGCGGCGGGTAAACCATGCCCTGCTCCGGGCGCGCCGCCAAGCGTGCTTCGGCCGATCCGATCAGCCCGTCACGCACTTGCCCGGCGGGCCGGCAGATCGAGCAGGCCCGGCGCGAGCCGACCCGAGGGATCGAGCTGCTGCTTCCATTTGCGAAAGCCGGCAAAGCATTCGGCGCCGAAATGGGCGGCGATATCGAAGCCGGGATAGAGAAGCTCGGCCTGGGCATAGCGGCGGAAGTCCGGATGGGCGCGCAGCCACAGGGTGAAATCCGCTTCGAGCGCACGGATCGCCGCGTGATCGAAGCCCGCCTCAGGCTCCTCGCCCCAGATGCCGACCGCGACCAGATCCTGCTGGGCGGGATGGATCAGCGGCGGCGTGAAGCGCCCGAACGGCAGGGAATAGGCATAGGCCGGCCGCGCCTGCCAGGCATGCTGGTGCCGTTCGGCGATCGCTACGAGCTCGCGCCGGGCCTGGCTCCAGGCAGGGCGCGGCACGAAGGCGCAGAACCAGATCGCCTTTTCCCAATGGTGGCGGCTCGCCGGCACGCGGCCCCGCTTGCCGAGCGGCAAGGCCGCATCTTCCCCGTCGCGCGGCCGCACGGCCATGGTCACCGCGACGATGATGCAGAGCTGCCCCATCGACCCGAACAGCCAGGGAAAGAGCGGATCGGACCGGCCGACCGTGCGCACCGCGCCGTCGAGCGTCACCACGTCGATACTCTCGACGCATTCCCAGAAGCCGCCATGCCGCCGGCTTTCCGCACCGAAGCCCCCGGCCGAAACAAAGCCGCCCACGGTGGAGGAAGGCGCATTGCCGTCGTTCAGGACAGGCAGCTCATAGCCGAGCGGCGCGAGCAGCCGCTGCACGTCCCACATCGTCGCGCCGGCGCCGACGGTGATCGTGCCCGGCCGGGTGAAGACATAGGAATCGAGCCCCTTGGTCTCGACAAGTACTTCGCCCGAGCGGGGGATCGAGGAGCCGTTCATCGAATGGCCGGCGCCGCGGACACGCACGGCCATGCCGCGTGCCTTCACTTCGGACAGGCCGGCCCATAAAGACCCCACATCAGGCGGGGCGAAGCGCCAATAGATGCCGCTGCTTTGATGAAATCCGCCATAATCGGTCATCGGCCGTGAAGTCGGTTCGAACATCGGCATAGCCCGGAAAATGTCACATTCTCCCGGACGGCCCAAGCGCAGGTGGCCCCAATGTCGTTTTATTTCATCGCGGCGCGCTTGCTGTAGATCAGTGCGAATCCCGGGAACGGCGGCGGCGGCGAAGCGTCTTCCCCCGGCTATGTCACCACCCAGCACCCCCCTTCACCCCTGGCAGCATCATGCGCAGGACGAATTGCAGGCCATGATGCACGCCATGGTCGACGATCCGGCTTTCCCCTGTGTCGGCGCCAAGGCGGCCCTGGCGCGCGGCACGTTGCAGGTGCTCGCCTGTAACCGCATCGACAGCGCGTGGGACGATCTGCGCATCCATGACGGGCTGATCGCCTTTGCCGGCGCCTATCGCGCGGCGCCTGCGCTGTTCCGCAGCTTCGCGGTCGTGTTCGAGGGCCCCGAGGACCTGGCCGAGGACAGGTTCGAGGCCGCCTTGTGGGAACGCGTCCAGTCGCTGTCGGACAAGGATGTGTGGCGCGGCCAGGATTATGATCCCGCCGTCAGCTCCGACCCGGAGAACCCGCATTTCTCGCTGAGCTTCGGCGGCGAGGCCTTTTTCATCGTCGGCCTGCATCCGCATGCCAGCCGCCCGGCGCGGCGCTTTGCGCGGCCCGCCATGATCTTCAACCTGCACGACCAGTTCGAGACGCTCCGCGCGCAGGGCAAATATGAGGGCATGCGCGAGAAGATCCTGCTGCGCGACGAAGCGCTGGCCGGATCGCGCAACCCGATGCTGGCGCGGCACGGCGACACGAGCGAGGCGCGGCAATATAGCGGCCGCGCGGTGGGCTCGGACTGGGCCTGTCCGTTTCGCTATGCAGGGGACGCCAAGTGAACGACGTGACCGAGATTCCCGAGCGCAGCGGCACGGCCTTCCGGCTCGCCAAAGGCGAGACGCTGGTGGTGATCGACCCGCGCGGCGAGCAGGTGGCCGATCTGCTGGCCTTCAACGCCGATGATGTGGACGAGGTGATCTCGTCGGGGCGGACGCTCGACTATGCCTCGCGCCTCTATCTGACGACGGGCGACAAGCTTTATTCGAACCGCTCCAACGTGCTGCTGGAGATCGTCGAGGACATGGTCGGCCGGCACGACTTCCTGCTGACGCCCTGCTCGGCGGACACCTTCCGGCTGCTCTATGACGACCTGGCGCCGCACCGCGGCTGTTTCGGCAATCTCGCCGAAGCGCTGGCGCCCTATGGCGTGGTGCCGGACCGAATCCCGACCGCGTTCAACTGCTTCATGAACGTGCCGGTCGACGGCAAGACCGGCGAACTCAAGGTGCTGCCGCCGATCAGCAGGGCCGGAGACCATATCGCCTTTCGCGCGGCGGCCGATCTGATCATTGGCCTCACCGCCTGTTCGGCGCCGGATTCCAACGGCGGCAGCTTCAAGCCGATCCACTACCGGATCGAACCGGCGGGCTGAGCCTTACTCGCCGCGGTGGCGGACCGCGTCCTCGATGCCGATCCCGCCGAGCACCAGCGCGAACAGGACCATGCTGACGATAACGAGCAGCGGAAAGGCGTTGGCGATCATCTCAAAGGCTCCATCCAGGTGAGGATGGTGGGATGCGCCCCGGCTGCCGGTGGCGCTTTGACGCCGGTCAAATCCCCGAGCGGAGGCCCTCCCGCCTCAGTCGCGCGTGACGAAGGCGATCAGTCTGCTGTCGGGCGACCAGGCTGCCTTGTCGAGCGAGCCTGCGCCGCCGCGGAACTTCGACAGGGTGATGGCCTTGTCGGGCTGAGGCACGCCGTCCGTCACCGGCATGCGGCGCAGCGCGACATCGGTCGTGGCCGCGAGGGTGCGGACCGGCGCTTCGGTCGCGAGATACACCAGCCATTTGCCGTCGGGCGACAGGCGCGGATCGAATGCGCTGCCCGCGCCCGTCTCGATCGGGGTGCGCGCACTGCCATCGGCGCGGGCGCGCCAGAGGCCGGAGGCCGAGCCGGCCGGGGCGCTGGAATAGACCCAGTCGCCGGCCGGAAGGGCCGCCAGCGCGGGTGCCGCGCCGGTGAGTTTCCCGACCCGGTCGCTGTCCCAGCCGGTGGCGCCCCAGGTCGCGCCGCCCGTGTGATAGACGATGTCCTTGCCGTCGGGCGACCAGCCGGCGATCGCGATCGGAACGGCGGCGCGGTGCAGCACGGTCTGCTCGAACTCATTGGCGACCTGAATGGTCTGCAGCGTGGTGTCGTTCGAGCGGCCCGTCGCGTTCGCGGGGAGCGGGGTGATCTTCACCTTGCTGAACGCCATGGTCTCGCTGGTGGTGTCGTCATGCGCACAGACGCCCAGGCCGATATAATAGGTGCCGGTGATCTTCAGCTTGAACGAGCCGCCGGCGCGGTGGAGCTTTCCATCGGCCCCGGGCACCGAGAGATAGGCATAGTCGCCGATCTTCTCGAGCTTCACCGTGCCGAGCCGGCTGGTGTTGATCCAGATGAGCCGGGTCTGCCCGCCCTTCACTTCGCGATATTGCAGCGAGAGCTGGTCGTTGCTCATGCGGATCGCGTCGACATAGGCCGAATCCGGATCGAGATCCTGGCGCAGCACCACGCCGCCCTTGCGGTGGAGGAAGCCGCCTGCGGTCGGCGCCGGCTTGGGGCTGGTAAAGTCGAGATCGGTCTGCATCGCGACATTGCCCGACATCGGCTTCCAGGTGAACTGGAAGGCGTCGTGCCCGGCCCACATGTTGCTGCCCCCGCCGGTGATCGAATAGGTGCCGGTCTGCGCATCGTAAGAGGTGTTGCCGGGATGCGCCGGCCCGCCGATGTCGCGGTGATCGACGAACTGCCCGGCCGGCCGGGGCGTTTCGGCGCCCGCAACACTGGCTACGAGCGCGAGCGACATGGCTACCCAGCGCGACACCGTCATTCGATAATCCTCCCCGACGCAGCGGCGATTCCGCCTGCGCGGATCATATAGCATATCTGATTTATAGCGCTAACATTGCTTTGCGCCACTTGACGCACCGACCAGGGCCCGACCTGATCCAGTGGTTGCAGCAGGACTAGGGCCTGACCCTGTCCGAGAGCGCTCAGCTGATGGGCAGCGCGGTGCGCCTCACCATCGCCAATCTCGCGGGGCGCAGCGTCGGCGTGTCGGCGCGGATCGACAAGGCCCTGTTGCCGGCGAAGCGCGTGCTGTAATCAGGGCGCGCACGGCACAGGAGCGACGGATGGACGACGACATCCCCGAAGCGAGCAAGCTCACCCGATCGAAGCAGCGCTGGGCGAGCGAGGGCAAGTTCCTGACCGGCCACAGCGCACGCCCCGACACCGAGCGCCTGCCGCCCGGCCAGCATCTGGTGCGCGACTGGCCGGTGCTCGACCTGGGCCAGCAGCCCGATGTGCCGACCGAACGCTGGATGCTGACGGTGAGCGGACTGGTCGACAACCCGGTCGCGCTCGACTGGAAGGCGTTCATGGCGTTGCCGCAGACGGGCATCCGCACCGACATTCACTGCGTCACCACCTGGTCGCGCTACGATAATGACTGGCAGGGCGTGCTGACGCGCGACCTGCTCGATCTGGTCCAGCCCGGCGAGGACGCGGCGTTCGTGCTGCTCCACGGCTATGACGGCTATACCACCAACCTGCCGCTGGCCGATTTTGCCGCTCCCGACGCGATCCTGGCGCATGGCTGGCAGGGCAAACCGCTGGCGCGCCAGCATGGCGGGCCGGCGCGGCTGGTGGTGCCGCATCTCTATTTCTGGAAGAGCGCGAAGTGGATCAAGGGGATCGACTTTCTGGCCGCCGACAAGGCCGGCTTCTGGGAGGTCAACGGCTATCATATGCGCGGCGATCCCTGGACCGAGGAGCGCTATTCCTGAACCGTGCCGTCAGTGCCAGAAGGCGGGGCCGTGACCCGCAAGATCATCCATGTCGATATGGACGCCTTTTACGCGTCGGTGGAGCAGCGCGACGACCCGAGCCTGCGCGGCCGGCCGCTGGCGGTGGGCAGCCCGAGCGGGCGAGGCGTGGTCGCGGCGGCGAGTTACGAGGCGCGGCGCTTCGGGGTGCGCAGCGCGATGCCCTCGGTCACGGCGCTCAGGCGCTGCGCCGAGCTCGTCTTCGTGCCGCCGCGCTTCGAGGTGTACCGCGCCGTCTCGCAGCAGATCCGGGCGATCTTCCTCGACTATACGCCGCTGGTCGAACCGTTGTCGCTCGACGAGGCCTATCTCGACGTGACGGAGAATCTGCGCGGGCTTGCTTCGGCGACCGAAACGGCGGCGGAGATAAGGGCACGGATCTTCGAGACGACCGGGCTGACGGCATCCGCGGGCATTTCCTACAACAAGTTCCTCGCCAAGCTCGCCTCGGACCAGAACAAGCCCAATGGGCAATGCGTCATCACACCCGGCGCGGGCGCGGCGTTCGTCGAGAAGCTCGAGGTCGGGCGGTTCCACGGGGTCGGGCCGAAGACCGCGGAGAAGATGAACCGGCTGGGCATCTTCACCGGCGCGGATCTGCGCGCGCAGGAAATGGCGTTCCTGCAGGCGCATTTCGGCAAGGCCGGCGCCTGGTATCATGCGATCGCGCGGGGCGAGGACGACCGGATCGTCAACCCGGACCGGCCGCGCAAATCCTCGGGCTCGGAAACGACCTATAGCGAGGATCGCGAGACACCCGAGCAGGTCGAGGAAGGCGTGCGGGCGATGGCCGACGATGTATGGGCCTGGTGCGAGAAATCGGGCGGACGCGGACGGACGGTGACGGTGAAATGCCGCTATGCCGATTTCCAGACGGTGACGCGCAGCCGGACACGGCATGCGACGGTGAACGACCGCGAGACCTTGCACGACACGGCGATCGCGCTGGTGCGGACGCTGTACCCGCTGCGAGCGGGGATCCGGCTGATCGGGGTGACCCTGTCGACCTTCGATGGGGGTGAGGACGAAGCGCAGCTGGATCTACTGGGGTGAGGTTTCGACGTTGAGAAAGAGCGCCGGCGTTTTGCGATCGTCGGAGTATTGTCTCTAGTCGGAGGCTGGTGTGTTGACTCGAGGGTCTGGGGCGCAAAATGTCATGAAGGTCACTGACATTTTTGGAGGCCGTGGCCGAACGCGTTGCGGCCCGCGAAGCGGATGCTTTGCGGGCTGTGGGTGTTGGTATGAGATGGGTTCTGTCGCCGTTTCGGCGTTGGAGTTGAGACGTTGGTTGCGGGGACAGGATTTGAACCTGTGACCTTCAGGTTATGAGCCTGACGAGCTACCGGGCTGCTCCACCCCGCGCCAAGGTTCGCACCCGCTGGTTGGCGGGTGGATGACTGTGAATGGGTTCCTGGTTCCGTTTTTCGTGTTGTTTCACCGGCTTCAATGCCTGGCGACGACCTACTCTTCCATTGCTTGAGCAATAGTACCATCGGCGCAGTCAGGTTTCACGGCCGAGTTCGGGATGGGATCGGGTGGGGCACTGACGCTATAGCCACCAAGCAATGAGGCCGGTGAGACAGCTCGCGGTCAGTTTCCTGACCGCGGGCAAACCCGGTTAGGGGTTTATCTCGAAAAACGGTTCTTTAGGGTCCCATCAAAGTGATACTTTGATGGG